>JBDTOX010000001.1:0-30153 GCA_039933015.1 Methylophilaceae bacterium
GTCCGCATTGCCATGCGCCGCTTATCGTGCGCGATTGGTATCAGATCAATCAATATCGCCTGACCAGGGACGGAGCTTGTCCAATTTGTTCCAGTAGCATAGCCGGGAAGTTTGCCGAACAATCTGGGCATTTCGGCAGAAAGCGTATCCCGATTGCGATCAATATGGCGCATGTGTAAATAGATATCCATGTTGACTGACCTGCCCCCTTACGCCGTACCATTTTTGAGTTCGGAAGCTCGGTTGTTGACCATTACAAAAGGATCTATTACAAAAGGATCTATCCATCATTCCTGGTGCGACGCACCTGTTTGAAGAGCCAGGAACCTTGGAAGACGTAGCGCACCAAGCTGCTGCATGGTTCGTCCGACACCTCGTCATAGACGCGGTCTAATCCTCGCTTCGTAAAAGCTTGATGACTTCTTCATCCTCGACTTGTGGGAAATGCCTATAAAACTGCCCGACTGCCTGAAAATTTCCAGGTGATTGAAGGCACACGGTCTCATCTGCCAATCTGGATATCTTTTCCAACGTTTCAGGAGGTGAAACGGGGACCGCGCATATCAGCCTGGCGGGATGCCTGGCACGCAGACCGTGCAGTGCAGAGATCATGGTTGCGCCTGTAGCGAGACCGTCGTCGATGACGATAACGATGCGCCCAGCAGGGTCCACCGGCGCACGCACCGGCGTGTACTGGGCACGACGCTTACGAATGGTTTCCATCTGCGTCTTTTTCTCATATTCGATATAGTCAGCGCTGCCGCCGACAGATGCGGCATGATCGGCAATATAAGTCCAGCCGCTTTCATCCACCGAGCCGATGGCCAATTCTGGCTGATACGGCGCACGCAGCTTGCGTACCAGCACAACATCGTATGAGCCCTCAAGCTCATGCGCAATAATCTTCGCCATCGGCACAGCACCACGTGGAATGGCGAGAATGAGTGGGTGCTTGCCCCGATAATCCTTAAGTTTTTCCGCAAGTATCAGCGCGGCTTCATCACGATCTTGGAACATCATGGATTTTCAGTGCCTGTTCATTAATAGTGGGTTTTAGCAGGTCTATCTTGAATTCGGCTTCATAAGGCGGCACGTTGCATTCAATGATGTCTGACGGCGCGACGTCAAGTCGCACGCCGACAATATCGGTGCGCACCGGCAGCTTTTTCGCACCACGGTCTACCAAAACTACCGTGCGGATTTCAGCGGCCTGCTTTCTCGCCAGATATTCCACGGCGCGTAACATGGAGTGGCCGCGGTACATGACATCGTCCACGACCAATACAGTGGCGCCAGCGAGGTCGAGAGAGGCGTGCCGGGGGTTCTCCGTCAGCCTTGTTTCAGGGTGGAGTAGCGTCAAATCATCAGCGTAGCGTTTGATCTGTAAATTCATCAAGCCCATATTGGCCAGTTTGAAATGGCTCATCAACCGGGCATGCAACATTTCAGCAAGTGGCGCGCCACGACGCAGGATGCCAACAATCATGACGCGTTCCTTCTTGGTCAGAAACGCGGCAGCTTGCCAGGCCATGTTATCAAGTACAGCATCAAGTTGGGTTGCCTGATAAAGACAGGTTCTATTTCCGAATGGTGAAAATTCCAATCACAGTCTCCTTCAGGCTATCTTTTTGATAGTGACCCTCAGATCGGCCGCCAGAATACGAGTTTTTGATGCTTTTTGTGCCCCTCACGCAGCGATTGCCGTTTGACAGCATAGTTGTTCGGTAATGACCAGATATTTGCCTTGTGGCAAATGCACCAAGAGGTAGCGGCCATCAGCTGTCAATACCAAACACTATACTCCGATGCGTGTCCTGAATTTGCACCCTGACCTCGATCAGCAGCGCTACTCTCTGGCAGCGATTCAATAGCCGGCAAGCTGCATCAGAACAGGGTGCTGACACCGAAAGCCGCCGACCAGTCAGCTGTCAGCTGCCTGCCGTTGACATACTGGTAGATTGGTTTTTGCAGGAATCCGTAAATCTGCGTGTCAGACGTGATGCGGTAGCTGAAGCCGGGGCTGACATTGACCGAGCGTCCGCCCGAATCCGCAGGCTCGGCATTGCTGCCGCTATCCCTGGATTTATGCTGCAGATTAAGCTGCAGCAGCAGATTGAGGTCCGGCGTTGCGCTGTAATTCAGGCCTGTATCCACGCCCAGCTTGCGGCCGGGCTTGAAGTCGTCACGCTCATGCAGCGTCTGTTGCCACAAGCCTTGTACAAACCAGGCCATATTACCCATACGGTGATTGTAATAGGCGCCGAGCAGGCTATCGACACTGCCAGTACCTGGTTGCAAGGTACGTTCAGCCTCTTCACCCGCACTATTTTTCTTGCTGATACTACCGGTAGGCAGCTTGAGGCCAAAACGGATACCGGCGTTGCTTATCTTGTCCTGATAAAAACTGTAGCGCGCCAGCGCCTGCACATCACCGATGCCGGAAAAATTCCATTTTTCCAGCTCTGGCTCTACGCCGCCTATCCCATCATCTTCATTATGAATATGCTTGTGAGCGCGATCTACCATCGGCACTTTCAGGGTCAGCCCCCATTGCGGGTTAATGTTCCAATCCAGGGTAGCCAATAGATTGCGATTGAGCGTACGCACCTCATCATGTTTATCCACTTCGCCCAATGGTTGTGTTTTATGTGAGCCATGACGCAGCTGATCCTGATCAATGAATTCAGCACGCAAATCCAGCCTTACACCCGGCTTGCCGCCCATGCCCTGCACGTCCCAGTCTGTGCTCAGGCTACAAAAAGCGCCGCCACAACTAGCTTGCGCACTGGCGACAGGCAACAATCCCGCTATCAGTATGAATGTTTTCATTGTGAACCGCATTTGATAATCTCCCTCTAAATTCTCAGCCGCGCAATAAGACTGCGCGATCTAAAGTCAGTGTAAACACCGCCGGTCAGCATTGATAGCTGGCGGCATAAATACGTGCGTAAGCTTTAGTAAAGTACAGGTGGAGCTTGGGAAGGATTTGCAGATTGATAGTGGGGAGATATAACGGGGGCAATATACGTCTCGGCAAGCCGGGCTCTCTGGCCAGTTGCCACAAACACAAAGGAGGCTGTCACAGGCGGCAAGCCAATGGAACCGGCATGGCTGAAACAGTAGGGACAGTGTTCGACATGCATGCCCATTTTGTCTTGCGCTGGCTGGGTTGGGATGTGCAAACCCGGCTGGCTACTTGCCCCTGAAATGGCATCACTGGCGATAAGCTGAGTGCCCTGCGCGGTGCACAGTTCCTGCCACAAAGTCTGTGGTGTATTTTTTGCAGGGATTGCGTGGGCAATCGTGGGCGCAAGCGCTGAAAACACCATTGCCGCGATGGCAATCCAGCTGGCGAGACGGGTGCTCATAAACCCGATATGGTGACGATGGCACATGGAATTACTTTATCTGCAATCAGCCTTACGCTCAACCACTTTCCAGCTATTGGCGTCAGGAAATATCATCTGACAAACGATGAATTCAGCCTAAACCAATCATGTGCATGAAAAGCCGCAGGCCATAGGCAACCAAAGCCAGGGCCAGGACACTGGCCACCCAGATCAACACCAGCCAGCCTAACCTTCTCAGCCACAGATACTGCCCGGGCTGGCGACTATCCATCAGTGGTAACCATCTTCCGCCCGAACCTTGCCACGGAATACATAATAGGCCCATGCCGTATAGGCCAGGATGACAGGAATAATAATCAGGGTGCCGACCAAAGTGAATAGCTGACTTTGAGGCGGTGCAGCGGCATCCCAGATCGAGATATTCGGTGGGATGACATTAGGCCACAAGCTGATGGCCAGGCCTATGTACCCCAGGAAAATAATGCAGAGCGCATACATAAATGGCGCAACATCGGGACCACGCTTGAGCGAGCGCAGGAGTAAAAGCATGCAGAGCCCGACCAGTAGCGGCACCGGCGAAAACCAGAAAAGATTGGGTAGCGTAAACCAGCGCTGTGCAATCTCGGCGTGTGTCAGCGGCGTCCAGATACTGATGATGACGATCGCTGCCAGTATTACCAAGGCCAAAGGTTTCGTGACATCAATCATGCGTTTTTGCAGATCACCTTCGGTTTTCCAGATCAGCCAGCAACTACCCAGCAGTGAATAGGCAACTACAACACCCAGGCCCGTAAATAACGGGAATGGCGCCAGCCAATCTAACGCGCCGCCTGAAAACTCACGGTTCGTAATCGCAATGCCATCGATATAGGCGCCTAACGTCACGCCCTGGAAAAATGCGGCAACTACTGAGCCGCCTATGAAAGCCTTATCCCAGATGTGGCGTTCATGATCGAGCGCCTTGAAACGGAATTCAAAAGCAACACCGCGAAAAATCAAACCCAGCAGCATGAAAATCAATGGCAGGTAAAGCGCACTGAGGATGATGGAATAAGCCAAGGGAAACGCTGCAAACAAGCCAGCCCCGCCCAGCACCAGCCAGGTCTCGTTGCCGTCCCATACCGGGGCTACCGTGTTCATCATCACGTCCCTATCCTCACGGGCCGGCACGAAAGGGTAAAGCATCCCTATGCCTAGGTCGAAGCCGTCCATCACGACGTACATCATCACGCCAAAAAATATGATGACGGCCCAGACAAAAGATAGATCAAAATTCATCAACACTCAGCTCCTGCTATCTGAAATCTGGGATTCAACCGCAGCGGACATAGGCCGCATCGAATGCCGCTCCTCGCCGGGGCCGCCAGTGCTTGGTAGATCGCCCTCATGCAGGACTGGGCCCTTGCGCACAAGCCGCAGCACATAAGCGATGCCGATGCCGAATACAAAGCAGTACACTATCAGGAAAAGCGCTAACGAAACCGCAAGCGTGCTGACATCATGCCTGGAAACCGCATCGGCGGTACGCATGACGCCATAGACCACCCATGGCTGACGGCCTATTTCCGTCGTAAGCCAGCCAGCCAGCATCGCTACCAAGCCAGTCGGGCCCATTAATAATACAAACCGCAAATATGATCGCGATTCGTACAGTTTATGTCCGTGGCGCAACAGCAGGCTCCAAAAACCGAGCAGAATCATGAGCATGCCCAAGCCAACCATAATACGGAAAGTCCAGAAAATAGTGGTGGAATTGGGCCGGTCTTCTGGTGCAAACTCTTTCAGGCCCTTGATCTGGCCATCCCAGGTATGGGTAAGAATCAGGCTGCCCATATGCGGTACGGACAAAGCAAAGCGCGTTTCCTCGCGCTCCATATCGGGCCAGCCAAACAGCAGTAACGGCAGCCCTTCGCCCGGATAGCTTTCCCAGTGTCCTTCCAGTGCTGCCACTTTGGCTGGTTGATACTTCAATGTGTTGAGACCATGGAAATCGCCGACGATGGCTTGTATCGGAGCAACAATCAGCACCATCCACATAGCCATGGACAGCATTTTACGCACAGCAGGATTATCTTTTTTACGCAGCAGATGCCAGGCAGCCGAGGCACCTACGAACAAAGCCGTGGCAAGGAAAGCGGCAATGCCCATGTGCGCCAGTCGATATGGAAAAGATGGGTTGAAGATGATGGCGAGCCAATCCACCGGGATAACAACGCCATTCACAATTTCATATCCCTGCGGAGTCTGCATCCAGCTGTTTGAAGCCAATATCCAGGTCATGGAGACTAATGTGCCCAGCGCCACCATGGCGCTGGAGAAGAAGTGCAGACCGGGTCCGACGCGGTTCCAGCCAAACAGCATAACACCCAGGAAGCCTGCTTCGAGGAAGAAGGCAGTTAGTACCTCGTAGGCGAGCAAAGGGCCGGTCACGCTACCGGCAAACTGGGAGAAGCCGCCCCAATTAGTGCCGAACTGGTAAGCCATGACGAGACCGGATACCACGCCCATGCCGAACGTGACCCCGAAGATCTTCAGCCAGAAATGGTAAAGGTCCTTGTAGACCTGCTCTTTGGTCTTGAGCCAGCAGGCTTCAAGCACGACCAGATAGCTTGCCAGGCCAATGGTAATGGCCGGGAAAATGATATGGAAAGAGATTGTGAATCCAAACTGAATTCTGGCTAAGTCGAGTGCCGTCATGGTATGTCTTATTATTTGCTGTTATTAAAGATAAGCCTTCTAAAATCTCAACCACTATGATGCTGCAATTTAAGTGTGTACTTTTAAAACATGGTCAGCAAGACTGAAAGCCCCCCAAAATGGTAACAAGCAAATTGACAGCTTTTGCAATTCAGCCAATACGTCAGCATCTGACAAGTCGTAATTAGACATCACTTTTCTCCATGAAATGCACTCATCTCAGCAGATGAGTAAATCCTCCATGGATGAGCGCCATTGTTCGGTTGCTGCAAGCCATCCTTGGCTTGCAGCACATAGCAGACATACGCCATGCCATGCATTGACCAAGCAGGTAGTAACGTAAATTCGCATTACGTCTTCATGCCACAACAGCGCCCTGGGCATAGCATTATTTCAAATTGCATTAAATGCAATTCAGCCTAGAAGACTGGGCTTTACGTTATAATTTGCCCACTTAGCACTTTATGGATGCACAGGCTGCACCTCGATGATCAAAAAACTGCTGCAACGCGTCTTTAATTCCAAAAAAAAGCAGGCGAGCCTGACTACTGGCGCTGCATCCCCAAACAACAGCAATGCCAAACATATTTCCGGCAAGATTCACCGCATAGACCGCAAACTATTAAGCACGGGCGCCCTCCGCACCACGCAGGATCTGCAAAAAGCCGGATTCGAGGCTTTTGTTGTAGGTGGCGCAGTACGTGACCTGTTGCTGAAAAAACGTCCCAAAGATTTCGACATCGCCACCAATGCCACGCCGGAGCAGGTGCATCGTGTATTCCGGCGCTCGCGCATCATCGGTCGTCGTTTCCGCCTGGTACACGTGACGTTTGGTGATGAAACCGTGGAGGTTTCGACCTTCCGCGGCAGCCATCTGGTTGTTGGCGGGGGCAGCGAGGGCGATTCCAAAATCGCTGACAGCGGCCGCATTTTGCGCGACAACGTATTTGGCAACCAGGAAGAAGATGCCGTGCGCCGCGATTTCACAGCGAATGCGCTCTACTACGACCCTGCCAGCGAAGAAATTCTGGATTTCCACAACGGCGTAGCCGATATCCAGGCAGGCATTTTGCGCATGATAGGCGACCCGGTGACGCGCTATCGCGAAGACCCCGTGCGCATGTTGCGTGCGGTCCGGCTATCAGCCAAACTGGGGCTCAAGCTGGATAAAGTCACTGAAGCGCCAATTCCAGAATTAGCCGATGCGCTGCAAGATGTTCCGGCGTCGCGGCTATTTGACGAAATGCTCAAGCTGTTTCTCTCCGGCCACGCCATAGAAAGCGTCATCGCCCTGCGCCAGCATGGCTTGCATCATGGCCTGCTGCCAATGTTAGACATGGTGCTTGAGCAGCCAATGGGCGAACGCTTCATCAATCTCGCCCTGAAAAATACCGATGACCGCGTACTCGCCGACAAGCCAGTGTCACCGGGTTTTCTGTTTGCTACCTTGTTGTGGCATGAAGTGCTCAGTGCCTGGCAAAAATTCCAGAAACAGGGCGACCGGCCCATCCCTGCATTGCACATGGCAATGACGGAGGTCTCGGACATCCAGGCCGAGAAGCTCGCCATCCATAAACGCTACAGCACCACCATGAAGGAAATCTGGGGCCTGCAGCCCAGGTTTGAGCAACGCGCCGGCAAGCGGCCTTACGGCCTGATCGAACATCCACGCTACCGGGCAGCTTATGACTTTCTACTGCTGCGCTGTGAATCCGGCGAGTTGCCAATCGAGCTGGGGCAATGGTGGACGGATTTTGCCAATGCCGATGGTGAGCGCCGCCAGGCCATGCTCATGCCGGATAGCGAACCGAAAAATCGCCGCCGGCGCAGCCGTAAAAAACCCTCGGGGACCGCCAACACTGCGGAATAATAACCATGAGTCGGGCTTTTATCGCGCTAGGCAGCAATTTGCAGCAGCCGCAACAGCAAGTACAGCGGGCTTTCAATGAGCTCGCATGCCTGCCTAACACCAGCCTCATCAAGCATTCGTCGCTTTATCGCACAGCTCCCGTGGGCTACGATAACCAACCTGACTTTATTAATGCCGCAGCAGAAATCGAAACCGACTTAGCGCCCTTGCAGTTACTGCACGCGCTTTTGGCCCTGGAAAGCACGCATGGCCGTGAACGGCCGTTCCCCAATGCGCCACGGGTACTAGACCTGGACTTGCTGCTGTACGATGATGTGGTCATGAGTACAGCTGAATTGACGCTGCCGCATCCGCGCATGCATGAGCGCGGCTTTGTGCTATTTCCTCTGGAAGAAATCGCCCCTGATTTAATTATTCCAAATCATGGGAATATCACCCAACTGGCACAAACCTGTATAGGCCAGGGTGTGGAAAAAGTGAGTCCTTAGAAAGCATGGCCACATGAGTATTTTCGAAAAATTTCCTTACATCGTTATTGAAGGGCCGATAGGCAGCGGTAAAACTACGCTGGCACGCAAGCTGGCAGACAGCTTCCCCGTGAATCTGCTACTGGAAAACGCAGACGCCAACCCTTTCCTGCCCAAGTTCTATGTGGACGCACCGCGTTATGCACTGCCAACACAGCTATTCTTCCTGTTCCAACGTGCCGGGCAAATTCGTGATTTGGCACAGCGCGACATGTTTACGCAGGCCACCATCGCGGACTTTTTCCTGGAAAAAGACCCCCTGTTTGCACGCATGACGCTTAATGATGAAGAGTTTGCGCTCTATCGTCAGATCTACCAGCATTTGCAGCCGCAAGCCTCGGCGCCGGACCTGGTCATCTATTTGCAAACACCCGTAGATGCATTGCTCGAACGCGTCAATCAGCGCAATGTGGCTTACGAGCAGGGCATTACACGTGAATACCTGGCGCGGCTGGCGGATGCCTACAGCGAATTCTTCCATCAATACGACGCATCACCGTTATTGATTGTAAATAACGAAAAACTCAACATTACCGAGAACGATGCAGCTCTCAATGTGCTGATGGAGCGCATTCTGCAAATTCGCGGACAACGCGAATATTTCAACCCTAACCTTGAGTAAGCACAAGATACAATGAACTTATTCACACTGCAGCAAATGGCAGACAGAGGCGAAAAAATCGCTGTATTGACCTGTTACGACGCCAGCTTTGCCGCACTCTGTGAAAGTGCCGGCATAGAAGTATTGCTGGTCGGTGATTCGCTAGGCATGGTGTTGCAAGGTGCTGACAGCACGCTCGCTGTGACCTTGCACGATATGCAATATCACACGCGCTGCGTTGCCAAAGGCTCTAAAAACACTTACATCATCAGCGACTTGCCCTTTGGCAGCTATCAGCTCAGCCCTGAACAGGCCTGGCGCAACGCTACCCGCCTCATGGCCGCTGGCGCGCACATGGTCAAGCTCGAGGGCGGCGCAGTCATGGTGGAGACGGTGCGCTTCCTGGTGGATCGCGGCATCCCGGTATGCGGCCATCTGGGCCTGACACCACAATCCGTGCACCAACTCGGCGGTTATCGCGTGCAAGGCAGAAATGACCAGCAAGCGCAACAGCTTTTAGCCGATGCCCAGGCTTTGGCAGAAGCAGGTGCGGGCTTGCTGGTACTGGAAATGGTGCCAGCCGGCCTGGCTAAACAAATTACCCAAGCAGTTGCTATTCCCACTATAGGTATAGGTGCGGGACCGGACTGTGACGGACAGGTGTTGGTACTGCAGGACATGCTGGGCATCTATACTGGCAGCAGTCTAAATTACAAGCCCCCGCGCTTTGTGCGCAACTTCATGCAAGGCGCGGAAAGCATCCAGCAAGCGGTAGCCGCTTATGTGCAGGCGGTAAAGCTCAGCGCCTTTCCCGCAGCGGAGCACAGCTTCTGATGGAGGTGATCACTAGCGTCGAAGCCCTGCGTCAGCGGCTTGCAAATGCAGCATCCGTGAGTTTTGTCCCCACCATGGGCAATCTGCATGCGGGGCATATCCACTTGGTCGAGCTTGCACGGCGGCATGGGCAATGCGTAGTCGTCAGCATTTTCGTCAATCCACTGCAATTCGGTGCCAATGAAGATCTGGCAAGCTATCCGCGCACGCCGGAAGAAGACTGCGCCAAATTAAAACTTGCCGGCGCAGATGTCGTATTTGCGCCAGCAGAAAAAGAAGTTTATCCAGTAGCACAAAGCATCATGGTAGAGCCACCGGCGGTTGCCGACGAGCTGTGCGGTGCGGCGCGCCCTGGCCATTTTCGCGGCATGGCAACGGTGGTATTAAAGTTGCTGAACATAGTGCGGCCGCAGGTCGCGATATTCGGCAATAAGGATTTCCAGCAACTATTCATCATTCGCGAAATGGTGCGTCAGTTTAATTTACCGGTCGAAATCATTGCCGGAGATACCATGCGCGAATCCGATGGCCTTGCGATGAGCTCGCGCAATGGCTATCTCAATCCGGCACAGCGCATGGAAGCGCAACGCCTGTATCGTGCCTTGCAGCAGATTGTGCAATCAATACAAACCGGCAACCGCAATGTTGCCGCGATAGAAGCGCAAACCACTCAATACCTGACACAGCTCGGCTGGATAGTCGATTATATTTCCGTGCGTTCAGCACACACGCTAGCTCCGGCAACTGCTGAAGATCATGAGCTGGTAGTTCTGGGCGCGGCAAGACAAGGGCGTACGCGCTTGATTGATAACATTGAGTTTCGTGCCGGATGACGCGCGATTGCGCGCCTTTTGCACCCACAGCGCTAAGTGACTATAATATGCATCCTTTAGAATCAATCAGGTAGGCCATGCAAAGAACCATGCTCAAATCCAAGTTGCACCGGGTGCACGTTACGCATTCGGAGCTACAGTATGAGGGCTCTTGTGCCATCGACGAGGCTTTGCTGGACGCAGCGGATATCCGTGAATACCAGCAGATCGATATTTACAACATCGCCAATGGCGAGCGCTTCACCACTTACGCCATTCGCGCCCAGCGTAATTCTGGCATTATTTCGGTGAATGGCGCTGCTGCGCACAAAGCAAGCCCGGGCGATCTGCTGATTATCGCCAGCTATGCGGCTTACACCGAGATCGAGCTGGAAAAATTCAAACCGCAACTGATTTATGTAGATGCAAACAATTGTATTGTCGACCAACGCCGCGACATCCCGGTACAAGCCGCTTAGGTTTTTCAACAGAATAATTCGATCCGCCTGTCGAATTTCACTTACCATTTTCTAATGACAGTAGTATTGTCTTTATCATTCATCTCAAGAAGTGAGCGCTTTTTGTTCGACGCTTAACTTCTACAAGGAAACCATGGATATAGAAGTTATGAAACAAGCCGTCATTGACGCGCTGGAAGACATCAAGGGTTACGACATCGCCGTGATGGATGTGCGCAAGCTCACCTCCATGGCGACTTACATGATCATCGCCAATGCCACATCGTCCAGGCAAGCAAAAGCCATGGCGAATAACGTACGGGAAAAGCTCAAGGAATTGGGCGCCGATGTACGCGGCACAGAAGGTGAAAAAGAAGGTGAATGGGTACTGGTAGACTTGGGCGACATCATTGTTCACATCATGCTGCCGGCAACACGTGCCTATTACAACCTGGAACAACTCTGGGGCGCTGCTGAAGGCCGCCGTCACGTTAATAGCTCCTCCACCTTAAGCTAAATTCCAGGCTTGAAATTACGCATTCTTAGTGTTGGCCACAAAATGCCCGACTGGGTTGAAAGTGGCTGCGCTGAGTACCTCAAGCGCATGCCGCGCGAAATGACAGTGGACATTGTCGAAATCAAACCGGACAAGCGTGCTGCCGGCAAAAATTCCGCACAAGTGCAGGAAGCCGAAAGTAAAAGAATAGTGGAAGCCGCCGGACGCGATTACCTGATTGCCCTGGATGAACGCGGACAGGAAGTAACCACCCTGCAGCTCGCCGACCGCATGCAAACCTGGCTGGGTGGTGGCCGCGATGTGTCCTTAGTCATAGGCGGCGCGGATGGCTTGCATGCCGACATCAAGAGCCGTGCCGACTGGCTCTGGAGCTTATCCAAACTGACCTTGCCCCATGGCATGGTACGCGTGCTGCTGGCCGAGCAGCTTTACCGCGCACATAGCGTCATCAATAACCACCCCTACCATCGCGAGTGACATGGACACAGCGCTAGTCTGGTTCCGCCGCGACTTGCGCGATTACGACCATGCCGCGCTTTACCATGCACTCAAATCCGCAGACCAGGTGCATTGCGTCTTTGTTTTCGATACTGAAATCCTTGACCAGTTGCCAGATAAAACTGACCGTCGCGTTGAATTTATCTGGGAAAGCGTATGTGAATTAAAGGCTGCATTACAGGCCCACGGTAGCGATCTCCTCGTGCTGCATGGGGCGACCCGGCAAGCGATCCCCGCGCTGGCAAAAGCTCTGGGGGTAGCGTCGGTATTTACCAACCGCGATTATGAACCGAATGCAATTGCGCGCGATAGCGCTGTTGCACAGGCCCTGCAAGCCCTTGGTATAGGTTTTCATTGCTACAAAGACCAGGTGATTTTTGAGCGTGATGAAATATTAAACCAGGCGGGCAAGGCTTTTAGTGTATTCACGCCCTACAAAAATGCCTGGCTGAAAAAACTTAACGAGTTCTTTATGCAGCCTTATCCAGTTCATAAATACCTGGAGCACTTGGCTCGCACACCAGCCAGCACTATGCCATCCCTGGAATCCATAGGGTTCCTGCGCACCAATCTCGCCACCATTAAAATACCAACCGGCATGTCGGGCGGCACGGCCTTGTTTGCAGACTTTGTTGAGCGCATGGAGCGTTATCAGGATGCACGCGACTTCCCCGCGATCAAAGGACCATCCTATCTATCCGTGCATTTGCGTTTTGGCACCATCTCCATTCGCCATCTGGCGAGGACTGCCTGGCATATGAGCGGCAGCGGCGCAGCAACCTGGATGGGAGAACTGATCTGGCGCGATTTCTATGTTCAGGTTTTGCATCACCATCCACGCATTGCTCATGGCAGGTCATTCAAGCCAGAGTTTGAATCCCTGCCATTCTCGAACAAAACAGAATTGTTCCAGGCATGGTGCCAAGGCAAAACAGGCTATCCGCTAGTCGATGCCGCCATGCGCCAGCTCAACCAGACCGGCTACATGCATAATCGCCTGCGCATGGTGGTGGCGAGCTTTCTGGTCAAAGATTTGCTCATAGACTGGCGCTGGGGTGAGCAATACTTCGCAGAAAAACTGATAGATTTTGACCTGGCCGCGAATAATGGCGGCTGGCAATGGGCCGCGTCTACCGGCTGTGATGCCCAGCCCTGGTTCAGGATTTTCAACCCCATTACCCAGTCGAAAAAATTCGATGCAGAAGGAAAATTCATCCGCAAATATGTGGCGGAACTCGCACCCTGCGACAACAAGGAAATTCACGCACCCTGGCAGCTGCCAGCCCTGCGCCAGCAGGTGTTGGAATTGAAGATTGGGCAGGATTACCCGCACCCTGTCGTTGACCATGCGGCGCAACGTGAACTGGCGTTGGCGTTGTATAAGAACGCTGGCAAACCAAGTCACCCTCAATAAAATGCCGCCCGACTCTGGGCGGCTTTTTGCAAGCGTGACTACTTAGCGCTTGTGATACGATACTACGGCATCCACTTCATTCTTTGAACCCAGAATCACCGGCACGCGCTGATGCAGGCCACCAGGCTGTATCTCCATAATGCGCTCGCGCCCGGTTGATGAAGCGCCACCCGCCTGCTCAACTATAAAACTCATGGGGTTAGCTTCGTACATCAGCCGCAGCTTGCCGCCCTGCTTTTTCATTTTGCTATCGATGGGATACATAAATATGCCGCCGCGTATCAGGATACGGTGCACTTCAGCCACCATGGAAGCTACCCAGCGCATATTGAAATCCTTGCCGCGCTTGCCCTCTTTCCCTTGCAGGCATTCATCAATGTAGCGCTGTACCGGGGCTTCCCAGAAGCGATAGTTGGACATGTTGATGGCAAATTCCTGGGTATCGGCCGGAATCTGCATATCAGGATTGGTCAGGAAAAACTCGCCGATCTCGCGATCCAGCGTAAAACCGTTGACGCCATTGCCAGTGGTCAGCACCAGCATGGTGGAAGAGCCGTACAAGGCATAACCGGCACAGACCTGCCGAGTGCCAGGTTGCAGAAAATCCTCCAGCTTGGGATTAGTAACGCCTTCCGGACAGCGCAGTATAGAGAAAATAGTACCCACAGAAATATTGAGGTTGACATTGGAAGAGCCGTCAAGCGGGTCAAACAGCATCAGGTATTTGCCGCGCTGATTTTTGTCGCTATTACGGTATTGCTCCGGAATGGTGTAGGGATCATCCATTTCCTCGGATGCCATGCCTACCATATGGCCAGCCCACTGGTTGCATTTCAGAAAAATTTCATTGGTAATCACATCCAACTCTTTTTGCACTTCGCCCTGTATATTTTCCGATTCAAGACTGCCCATCGTACCGACTAGCGCGCCCTTGTTAACGGCGGCAGCAATTTTTTTGCAGGCGGTAACGATATCGTTCAGGATCAGGGTAAGCTCACCTGTAGCAGAAGGAGAGTGACGCTGCTCTTCTATGATGAACTGGGTAACAGTCATATCGCTCATACTAGTTTTCCTTGCTTGAGTTCAGAAAAATGCATGCCAGAAAATTCAAATGCATAATTTCTAGCATCTCATTTGGGCTTGATCAACACAGTGTCACATTTACGCAACTACAATTCAACTGGCTTTCTGGCACGCCTAAAACAGTGGACAAGGCAATTGCGCTCGGTTAAAGTTTGGGCGTACTGCTGGGTATATCTAATACCAATATCAGACAAATAATTTTTGGAACCACGCATGCGTATCAATACAATGGGGTTAATTGGTAGTATCTTCCTGGCAGTCATGCTGTCTGGTTGTGCTTCCCAGGCCAACAAGGATCCACTTGAAGGCCTGAATCGGGGCATCTACAAGTTTAACGACACTGCTGACAAGGCTGTAATCAAGCCGATCGCAGGTGCCTATAAAGCGGTTTTGCCAAGTCCGATTCGCTCCGGCGTTAACAACTTCTTCGGCAATCTCGGCACCTTCGTTACTGCCATCAATGATATGCTGCAGTTCAAATTCAGCAAGGCGATGGATGATGCTGGCCGTTTCGTGATCAATAGCACAGTCGGCATTTTGGGCGTAATCGACGTGGCGTCCATGGATAACGTGCCTAAGCATAATGAGGACTTTGGACAGACCCTGGGTTACTGGGGCGTGGGTAACGGCGCATATCTTGTCCTGCCATTCTTTGGACCAAGCTCTTTACGCGATACCACAGGTTTAGTGGTCGATATCGTAGCGTTTGACCCGATCAGCTATATTGACGATCCAAGAACCCGCAATCAATTGCGTCTCGTGGCGTTTGTCGACAAGCGTGCCCAGTATCTGCCTGCCAGCGACTTGCTGGATGAGGCAGCGCTTGATCCTTATGTCTTCATGCGCGATGCTTATCTGCAACGTCGCGAGAGTCAGGTCCATGATGGTGCAACTCCCAAGGCAGCCGATAATAGTTATGAATATGAATATGAAGCTGAACCTGCACCGGCATCAACCGACACCAAATAATTTTCGCCAGGCTCCAAAAAACCAAAAAGCCCCGATAATCGGGGCTTTTTCATTGGGTTCTATTTGATTATCGTTATTACAGACAGTACGGCTTACTGACCATCACTCCCCTGCTACTGTCATACGCTCTATCAAAATAGAGCCTGTCTGTTTTGACCCCTGTACCAGCACATCGGTGCCAATCGCCACGATCTGCTTGAACATTTCCTGCAAATTGCCGGCAATCGTAATTTCTTCTACCGGGTAGACAATTACTCCATTTTCCACCCAGAAACCTGCCGCACCACGCGAGTAATCCCCCGTGACCATATTGAGGCCATGGCCCAGCAATTCCGTCACCAGCAGCCCCGTACCCATGGTTTTGAGCAAACCATTGAAATCCAGACCATTTGAATCCAAGCCCCCCGGACTCACAATAAGATTGTGATTGCCGCCCGCATTACCGGTGCTGACCATGCCCAGCTTGCGCGCCGAGTAACTTGATAACATATAGCCTTGCAGCACGCCATCCTGTACCAGAGTGCGGGCACGTGTGGCAACACCTTCGTTATCGAAAGGCGCGCTGGATAATCCGCGCTTGAGATGCGGTTGTTCCAGGATATTCACTATAGGCGACATTACCTGCTTGCCCAGACTATCCAGCAGGAAGGAGGATTTACGATACAGATTGCCGCCAGAAATGGCAGCTATCAGATTGGAGATCAGGCCCGCAGCTAAAGGCGCTTCAAATAACACCGGAACCTGAGCCGTTTTAACACGGCGACAACCCAGGCGGCGCACGGTACGCTCCCCAGCCAGGCGGCCTACAAACTGTGTGGAATCGAGGTCATCCGCACTCCTTGCGCTGGTATACCAGTAATCGCGCTGCATATTCTCGCCGTCTTCTGCAATCACTGAACAGCTAATGCCATGGCGCGAACTTGGATAGCCCTCGGCAAAGCCGTGACTATTGGCGTAAGCAAATATGCCCTCATAGGTCGACACACCAGCGCCTTCGGAATTGGTAATCCTGCTATCCACCGCGCGTGCTGAGGCTTCACAGTCTTTGGCCAAGTCCAAGGCCTGCTCTACGGACAGCAGCCACGGATGATGCAAATCTAGGTCGGGGATGACTTTTGCCATCAAGGCCGGATCAGCCAATCCACAAAATTCATCCTGCGCCGTGTAACGAGCAATATTGCAGGCGGCGGCCACGGTATCCTGCAAAGCTTGCGATGATAAATCTGACGTACTGGCGTGACCGCGCTGCTGCCCAAAATACACCGTGACCGACATGCCTTTGTCCCGGTTGTATTCTATGGTTTCCGTCTCCCCCATGCGCACGGAGACATTCTGGCCGAAGCCCAAACTGATTTCCGCCTCTGCAGCACTGGCGCCGCTGGCTTTGGCCAAGCGCAAGACGCCTTCGCTCATTTCTTTCAAATCATTCAGGGTATGGGTAAAACGTGAATCGCTCATAGTATGTTCACTTGCAGCATGCTGACTGGCTAGATTATCGCTCAAGGCAGGCTCTCGAAAAAAGCTGTTATCATACCCCAGCATGAAACCTAATAAGACAGACGACTCCCAAATGACTGATGAAATAACCTTGGAGCCGATCAGCAAGACCAAGCGCAAAGCCGCGATGGATGCGCTGCAGGATATTGGCGAAAAGCTCATTGAGCTGCCAAAGGAAAAACTTGCCAAGCTGGATCTTCCCGAAAGACTGCTGGATGCAGTGCGCGAAGCCAAACGCATTACCGCGCATGGCGCCACGCGTCGTCAAAAGCAATATATTGGCAGCTTGATGCGTGATATTGATGTCGCGCCTATTGTTGACCAACTTCAGCGCTGGGAAGGCAAGCACAGCGCCGAGAATGCCCACTTTCATCAGCTTGAGCGTTGGCGTGAGCGCTTGATTGCTGATGAGGCTGCGCTGCCAGAATTCATGCAGCAATATCCTAAATTTGATATTCAGCAGCTACGCACATTGACACGCAATGCACGCCGGGAGGCTGCAACAAACAAGCCACCTAAAAGCAGTCGCGAGTTATTCAAATTGCTACGCGAGATCAGCGAATCCGAATCGCCCGGGAAAGAGGGAGACGTTTAATTGAGCGCGACCACCATCAACATTGCCGCCGCCATTATTTTTGCGCTGGCACTGCTGCATACCTTTGCTACCAAGTCTTTCGAGGTATTCGCTCACCACCACCCGAAACATGCCGGCCTGTTTCACCTGCTGGGCGAGGTCGAAGTGGTATTCGGCTTCTGGGCATTTATCTTGATTGCTGTTCTGGCAATATTCTCTGGTGGCAATGAGGCGATCGCCTACGCCGACTCACGCCACTTCACTGAGCCATTTTTTGTATTTGTAATCATGGTAGTAGCTGCATCCAAGCCGGTAGTGCTAGTGGTGAAAAACATCGTAAAATTGACGGCGAAAACTTTACCCGTGAATAGCACGTTGGCACAGGTCTGGCTCAGTCTGACGTTGGTTCCACTAATCGGCTCCCTCATCACAGAACCGGCAGCCATGACGCTGGCTGCACTCATGCTGGCGCCGCAGATATTCCGGCCAGGCATTCCAGAATGGTTAAAATATGCCGCACTTGGTGTGCTTTTCGTCAATATCTCGATTGGCGGCACCCTGACCTCCTATGCTGCACCGCCTGTACTCATGGTCGCAAAAACATGGCAATGGGACTCCACATTCATGCTGACAACCTTCGGCTGGAAGGCAGCCATCGCGGTGCTGATTAATGCCACTGTCGTCAGCTACATGCTACGCCAACATGTGACGAACACCCATGAACTGCAAGACGCCGAAGCCAAAATACCTCTGGCAGTCAGCGTCATACACCTGCTTTTTTTACTAGGCGTGGTGATGTTTGCCCATCATCCAGTAGTATTTATTGGCCTGTTTTTGCTATTTCTCGGCTTCACCCAAGCCTACCAACGCTACCAGTCACCGCTAATCCTGAAAGAAGGTTTGCTGGTTGGTTTTTTCCTTGCCGGCCTCGTAGTATTGGGTGGCATGCAACAATGGTGGCTACAACCTATCGTGTCTGGTCTGGAACCGCTATATCTGTTTTTTGGTGCAACCGCACTGACTGCCATAACAGATAATGCATCGCTGACTTATCTAGGTTCATTGATTACCGGCATGAGCGATGAAGCCAAATATATGCTCATGACAGGCGCAGTAACCGGGGGCGGCTTGACTGTAATCGCCAATGCGCCCAACCCTGCCGGAATCACCCTGCTCAAGAATGGCTTTTCAGATGAGTCCATAGGGGCTGGCGGACTGCTGCTGGGCGCATTGCCGCCAACCATAGTCGCCGCCATCCTGTTTATGCTCTAGGCTCATCTGAGACTTTTTCTTTGCGCTGCGGAAGGAAAAACTCACGCGGATGCTGATATAACCTGATCGCCAGTGCGGCAATCAGCAACCGCCATTGCAAGAAAGTCACGTTGCGCGACTTCATTGCCACATACAGTGCCAGGCTAAAGCTGACCACCAAATTAACCGCCCCGATCAGAGCCGCGCCTAGCGCTGCCATCAGGAACATCTGCTTGCTGATAGCGAAATCCAGCCCGACAAAAGAGAAGCCGGCAAAAGCCGATGAAAACGCGACATGCCTGATATCTACAGGCAAGCCAAGCAGCACGCCTAGTGCGGCCATGCCTCCCAGCAGGCATCCAAAGTAGAAATTGCCTGCCAGTGCGCCAAGATTATTTTCGATATAGTCCGCCACACGGTCCAGCCTGGCCGGGCCGAGTAACTTCTGCAGCCAACCCAAGGCTCGCAGGCGCTGAGGGATCTTGTTATACACCGCCAGATTGTCATGATAACCGGCAATAAGGCCGGACAAAAACAGGCACACACCGGCAATACCCGCATAAAACAAGGCGCCACTCTGCAATGGATCGATATCTGCAAGCAGTGTGTGTGCTTTTTCCGGCGTGACAAAATGTTGGCCGCTGACTACATGAATAAACCAGGCAATCAGCATAGCGACGGGGACCACCAACAGCACATTACCCAGAATAGCTACGATCTGGCTACGCATGGTTTGCGCAATTATGGATACCAATTTGCCCATTTCCCTGCTTTTGCCTTCGCTTGCATCTATACTCTCGGCAATGGCCGCAGCGGTCATGGCGGGCTGCTTGGTCGCCACGGTAAAATGCAGCACATGGATCAGCACAAAGCCCAAGCCGTAGTTCAGGCTGAAAAGAATCGCTTCGGTAAGCGGGGCGTAATGCTGGTCCGCCGTGATGATCTTGATCATGGCCATTACACCGACAATTACGCCCGCACCCATTGCCGAGCGCATCAGGGCAAAATACTCGCTACGCGTTTCAGTGATGTAGTGCTCGCCGGTACGGCTCGCATTTTCGGTGACACGCAGGGCCAGCAGTGCCATATTGTCCTGCCAGTACTGACGCACATCATTCTTGTGACACTCCGCATACACCACGGTCTTAAACATCTGAATAAACGCCATATCCGTGTTCTCACCGGCGCGCAGGCTCACAATGAGACTCAGCAGGCTTTCTAGCCGCCGAATTTGCTGGGTCATGCGCTGCAGCAAAAAAGTAAGCTGGATGCTGGTGCCGATTTGCGAACTGCTGCGGTGGATCTTGGCAATCACCTTACGACACTGGTCGAGCATGACTAACAGGTGTTTGCTATCGACAGCTTGTTCCGTAGATGCCGTGAGGAACTCGCCCAACTCCATGTTCTGGACGATGAATGGTGACGTATGGTCCTCCAGCTCGGGATGGTTACGTACCAGTTCCGGCTCCAATCCTGATGCAGACAACCGGTAAGAAAGCACTTGCACAGCATCCAGCAAATTCTGCCGGCAGGACAAAATCCGTTCCGCTGACGCGTGTTCAAGATGCAAGGCTTGCAACAGCTGCAACCAGACAGCGTCAGGCACAGCCAGCACCCACTCCTCGTCACTGGGCTTGGGGAATATCAGCGCAAATAAATCTTTCAGGTACGCCGGATTGACGGCATCTGGCAGCAGCTTATGGCTGATACGCCGCCACATTTCCGTGAAGAATCCACTACTTGGCAGTACGCCGGAATCAACAAAAAGTGACACTGGCTTGTGTTCCCCAAGCAAATTCAAAATAGCGGCGCGTAGCAACTGCGCTTTGCCGGGGTCGCAATTTAATATATGGCACAGCGTCTGAATGGCATGAACGGCATACCCAGATTGAGAAGCCTTCGGCGGACGAATCTGGGTGACCAGGTCTGCAAGCAGCGTTGCGGGGTTGCCGTTTTGCTTGGCATGCTGTTGTTCCGCCCCCTGTTTTTCAGCATAGCGACGCAGAATTTGTTCCATCATTTAATTTGGGTTTCTTCCGGAAGAATTTTTGGATTTAAACACGTGGCGCCAACGCATGCCAGCCTGGCAAATAATGCAGGCACACTACCGCTGAACCTGGTATATAGCACAACCAGACCCGCCTTGATTTTCCCGGCATGCTCCAGCGCCTGGCCCGGGGACATCTCTGCGGTCTCAAAGCTGGAATAACCTGGCATGTCGTAACCGCTTTCCAATATGCGCTGGCAATCCCCTGCCGCTTCGTCGCCGCGATAAAGCTCAAGACCCCGTCGGATCAGGCTGTAATCTCCCTGCCGGTCGATCACGGCCCACAAAGGATGCCGTATATGGATTTTCTGCTGTGCTGTTGATAGCGCCGGCATTAGCTCTATTACTATCTACCGGAACTTTACGGGCTGCCGCCTCGTTCGCACAGCCCGCGATGTTCACAGCCAGCAGCAAAGCCAGTAACGAAATAATTAATCGCATGATATTCCTCTCTATGTATTTAGCAGACCTCAATACGGAAACGATCAAGTTATAGGTAATGGTATGATTAAAGCCTAATTTCCGGCATCTACAAATGTGCCAACTTAATCGAATTGATAGACAACTCATATGACAGAACAATTCATTCGCATCGGATTAGTTTCCATCAGCGACCGCGCATCCAGCGGGGCCTATGAAGACCAAGGCATTCCTTCGCTCAAGGAATGGCTGGGTAAAACGCTTACCACGCCATGGCAGGCCATCACCCGCGTAATTCCGGACGAGCAAACGGAAATAGAATATACGCTGCGTGACCTGGTGGATCACGAAAACTGTAGCCTGGTACTCACTACTGGCGGTACTGGTCCAGCCCTGCGCGATGTGACACCTGAAGCGACTTTAGCGGTTGCCGATAAGGTCATGCCCGGCTTTGGCGAGCAAATGCGCCAAATCAGCCTGAATTTCGTAGCCACGGCCATACTCTCCAGGCAAGTAGCGGTCATCCGCAAGCAAAGCCTGATTATCAATCTGCCGGGCCAGCCGAAATCCATCGCACAAACGCTGGAAGGCCTGAAAGATGAAGCCGGCAACACCCTTGTCCACGGCATATTCGCAGCAGTACCCTACTGCCTGGATTTGATCGGCGCGCCTTATATCGAAACCGATGAAGCTATCGTCAAAGCCTTCCGGCCAAAATCTGCACAACGGCCTGCACAAAAAACCAACGTCTGATGGCCTCAGAGTTTGATTTAATTCGTCGTCATTTCACGCGTCCGGCCCCACAGGCGCTGCTGGGGATAGGTGACGATGCCGCATTACTCTCCGTCACGACCGGCATGGAGCTGGCGGTATCGGCCGATATGCTGGTAGCAGGCACTCACTTTTTTACAGATGCCGACCCCTACTCGGTGGGCTGGAAATCACTCGCGGTCAACATATCCGACATGGCGGCCATGGGCGCCGTGCCGAAATGGGCCACCTTGGCGATTGCACTACCGCAAGCCGATGAAAACTGGGTAGCTGCATTCGCAAGCGGTTTTTTTGCCTGCGCCGCGCAATACCAGGTGGATTTGATCGGTGGAGATACCACACGCGGACCGCTGACCATCAGTGTGCAAATCATGGGGGAAGTCCCAAGTGGTCGCGCACTGAGGCGTTCCGGGGCGAAGGCCGGCGATGAAATCTGGGTGTCCGGCACCTTGGGCAATGCGGCGCTAGCACTGGCTGTATTACAAGGCCGCTTTACGCTAAGCAAGGGCGAGCTAGCCACCTGCCTGCCCGCGCTGCACACGCCGCAACCGAGAGTGAAGCTGGGGCTCCATTTGCGTCAGCTAGCCCATAGTGCCATCGACATTTCAGATGGCTTGCTCGCCGATCTCGGGCATATGCTGGAGTGCTCAAACGCAGGGGCGGAAATAAGCCTGCAAGATATTCCCTGTTCAACAGTTGTGAGCAATCACTTGGCGGACAAGCAAGTCCAGCAAATGCTTTTAGCAGGGGGGGATGACTACGAGCTGTGCTTCACCACCCCCGTCGAAAATCACGCTGAGATAGCCCAACTGGCTGTGCAGTTAGCGCTGCCTTTAAGTTGTATAGGCGCGATTAGCGACAAGCCCGGCCTGATAATCCGCGGACTGGATAACGCACCGATAACCATGGGGGAAACCGGTTTTGACCACTTTGCCTGATCGCCACTTGCTGCTGAGCCACCCCGCCCACTTCGTGGCACTGGGCTTTGGTAGCGGCCTGGCCGCAAAAGCGCCAGGCACCTTCGGCACGCTAGTCGCGATACCGCTGTTTCTGGCTTTGATGACTACACCAGAGCCCGCGCATTTCATAGTGATCGCGCTGCTATTTCTGGCTGGCATCCCCATCTGCGCGCGTACCGGTAAAGCGCTAGGCGTATCCGACCATGGCAGCATCGTCTGGGATGAAATTGTCGCCTTCATGCTGGTACTGGAATTCACCCCATACTCATGGATATGGTGGTTGATGGCATTCGCGTTGTTTCGTCTGTTCGATATCTGGAAACCCTTCCCCATTCGCCAGTTCGATGCCCGGCTAAAAGGCGGTTTTGGCGTCATGTTTGATGATCTGTTAGCGGCGGTGTATGCCATCGCCAGTTTGAAGGCATTGCAATGGCTAATGATGAACCACTAGAAGCAAGCTTACTAGCACTCGCCGCCGATTTGGGCGCAGCTTTGCAAGCACGCGGCTGGACACTCGCGCTGGCGGAATCGTGCACCGGCGGCTGGGTTGCACAAACCGTAACCGCCACCGCCGGAAGCTCTGCATGGTTCGATAGAGGTTTTGTCACCTATAGCAACGCAGCCAAACAAGAAATGCTGGGGGTCTCACGCTTGACCCTGGAAACACATGGTGCCGTAAGCGAGCACACTGCGCTTGAAATGGCGCTAGGCGCGCTAAAGCATAGCCACGCCAATATCACGGCAGCTATTACTGGCATTGCCGGCCCTGATGGTGGCACCTCAGAAAAACCGGTGGGTATGGTTTGCCTGGCCTGGACGACGTCCGAAGGACTTTCAGAAAGCGCCACGCTGCACTTCTCAGGTGACCGCGAACAGGTACGGCAGCAATCAGTCAAAGTAGCGCTGGAAGGACTGCTTCAGCTTACTTTAAGTACTGATTTATGAAATAATTAGCAGCTTTATTGCGCACACTAAATCAAGGGCAAATCACACATGGATGAGAACAAAAACAAGGCACTGGCCGCGGCTCTCTCGCAAATCGAGAAACAGTTCGGCAAAGGCTCCATCATGCGTATGGGTGATACGGATATAGGCGCTGACATTCAATCCGTATCCACGGGTTCGCTCGGCCTGGATATTGCCCTTGGCATAGGCGGCTTGCCCCGCGGGCGTGTCGTTGAAATTTACGGCCCGGAATCTTCGGGCAAAACCACATTAACGCTATCTGTGATCGCGCAAATGCAAAAGCTGGGCGGGGTTGCCGCCTTTATCGACGCCGAACACGCGCTCGACCCGCAGTACGCACAAAAGCTGGGCGTTAATGTGTCTGAATTGCTGATTTCACAGCCAGATACCGGCGAGCAAGCGCTGGAAATCGCTGACATGCTGGTACGCTCCGGCTCGGTAGATATTGTGGTGGTTGACTCCGTCGCGGCACTCACCCCCAAGGCCGAAATTGAAGGCGAAATGGGCGACTCGCACATGGGCTTGCAAGCACGCCTGATGTCCCAAGCCTTGCGCAAGCTCACCGGCAATATCAAGCGCACCAATACGCTGGTCATTTTCATCAACCAGATCCGTATGAAAATCGGCGTCATGTTCGGCAACCCGGAAACCACGACCGGCGGCAATGCACTCAAGTTCTACGCTTCCGTGCGTCTGGATATCCGTCGCACCGGCGCGATCAAGAAGGGCGATGAAGTCATTGGCTCTGAAACCCGCGTCAAAGTGGTCAAGAATAAAGTCGCGCCGCCATTCAAGCAGGCTGAATTCGACATTCTGTACGGCGAAGGTATTTCACGCGAAGGCGAAATCATCGAACTGGGTTCTAACCTGAAACTGATGGAAAAAGCCGGTGCCTGGTACAGCTACAAAGGCGAAAAAATCGGTCAGGGCAAAGACAATGCGCGTGAATATCTACGCGAGCACCCCGAAATTGCCAACGAAATTGATGCGAAGATACGCGCAAACTCAAAAGTGAATCTCGATGCGGTGGTAAAGACCACCGGACCGGATGACGAAGCCGACCTTTAGTTTGCGTGAGAGGGCGCTGGGTTACCTGTCCCGGCGCGAATACTCTTACAAGGAATTACAGCAAAAGTTACAAGCTTATGCCGATGAGCAGGATGACCTGCCGGCATTGTTGGAAGATTTCAAGCAACGCGGCTGGCTCTCGGAGGAACGCTATACCGAGCAAGTCGTCCATGCCCGGAAACGCAAGTTCGGCAGCCTGCGTGTAGCACACGAATTGCGCGAACATGGCGTAGCGGAAGATCTGGTAGCCAAGGCCGTAGCTGAGGTCAAAAGCGATGAAGTAGCGAATGCCCGTGCAATTTGCCGCAAGAAATTCGATGCGCTCCCGGCAACACGAGAACAGTGGGCCAAACAGGCGCGCTTTTTACAAAGCCGCGGCTTTAGTTTTGATGTCATCAAGCAGGTGTTGCGCGATGATCCCGATGAAGAAATTTAATGCACAGCAAGTCAGATTGATAAAGAGCCCGCCAGATGACAAGCAATGAAATAAGACTAGCCTTTCTGAATTACTTTGCTTCCAAGGGACACCAGATCGTAGCCTCCAGCTCGTTGGTGCCGGCAGGCGATCCCACCCTGCTTTTCACCAATGCAGGCATGAACCAGTTCAAGGATGTATTCCTCGGCTTTGACAAGCGCCCCTATACGCGTGCCGGCACCAGCCAGAAGTGTGTGCGCGCGGGCGGCAAGCACAATGACCTGGAAAACGTCGGCTATACCGCACGTCACCATACCTTCTTTGAAATGCTGGGCAATTTCAGCTTCGGCGATTATTTCAAACGCGATGCCATCAGCTATGCTTGGGAACTGCTGACGGTAGTATTCAAGCTGCCGACAGACAAGCTTACCATCACGGTCTATGCCGAGGATGACGAAGCCTATGACATCTGGACCAAAGAAATGGGCGTAGCTGCCGAGCGAGTGATTCGCATTGGCGACAACAAGGGCGCGCGTTACGCCTCCGACAACTTCTGGATGATGGGCGACACCGGTCCTTGCGGCCCTTGTACCGAGATTTTCTACGACCACGGTGAGCATATACCCGGCGGGCCTCCTGGCAGCCCGGATGAGGACGGCGACCGCTACATTGAAATCTGGAACAACGTGTTCATGCAGTTCAACCGCGATGAGGCCGGCGTGATGCATCCGCTGCCCAAGCCCAGCGTGGATACAGGCATGGGGCTGGAGCGCATTGCCGCCGTGCTGCAAGGTGTGCACAGCAATTACGAGATTGATCTGTTCCAAGGCCTGATCAAGGCCGCCGCGCGTGAAACCCAATGCACAGACCTTGATAGCCCATCGCTGAAAGTATTGGCCGACCACATCCGCGCCTGCTGCTTCCTGATTGCCGATGGCGTGATTCCTGGCAACGAAGGCCGCGGCTATGTGCTGCGCCGCATCATCCGCCGCGCTATCCGTCACGGCTATAAACTGGGCGTGCGCAGTGCATTTTTTCACAAACTCGTGCCCGACCTGGTCACCGACATGGGTGCTGCTTATCCCGAACTGCTCGCCAACCAGAACCGTATAATGGATGTACTGCGTCAGGAAGAAGAACGCTTTTTCGAGACTATTGAACATGGCATGGCGATTCTGGAAACTGAACTGACTGTCATGAGCAAGATTCATCGCAGCGTATTCAGTGGCGAAACCGCCTTCAAGCTGCACGATACTTACGGCTTCCCGCTGGACCTCACCGCCGATGTGTGCCGCGAGCGCAATGTAAGCGTGGACGCTGCTGCATTCGATATTGCAATGGCCGCTCAGCGCGAACAGGCGCGTGCTGCGGGCAAATTCAAGATGGCGGCCAATTTGGAATATGCCGGCCTGCCGACAACGTTCCGCGGCTATGAAACGCTTGAAGCCAAAGGCAAAGTATTAGCGCTTTACAAGGACGGTGCTGCCGTAAATACCTTGCATGAAGGCGATATTGGTGTAGTCGTGCTGGACAACACCCCTTTCTACGCCGAATCCGGCGGCCAGATCGGTGATGAGGGCTTGCTGCAAGGCCTTGACGGCATTTTTTCCGTAGAAGATACGCAAAAAATACAGGCCAGCGTATTCGGCCATCACGGCGCACTCAAAACCGGCACGCTCAGCGTAGGTAGCGAGGTCGCCGCCAGAGTAAACATGCTGGCGCGCGCACGCACCATGCGCAACCACTCGGCAACCCACCTGATGCACAAAGCCTTGCGTGAAGTGTTAGGCAGCCATGTGCAGCAAAAAGGCTCGCTGGTTGATGCGGACAAAACACGCTTCGACTTTGTGCATAACGCACCACTGACAGATGCGCAAATTCACAAGATAGAAACCCTGGTTAACGCCGAGATTCTTGCCAACGTGTCGACTCACGCGCAAGTAATGTCGATTGAAGACGCGCAGCAAACAGGTGCCATGATGCTGTTTGGCGAGAAATACGGCGATGAAGTGCGTGTACTGGATATCGGTACTTCACGTGAACTTTGTGGCGGCACGCACGTCCTAAGAACCGGCGACATCGGCTTGTTCAAGATTATTGCCGAGTCCGGCGTAGCAGCCGGTGTACGGCGTATTGAAGCAACCACTGGCGACGTTGCGCTGGCCTATGTGCAGCAGCAGCAAACGCTGCTGGCCAACGCAGCCGCCGCATTCAAAGCGCCTGTGCAGGAACTGCCATCCAAGATCAATCAGCTCATGGACAATGTCAAACAGCTGGAAAAAGAACTGGATAGGCTGAAATCCAAAATGGCAGCCAGCCAGGGCGATGATTTGCTAAGCCAGGCTGTGGATGTTGCAGGCGTTAAAATATTGGCTGCGGCGCTGCAAGGCGTGGATGCCAAGGGTCTGCGCGAAGTCGCCGACAAGCTCAAGGACAAACTTGGCAATTGTGCCCTGTTGCTAGCAGTGACTGAAGGCGAGAAAGTCAGCCTGCTAGCTGCCGTGAGCAAAGATTTAACCGGTAGGCTCAAGGCCGGCGACCTGGTCAATTTCGTTGCCACACAGGTTGGCGGCAAAGGCGGCGGGCGTCCTGACATGGCCATGGCAGGCGGTACCGATGCCAGCAAACTGCCGCAGGCACTGGCCGGCGTGAGCGACTGGGTCAGGCAACAATTAGCTTAGGTACTTATTTAAATAACTGTTTAGTTGAATAACTTTAAGGTTTTTCGTTTATGGCGCTAATCGTACAAAAATATGGCGGCACTTCTGTCGCCACCCCCGAGCGTATCCGCAATGTAGCGCGTCGCGTAGCCCGCTCCCGCGCGCTCGGTCATCAGGTTGTAGTCGTGGTATCGGCCATGTCCGGCGAAACCAACCGATTGATTAGCCTGGCCAGGGAAATCATGACTGAGCCAAATCCACGCGAACTGGATGTGCTGGTTTCCACCGGCGAACAGGTCACGATCGCCCTGCTTTCCATGGCGCTGATGGATTTAGGCGTAAAAGCCAAGAGCTACACCGGCTCGCAGGTCCGCATTCTGACCGATGATGCTTTCACCAAGGCACGCATACTCAAGATTGATGAAACGCGCATGCGTGCTGACCTCGATACAGGCCATGTAGTCGTAGTTGCAGGCTTTCAGGGCGTGGATGAGGCTGGCAACATTACCACCCTGGGCCGTGGCGGCTCAGATACGACCGGCGTGGCGCTTGCCGCATCGCTCAAGGCCGATGAATGCCAGATTTATACCGATGTGGACGGCGTGTACACCACCGACCCGCGCGTGGTGCCAGAAGCGCGCCGCCTGAAATCGATCACCTTCGAAGAGATGCTGGAAATGGCCAGCCTGGGCTCTAAGGTACTGCAAATCCGCTCGGTTGAGTTCGCCGGCAAATACAAGGTCAAACTGCGCGTGCTTTCAAGCTTTGAGGAAGAAGGCGAAGGCACGCTGATTACTTTTGAGGACGACAATAATATGGAACAACCTATCATTTCCGGCATCGCGTTTAATCGTGACGAAGCCAAAGTTACCGTACTCGGCGTGCCTGACCGTCCGGGCATTGCCTATCAGATCCTGGGCCCTATCGCCGATGCCAATATTGATGTCGACATCATCATCCAGAACGTCAGTGCCGATGGCACCACCGACTTCACCTTTACCGTGCATAAGAACGAGTTGGGCAGGGCACTGGCTATTCTTAAAGATAAAGTTCAAGGCCATATTGGCGCACGTGAGATTATCGGCGACGACAAGACGGCCAAAGTCTCTGTGGTAGGCGTTGGCATGCGCTCACATGTTGGCATCGCCAGCCAGATGTTCCGTACACTGGCTGAAGAAGGCATTAACATCCAGATGATCTCCACTTCTGAAATCAAGATTTCAGTCGTTATCGACGAAAAGTACATGGAGCTGGCAGTGCGCGTGTTACATAAGGCTTTTGAACTAGAGACAGCGTAATCGCCAGCAACCTCTCCGTTTGATTTTTTGGGGATATTCGCGTATTGTTACGCCCTCGTGCGGAGAGCTGGCCGAGTGGTCGAAGGCACTTCCCTGCTAAGGAAGCATACGGGCTTAAATCTGTATCGAGGGTTCGAATCCCTCGCTCTCCGCCAACCACATGTAGTTTGTTATACGAGCAATTAGCTTCATATGTAGTGCAATTTAACGTATAATCCTGTTTTTTCGCGCCCGTAGCTCAGCTGGATAGAGTACTTGGCTACGAACCAAGGGGTCAGGAGTTCGAATCTCTTCGGGCGCACCATAAAAAGCAATGCAAATCAAAGACTTACAACTTAACTGATGTAGGTCTTTTTTGTTTGTACTGCGTCATTGCTACACCATTGCTACGCTGCAAATAAAACTCAGTATAATTTGGTAAATAAACATTCAGCAATTTCCGCCAAATAATTACTCCATGACAGCTATATGATGCAATTAACATTTCTTATATGCCGCCACCTCATTGCACCTGCCACGCGCAAACGATTGATGTTGCAATGCTAGATTATCCGTCATTTCCTACGTAGCGATAATTTCTTATATCGCTAGTTATTC
>JBDTOX010000002.1:0-27903 GCA_039933015.1 Methylophilaceae bacterium
GCCAACTGATGCTCGGTAACCGCACGCTGGCGAACCAGATCAGCAATCTGGGCAACCAGATTGGAACTTGTGACTTCGGCCTGATGAACATCAAGAGCGGAAGACACGCCGCCTTGCAGGCGTCGCTTGGTGAGTGCCAGACTTTCTTCACGACTACGCAAGCTATCGCGCGATACAGTAATTTGCGCCTCCAGGCTTCTCAGCAACAGATAGTTGCTTGCCACCAGACTGGATAATGACAAATCAACGGTATCTTTAGCATAGTGCGTGGCCAACGCTTGCGCGCGCGCTGATTCTTTGGCACGGCGCAGCTTGCCCCAGAAGTCGAGTTCAAAAGAAGTGCCAAGCGTAATGTTGTAATTATTACGGATTGGCTTCACGCCGCTAAAAATTGGGGTTGACCCTAATTGCGTCACACGTGAACGGCTGGCCCTCGAATCAAGATCAATTTGCGGTAGCAGTGCAGCGCCCACCTCACGCATGAACGCATCCGCCTCCTCAACACGTGCCACGGCAAGCTTGATATCCGTGTTGTTTTGCCTGGCCTTGACCACCAGATCATTCAATACAGGATCTTGGTATAGCTCCCACCAGGTAGTGGAGATTTGCGCTGAGGCCTGCTCTTGCGCAACATCCTTCTCGCTGAATTGGGCAGGCACAGTGTTATCCGGGCGTTTATAATCCGGCCCCATTAAAGCACACCCTGGCAATAGAGCGGCCACTACTGCCAGATGGACGAGGTTTATTTTTACCAGTCTTGAACGCGGCATCATGCTGATTCCCTTGTTACGTGTGCTGATGATTCCCCTGCCCGCTTACGTGAGAGCCAGGTAAAGAACAGCGGAATAAATATAGTGGCTAGAAAAGTGGCAAGCACCATACCGCCGATTACGCCAGTACCCATGGAGCGGCGTGCGGCCGAGCCGGCACCGGTGGCAACCCATAACGGCACTACACCCAGGATAAAGGCCAGGGAGGTCATATTGATCGGCCGGAAACGTAGGCGCGCGGCTTCAATAGCAGCTTCAGCGACCGGCATGCCCTCATGCATTTTCTGGCTGGCGAATTCAACGATCAGGATCGCATTTTTTGCCGCCAAGCCGACCAGTGTAATCAGGCCGATCTGGAAGTAAATATCATTGGGCATACCGCGTATCAGAACCGCCAGCAAGGCTCCTGTCAGCGCGAATGGTACGGCCATGACAACGGCCAATGGCAAGGCCCATGTTTCAAACTGTGCAGCAAGAATCAGGAACACCATGATGATGGCAAAGCTGAAGGCAAAAATGGCAGCCGAACCTGTACGTTTTTCCTGATAGGTCTGACCTGTCCAGGCAATTTGGTAGCCCTCCGGTAAATTCTGCGCAGCAATTTTTTCCACCATCTTGATCACGTCGCCTGAGCTAACACCGGGTGCACCACCGCCTAACACTTTCGCCGACAGCAGACCGTTGTAACGCTCCAGCTGCTCAGCACCCACGATATTGTTAACCTTGCTTAAGGCTGATAACGGCACCATGGCACCCGAGTTCGAGCGTACATAGACCTTGCCCAAATCCTCTGGCTTCATGCGATATTGCGGTTCAGCTTGCAATTGCACGCGATAGGTACGCCCGGACTTATTGAAGTCATTCACGTATAGCGAACCCATGGTGCTTTGCAGTGTGGCGTAGATCTCCGCAACCGGCACCCCTTGCGAGAGGGCCTTGGCTTCATCCACTTCAACAAACAGTTGCGGCACGGTAGGACGGAAGAACGTGTTGATACCAGCCAGACGCGGCTCCTGCTTCAAGGCGTCGATAAAATTATTCACGACACCTGACAATCGCATGGGATTAGAATCACCGCGACTCTGCACATAGAGCTCAAAGCCGCCGGAACTACCCAGACCGCGAATCGCGGGCGGGTTGAAGGCAATCGCCATCCCGTCAGGCTGCATCATGCCGATACCAAACAGTTTTTTAACAATGTCCTCAGCAGTCGTCTTGCGTTTATCCCAATCAGTCAATTTCACAAACATGGTTGCGGCACTGGTTTTATTGCCGCCTCCGATCAGGTCAAAACCATTCACGGCGAACTCAAACGCGACTGCCGGATCTTTGGCAATGGCTGCACGCACAGCTTCCGTGGTTTTAGATGTACGGCCAAGCGTGGCGCCATCCGGCATTATCACCGCGGTTATTACATAGCCTTGATCTTCAGGCGGGACAAAACTGCTGGGCACCTTATGAATAAGGTAGGCAGCCGCAGCAATAATGATCGCGAATACCAGGGTGCCAATAATGGCATGGCGCAAAGTGAGGCCCACTATTTTTATATAGACGTTGGTCATGCAGGTAAAGGCGCGGTTAAACGGCCGGAAGAATGCCGACTCCTTATGCACAGGTTTAAGCAAAATGGCGCACAACGCAGGCGTTAGTGTCAAGGCAACCACGCCGGAGATCACAACCGCTACCGCCACTGTCACGGCAAACTGACGATACAACTGACCTGCGATACCCCCAAGGAAGGCCACCGGTATAAATACTGCGCACAGTACCAATACAATGGCGATGATCGCCGCAGAGACCTGCTGCATGGACTTGATCGCGGCATTAAGCGGCGAAAGCTTTTCTTCCGCCATCAAGCGCTCGACATTCTCCAGCACCACAATCGCGTCATCCACAACGATACCTATGGATAGCACCATGGCGAAAAGTGTCAGCGTATTGATGGAAAAACCGAAAAGCCATAAACCGGCAAAAGTGCCCACCAGGGAAATAGGCACCGCAACAAGCGGAATCAGCGTTGCACGCCAGCTTTGCAAGAAGAGGAATACCACCAGCACCACCAGAATCATGGCTTCGCCCAAGGTTTTAACAACCTCCTTAATCGAGGCTTTTACGAAATCACTGGTGTCATACGGTACCTGATACTCTACGCCTGCCGGGAAACGCGTTTTTAGCTCATCCATCTTGGCTTTGATGGCATTCGCCGTATCCAGCGCATTGGCGCCAGACTGCAAGAAGATAGGTATACCGACGCCAGGTATGCCATTTATTGTGGTACGCACGTTATAGTTTTGTGAACCAAGCTCAATACGGGCAACGTCTTTAAGATACAAGACGCCGCGCGGGCCATTTGCACGCAAGATAATATTGCCGAACTGGCTGGGGTCAAGCAGACGGCCCTTGGCGGTAACGGTGTACACCAGCTGCTGATCGGCTGGCGCCGGGTCCTGGCCTATCTTGCCGGCAGCATACTGGGCGTTTTGCGCCTGGATGGCACTAGCGATATCTGTAGTGGTAACGCCCAGCTGCGCCATGCGATCCGGACGCAGCCAGATACGCATGGAGTAATCCTGCGCGCCAAAAATGGTCGCATCGCCAACCCCCGGAATGCGCTTAATTTCATCCAGCACATTGAGCGTGGCGTAATTGCTCAGATATAACGGGTCATATTTCTTATCCTTGGAGACCAGCATCACCACCAGCAAAATGTCGTTGGAACGCTTTTGCACGACCAGGCCGGTGCGCCGTACCTCATCCGGCAAGCGCGGCAGGGCAATATTGACGCGATTGCTGACGTTAAAGGTAGCCTGATTAACATCTGTGCCAACCTCAAAAGTCGCAGTAATGGTCAGCGTGCCACTGGAATCCGCACTTGAGTTGAAATACAGCAGGCCTTCAACGCCACTCAATTGCTCTTCAATAGGCGCTGCGACGGTTTTAGCCAGGGTTTCTGCACTTGCGCCAGGATAAGTTGCGGTAATGATTACCGTGGGCGGCGCGATCTGCGGATACTGCGCAATTGGCAGCTTCATCGAGGCAGCAAGGCCAGCTAGGACAATAATGATGGACAGTACCGAAGCAAAAATCGGCCGTGTAATAAAGAATCTCGTCATGATGATGCTCGCTTATGCTAGCCGCAAGGCTTGAGGCTGAGCGGCAGACTTGGCCGGTGCGGCTTTAGGCGCTGCAGGGGGTTCACCTAGCGCGTGCGGCGATACCGGAGCCCCTGGGCGAACCTTGATGATGTTATCAACAATCACCTTCTCACCCGCCTGGAGGCCTCCCAGGATCACCCAGTCCTTACCAGCCCACTCACCTGTAGTCACCGGGCGTACCGTGGCCTCATTCTTGTCACTGACGACATAAACAAACTTGCCTTGGTCAGAAGTCAACACCGCAATCTGCGGCAGCAAGAAAACACCATCACGCTTGCCTGTAGTGACGCGTACACGCACGAATTGGCCCGGCAGCAGGCGTCGGTCGGCGTTGTCGAAAGTGGCACGCAGCTGCTGCGTGCCCAGCGTCGGGTCAATCTGGCTGGCCGCAAAATTCAGCTTTCCTTTTTGCGTGTATTCCGAGCCATCGGGCAAAATCAAAGAAACTTGCTGCACATTCTGTTCGCTTAGATGTCCGCCCAGCTGAGCCAATTCATTATCAGAAAGGCTGAAGCGCACCCATATCGGTGATAACTGAACAATGCTGGTAAGCAGGCTGGTATTAGCAGCGACCAAAGCGCCTTCCGAGAACTGGAAACGCCCGGAAACACCACTGACTGGTGCCGTCACGGTGGTATAGGAAAGATTAAGTTCAGCCTCTCGCACATTGGCTTCAGACTGCTGCAATGCAGCGCTTGCCGTGGCATTGTCAGTCACCGAATTATCGTATTCACGCTCGCTGATGGATTGTGTAGACAACAAGTCTTTTAAGCGCGCTTCCTCGCGCCTGGTTTGTGCCAGGCGCGCCTTTTGCTGTGCAAGTTGCGCACGTGCTTGGGACAAGGCAATCTGGTATGGCACGGGATCAATCAGGAACATAGCCTGGCCAACTTTTACCGCTGCGCCCTCTTCATACAAGCGTTTGAGCAGAATGCCACCAACACGTGGGCGGATTTCAACTTCTTTAGCGCCTTCAGTCTGCGCTACGGCATCAGTACTAATTGGTACACTAGTAGGCTCTAGCGTGATTACGCTGACAGGCAAGGCCATACCACCTGGAGGTGCAGCAGTCGGGGGGTCACTTTTGGCACAAGCAGCTAGAGCGAGGCTGGCAATTAGTGCAATGACGACAATTTGACGAGAATTGCTCAAATTGTTTCTGTTAAATCTGAGGGTTGCCATCTATAACTCCATGTCTGATATACAAAATAGCTTGCTTACATTCTTATTTGTATGTAAATTATATACAAACATGAATGTATGTAAACAGAAATATGAAGGACTACACATTTTATGGTTCGTAAAACCAAAGAAGATGCCCAATTAACCCGCCTGCAAATTATTGATGCAGCACGCGAAGTATTTTTGGCACGTGGCGTTAGCCGTACTACCATGGAGCATATCGCCACCCAGGCTGGCGTAACGCGCGGCGCTATCTATTGGCACTTCAGCAACAAAACCGAATTATTTCAAGCCATGCGCGAGCAGGTTTTTCTACCACTCATTGATCGTATGGATGATACGCTCCTTGTTGAAGGGACCCAAGATCCACTAACCTGCATTGAACGTTTTCTGTGCGGCAGCATACAGACGTTGAATGAAAGTATTACGACACGCCAAACCTATGAAATCATGATGACTAAGTGTGAATACGTAGAAGAATTTGCCATAGTCTTGCAACAAACACTATCCAATTGTTCAAGCATCAATGAAAAAGTACGTCTGGTTTATGAGCGTGCTAAAGCACTGGGACAATTACACCCATCCCATGAACCGGCCCAACTGGCTATGGATACCCATTTATTTTTCATCGGCTTGCTTAATATGTGGGTGAAAGATACTGAAGGTAACCGATTCCGTCATCAGGCAATTGAGTTGATCAAAGCGCATATGAGCTTGCGGCGGCGGTAAGCGTACTTTTTTGTTTTATCCAAGTTAGTTACTGATACCAAACTTGTGGCGCGTGCCTCATATCGCTATCATGCCGCCATAGATGTTTTATGGCGGGAAACGTGGACATTCATACTGGCGAAATCTACGGTAAACAAACGGCAAGCAAGTTTGTGATGTATAACGTACTTAAGGTAAGCAAAGACGTTATTACTCTGCAAAATATCGATAATCCACTTAGCCTTTTCGAGACAACTGCAAAGAAGCTGCAATCTTCAGGTTATATGCGCGTCAGCCAGACGCCTTACATCAGCACAGAGGCCAGCACATCAAAGCGTCGCAAGGCAGCCCGCAAACCCAATCGCTGCCCTTACACCATGGATTTTATTGAGGAGCGCGCTGATTGCCAGCGCCCTGCCCCGGTCATGCCTGATTTATTCAACAAGGCAGACATTGTCTAACAAGAAAATACCTTAATTGTTGCTATCGGGCGGTGAAGCCCACAGATCATGACCATCCGACTTTACAATCTGCGCTTCAACCAGATCACCCGGCACCAAGCCATCAGCGCCTGACAGATAAACGACACCATCAATTTCCGGGGCATCAGCGCTAGTACGTCCCACAGCTTCATCACCTTCTACCTCATCAACCAGGACCATTTCAACCCGGCCAATTTTCTTGGCCAATTTCTCGGCACTAATCGCTTCCTGCACTTCCATAAAACGAGCCAGACGCTCTTGTTTTAGCTCCTCCGGCACGGGATCAGCCAGACTATTTGCAGCTGCGCCATCTACTGCCGAATAGGCAAAACAACCTACGCGGTCTAACTGCGCTTCACGGAGGAAGTCCAGCAGCATTTCAAAGTCATCGTCAGTTTCACCGGGGAAACCAGTAATAAACGTGCTGCGGATAGTGATCTCCGGGCAGACATCGCGCCATGCGTTGATGCGTGCTAGGTTATTCTCACTGCTGGCTGGCCGCTTCATGGCTTTGAGTATGCGGGGGCTAGCATGCTGGAATGGCACATCCAGATACGGCAGTATCAGGCCATCTGCCATAAGCGGGATTACCTCATCCACATGCGGATAAGGATAAACATAGTGCAGTCGTATCCATACGCCAAGCTCGCTCAACGATTTAGCAAGCTCCGTCATTCGCGTTTTCACCGGGCGACCATTCCAGAAGCCGCTACGATATTTAACATCTACACCATAGGCGCTGGTGTCTTGTGAGATCACAAGAATTTCTGAAACACCTGCCTTAACCAGATTTTCTGCTTCATTCAACACCTCACCAATCGAACGGCTAACTAAATCGCCGCGCATGGACGGGATGATACAGAAACTGCAACGATGATTACAGCCTTCTGAAATCTTGAGGTAGGCGTAATGATTAGGCGTCAAACGTATGCCTTGTGGTGGCACCAGGTCAGTGTATGGGTCATGCGGCTTGGGCAAATTGGCATGCACTGCAGTCATTACTTCTTCTAGCGCATGCGGGCCGGTGACAGCCAGTACGCTAGGGTGCGCGTTCTGTACTACCCCGCTTTTAGCACCCAGGCAGCCTGTAACAATAACTTTACCATTTTTGGCGATGGCTTCGCCTATGGCATCGAGCGATTCTTCAACGGCGCTGTCAATAAAGCCGCAGGTATTGACGATAACAAGGTTGGCATCTTCATAGCTGCCTGAAATTTCGTAGCCTTCAGCGCGCAGTTGAGTAAGAATACGTTCAGCATCCGACCCTGCTTTAGGACAACCGAGGGAAACGAAACCGACTTTTGGAATTGATTGGCTCATAATTAAACTTTTGATATGTATATAATTGCGATCGCTTGGCTTTACGTCACTCTATTAATGGCAGCGACAGAAAACAGTATTACTGCTGGTGTGCTGACTTTTGTATTTTACGGTCTGTTACCTTGTGCCCTCTTTATCTGGCTGATTGGTACGCCCCAACGTCGGCGCAACAAGTTGGCCAGGCAAATCCAGGCATCAGTCGAGGAACCATTTAGTCAACCAGATCGAGCTGATACCAAGCGCGATTAATATCACCTGCTGCACTGTCGCCCGCAATTCGGTACGCTTATGTAAGCCCGGAATCAAATCAGCTACCGCCACATAAATCATACTTGCTGCTGCCAACCCCAGAATCGTGGGAATCCAGTCCTGCACTGTTTGCAAGGCAAAATAAGCCAGCAGGCCTCCGAGTAGCGTGGCCAGGCTGGACAAGAGGTTAAACAGCAACGCCTGCTTCTTTGTGTAGCCAGAATGCAGAAGGATCAGGAAATCGCCCACTTCCTGCGGAATCTCATGCGCAATAATCGCCAGCGCCGTGACCGCACCCAGCTTGATATCCAGCATGAACGCGGCGGCAATCAGAATGCCATCGACAAAATTATGGAAGGTATCCCCCACCATAATCATCATGCCGCTGCGGCCATGATCGTGGCCATGTGCGGCTCCATGGCCGCCCTCATCGCTATGGGCAGCATGCGCTTCGCATTCATCGCCATGGCAATGTCGCCATAACACCAGTTTTTCCAGCACAAAAAACAGCAAAATGCCGAGCAATATGGTGGCCGCCATATTTTCCGCACTACTCGCCACATTGAATGCATGCGGCAAAATTTCAAGAAATACCGCGCCCAGCAACGCGCCGATGGCATAGCTAATAAGCATGGGAATCCATGCGGTGCGAGCATTAAGCGCGAAAAATGCCGCGCTAAATACGCTTAGAATACCGCCTAGCAAGCTTGCGTTAATAATCCAGGCAAGTGTGGACATTCCATAGGTGGGCATTTAGAAAACTCTAGCTAATTAGAAAAGCAAAGGCAGCATTATAAACGAGGCGTCAAGTTGACGAGACTTTGATTTAACCCAAGCCCGGATTCAATGATGATTTTCCAGCCAGATCATGGATGCCATGCGCCCTGTTATGCCATCGCGCCGGTAGGAAAAGAATCGGGTTTGATCTGTATATGTGCAAAGGTCACCGCCATAAATGCGGTCAACGCCCATTGTGCACAGGCGCTGCTTTGCCAGCAGGTAAATATCAGCCAGCCATTTGTCATTGGGGGCGGGTAAAAACGCCTGAGCGGCTTGTGCATTCTGGGCAACGAAGGCATCACGCACTTCCATGCCGACTTCAAATGCCTGTGGCCCTATCGCTGGGCCCAGCCATGCCATTAGATGACTGGGCGACGTGTGCATGGCTGTAATGGTGGCCTCAATCACCCCGCCCAGCAATCCGCGCCAGCCTGCATGAGCAGCGCCCACCACACTACCCGCCTCGTCACACAACAACACCGGTAAACAGTCAGCAGTCATCACTGTACAAACCGCATGTGGCATCCTGGCATACGCAGCGTCGGCTTCCGGCAAACCGCTGGCAGTTGCAGCATCAACGACCTTAACACCATGCACTTGCTTTAACCATAGAGGTTCACTAGGCACCAAACGATTGAATGCCTGGCGATTCGCTGCCACTTGCAGGGGAATATCGCCTACACGATCTCCCAAGTTGAGGCTGGCATAGGGGCCGACACTTTCACCACCTGCCCTGGTGGTTTGCAGAGCTTGCACATTGGCAGGCGCCGGCCAGTTGGGAAATATCAGATCGGTGTCAATCAACATCGTCATCATCTAACACTTCGTCCGGCTCTGCCTCATCTTCAAAATCGTCATCCTCGGAAGATGCGTCAAAATCCAGTTCGAAAGCCTCGTCGTCAGGCAGTTCCTCTACCCGCATGGCTTCCAGCAGTGCTTTCATGTCAGGTGGCAGTTCAATCTGCCACTCCATAGCCTGACCTGTTTCCGGGTGGATCAGGCCAAGTTTTATGGCATGCAGTGCCTGCCGATTAAAACCTTGCAGTGCGTCGCGCAGAGTCTGTGTCATGGCGCGCAGCGGCACAATGCCACGCATGCCGTAAACCGGATCACCCGCGATAGGCGCTTTCAGATACTGCATATGCACGCGTATCTGATGTGTACGCCCGGTCTCCAGCATGCAGCGAAGATAGGTATGCACAGCGAAGCGCTCCAACACTTCATAATGTGTCACTGCGGGCTTACCGCTGCGATTGACAGCCATTTTGGTCCGCGCATGCGAATGACGCCCGATGGGTTGATCCACCTTGCCATTGCGCCAGACCTGCCCCCAAACAATCGCCCGGTATTCACGCTTCACCGTGCGGGCCTGTAACTGACGCACGAGACTGGTCTGGGCAGCAAGCGTTTTAGCCACAACCAACAGGCCACTGGTGTCCTTATCCAGCCTGTGGACTATACCCGCACGCGGCAGCTCCTTCAGATGCGGCGCATGATGCAGCAAGGCATTTAACAACGTACCTTCCCAGTTACCTGCCGCCGGGTGAACTACCAGACCTGCAGGCTTGTTGATCACCAGAATATGTGCATCTTCGTAAACAATGTCCAAGGCGATATCTTCTGCCTGAAAAGCGCTTTCCTCGGGAGCGGCTTGCGGAACAATCTGTATGATCTCGCCGCCCCAGACCTTGAGTTTGGCTGTGGTGGCCTGATTTTCAATTGTCACAAGACCTTCTTTGATCCAGTTTTGCAAACGGGATCTTGAATGCTCGGGCATTAGACGTTGCAGGGCCTGGTCGAGGCGCAAGCCGCCTAAATCTTGCGGAATAGTGAGAGTGATAGGAGTGGTTTGGGTCATCGGTTATAATCTACGGGACTCTTACTTGGACTTGGTTAAATGAAGCATAGTTTAGCGTTAATTGCGTTGCTCTGGCTCTCTGGTTGCAGCATTTTCGGCGCGCCCACAGAACTCGACGAGACTAAAGGCTGGCAGGTACAGCGTATCTATGCCGAAGCCGAAGACAAGATGAAGTCGCGCGATTACGACAAAGCCATCAAGTATTTGCAGATTCTGGAATCTCGCTATCCACATGGCCGCTATGCCACACAGTCGCAGCTTGAACTAATTTACGCCTATTTCAAGAAAAACGATCCGGCCTCTTGTATTGCTGCGGCCGACCGCTTCATTAAATTGCATCCGAACCACCCCAATATTGACTATGCGTATTACATGAAGGGCATGGCCACCTTTAATGAACGCGGCATTGTTGAAAAACTAACCGAGCAGCAAATCAGTGACCGCGATCCTAAATCCTTACGCGAATCCTTTCTGTCTTTCAAGGAGCTGACAACACGCTATCCAGACAGCCGTTATGCCAAGGATGCGACTTTACGTATGACTTACCTGGTCAACACGCTGGCAAGTCATGAGTTGCATGTAGCGCGCTATTACATGAAACGCACTGCCTACGTGGCAGCGCTCAATCGCGCTAAATACGTATTGGAGTACTACCCAGATTCACCTGCTATTGAAGAAGCACTGGTCATTATGATTAGCGCATACGACGCGCTCGGCATGGATGATCTCAAGCAGGACACACTCAGGGTTTTGCAGACCAATTACCCCGACAGCCCCATGTTAGGCAAAGGCGTCCCGCAGGATAAACGCATTTGGTGGAAGTTCTGGGAAAGTCTCTACTAATTGATTTAGCCTATTTCCAATCAAAAGTATTTTTAATCTAAGCAGGAGGCCAACAAACTATTTTTTTGTTGGCCTTTTTGCTTTAGTGCCTGTTGGATCTTTACGCGCATTCAGTTCCGCACGCTGCTCTACCTTGCGTCTGCGCATGCTGACTATACCCTCACCTCTTTTGGGTTTAGGCGGCTCGGCAAATGGGTTACTACCTTGTTTGAACTGCACACGCAAAGGTGTGCCGGACAACTGGAACACCTTGCGGAAAGTTTTTTCCAGAAAGCGCACATAGCTATCCTTGACGCCATCCACGTGATTACCGTGTACCACTACAATTGGCGGATTGCTTCCGCCCTGGTGCGCGTAGCGTAATTTTGGGCGTATGCCCTTGCTGATAGGGGGCTGATGCTGGGCAATGGCGTCAATCAGAGCACGAGTAAGTTGCGGCGTGGATAGCTTCGCCATTGCTGCTTTAAAAGCAATATCAACGGACTTGAATAGCTCGGGCAAGCCCTTCTTTTTCAGCGCGGATATATAGTGAAATTCGGCAAAGTCGAGGAATTGCAGCTTGCGGTCGATCTCGCGTTTGATCCAGTCGCGCTGATCTTCTGCCAGGCCGTCCCACTTGTTGATCGCCACTACCAGGGCGCGGCCGCTTTCCAGAATATAGGCGGCCACATGCGCATCCTGCTCGGTAATTCCGTCTTGTGCATCCACTACCAGAATCGCCACGTTGGCTTCTTCAATCGCCTGTATGGTTTTGATGACGGAAAACTTCTCAATCGCTTCAAATACTTTACCGCGCTTACGCACACCTGCTGTATCAATGATGGTGTAGTGTTTGCCGTCACGCTCAAGATCAATATGAATGGAATCTCGTGTAGTACCAGGTTGATCGAACGCGATCACGCGCTCTTCCCCTAACAAGGCATTCACCAGCGTGGATTTACCTACGTTGGGGCGCCCGACAATAGCAACTTTGGGTGTTCTGTCAGAATTAATCGGTGCTTCCGGCTCAGGTTCCGGGAAGGACTCCAAAGCCAGCTCCACCAGATCACGCACGCCTTCACCATGCGCAGACGATACAGACAGTGGATCGCCTAAACCTAATTCGTAGAATTCCGCACTGATTATTGCACGCTGCATGCCTTCGGTTTTATTAACCGCCAACAGTACAGGACGCTGGCTTTTACGCAGTCGATCGGCAATCACCTTGTCTTGTGGCGTAACGCCTTGACGCCCATCAACCAGGAATATAATGACATCGGCTTCATTGATGGCAAGTATGGTCTGGCGCGCCATTTCTTTAAGAATGCCGCTATCAGCCGCAGGTTCAAAGCCGCCGGTATCCACTACAAGGTGGGGTTTGCTGCCGCCCACGCCACGCCCATAATGGCGATCACGCGTGAGACCAGGCAAGTCTGCTACCAGGGCGTCGCGACTTTTGGTCAGGCGATTGAAGAGTGTGGACTTGCCGACATTAGGCCGACCGACCAGTACGATGGTTGGTAGCATACCGTTATTTCAGCGAGATGGCGTAAAGTCCGCCATTACGGGTTTGCACCAGCAAACCATTGGTGCCAAGTGCTGTCAGTTGCGACATGATGGGGCTATCCTCAGTGCGGATCCGAGCTGCAAATACGCCATCTTCGCGCTCTAAAAAGTGTACATAACCTTGTATATCTCCTACAGCGATAACACCGCCCATAGGCAATGGCGCACTGAGGTGACGATTAGTTAAAGCGCCCTGACGCCAGAATGTCTTACCGCTTGTATATTCGAGCGCATATACGGCGCCGCCAGCGTGGGAAACATAAATCCGTCCATCCTCGGCATTAATGCCCGTGTAGCTTGATATATCCCGGCTCCAGGCGACGCTGCCAGTGGTGCGGTCCACTGCTGCGAGCTTGCCTTGATACGCTACGGCGTAAACCAAGGGGCCGTCTACTACAGGCAGGCTGGTGATGTCTGCAATACGCTCGATTTCGGTGGTACCCTTGGGCTGCGCTACGGAAGCTTCCCAAACCACTTTGCCATCTTCTGCTCGCAATGCAATCAGCTTGCCCCCAGCAAAGCCGGCATAAACGGCGCCACCATCCAGCACCACACCTGCACCACTACGTAAACTCAAGCTTGGCGTTGCACGTTCGTAGATCCATTTGCGACTGCCATCCAAGGCGTCCAGGCCAAATATACGGCTGTCCCCCGTGCGCACTACCACCATGCCGTCCGTTACTTGGGGCGCACTCAATACTTCGCTGCTTACTTTGGATTTCCACAGTAACTTACCCGTTTGATCATAGGCAATCACGTAACCTGCTGGTGTGCCGACCAATACCAGATTAGGCCCCAAGCCAACACCTCCAGACAGCTTCTCACCAGCTTTGACGCGCCAGATTTGATGGCCATTGATAGCATCCAGCTTGTAAATCTCCCCCACCGCGTTTGCCGCATACACAAAACCGCTCTGGGCTGCCGGCACAAAATTGGAATCTGCAGCAGTTCCGACATGCGCTTTCCAGACAATCTTGGGTTGTGCGCTAGGCTTGAATTCGATGAGCTCGGCAGGTGGGTCAGTGACTTCACGCCCAAACATGCGCTCTGATATGTCAGTTTTCATGTCGGTAAGCGTAGTGCATCCGCCTATGACGAATGCCGTTACAAAAAGTAGTGCGATTGATCGCAAATTTAGCTGGCTCAAGTTTAACTCCCTAACGCTTCCAGCTTGTGTTCAGTAAAACGACGATAATGGCCTTGCGTGTCCAACTTGCTCAGCGCCTCTTCATAGGCCAGTTTGGCTTCTGCTTTTTTATTCTGCGCAACTAAAATGTCACCCTTGAGATCAGCAAATAGCCCATCGAAACCAGCATCATGCTTTTCTGCCAGCGTCTTCAGGGCAGTATCGTAGTCTTTTTCTTCAAATTGGATTGCGGCCAACTGAAGATTGGCCAAGGTCCTGACTGCATCTTCCTTGGCATTTTTTGCAGCCCACTCCAATTGCCCTTTAGCACTCTTGGAATCCCTGGCGGCATAGTTCGCTTTTGCGGCAGCCATTGCTGCACGCCCGGCGTATGGGGTCGAGGCATATTTATCCATCAATTCTGCCGAGAGCGACTTGATGGTTTTGGTATCTTCAGGATCGACCTGCATCAGCGCTTGATATTGCACCGACGCGTGCAATGATTGCTGATGCTGATAATATTTCCAGCCCTGTACGCCCGCAAAACTAACAAGGGCTATACTCACCGCTGCCAGGGTAATGTTGCCATAGGTTTTCCACCACGTCTTGAAAGCATCTAACTGTTCCTGTTCTTCTAAATCATATGCCATAACAATTCCTAGTTTGTTTGTTCGACCAAGGCTTTTTTGCCGGGGATAGCATTCAATAAATTACGCGTGTATTCCTGGGTTGGTGCTGCATAAATATCACCCACCTTGCCCTGTTCCACCACTTTGCCTTTATGCATCACGGCGACTTCATCAGCAATATGCCGCACTACGCGCAGATCGTGGCTGATAAAGAGATAACTCAAGGCCATTTCCTGCTGCAATTCTTTCAATAGCAAAAGTATTTGTGCCTGAATCGATACATCAAGCGCGGAAACAGGCTCATCACAAACGACTACTTTAGGCTCCAGCACCAGTGCACGGGCAATACCGATACGTTGGCGCTGGCCGCCTGAGAACTCGTGAGGATACTTTTGCACATCCTGTTCACTCAGGCCTACGCGCTTAAGCATGCGCAGCACTTTGCTACGCTGCTCTGCACTACTACCAAGCTGGTGGATCAACAGTCCCTCGCCCACAATTTCGCCAACCTTCATGCGCGGGTTCAATGAGGCGAACGGGTCTTGAAAGATCATCTGCAAATGGCGACGCTCATTGCGCAGTTCGCTAGCGGATAAAGCTGCCAGATCATGGCCCTGAAACAGGACTTCGCCGCTATCCAAGGGCTGTAATTGTAACAGACATCGCGCCAGCGTGGACTTGCCGCTCCCTGACTCGCCCACCACCGCCAGTGTGGAGCCTGCGCGCAGGCTGATGCTGACATCATCCAGCGCCTTGACCAAAGTATTGCCGAAACCAAATTTTCCGCTGCGCTGACTGTAGGTTTTATTGAGATGGGAGGCCGAAAGAATGAATTCGCTCATGCAACGGCACCTTCTTGCAACCATGCATAATCGATAGGCTTCAGTGGTTTTTTACCTTCCGCATCTGGCACGCAAGCCAGTAAAGCTTGGGTATACGGGTGTTGCGGAGCATGCAATACCTGAGTCACCGGACCCGATTCAACAACAGCGCCGCGAAACATCACAACCACGTTGTCGGCAATATCCGCCACCACGCCAAAATCGTGCGTAATGAATAGCATGCCCATATTCATGCGGCTCTTGAGTTCATCCAGCAACTTGAGGATTTGTGCCTGCACTGTCACATCCAGGGCTGTTGTCGGCTCATCGGCAATCAACATGGCAGGCTCACAAGCGATGCTCATGGCGATCATCACGCGTTGGCGCTGGCCACCGGATAGTTCATCTGGATAGCTATTGGCGCGGCTGGCAGGGATGCCTACCTGCTCCAGCAGAACGGCGACACGGGCTTTGAGCGCCTGTCCTTTTAATCCAAGATGCACGGCCAGGCTCTCACCTATCTGATAGCCGGCTGTCAGCACCGGATTAAGTGAGGTCATGGGCTCCTGGAAAATCATGCCTATGCGTTTGCCGCGTATATCACGCATCTGCTCATTGTTAAGGCGGGTTAAATCCTGATCCTGGAAAATGACCTGACCCTGCGTACGCCTGAGCTGCGGTGAGAGTAAACCCATGACCGCCAAGGCTGTCAGGCTTTTGCCACTGCCGGATTCACCGACGATGCAAGTCGTCTTGCCTGATTCAAGCGCAAAAGAGACGTTATTTACCAGTAGATGGTCAGGTGCCGCTACCGGTGCAATAGTGAGTCCCTCTATGCGCAGCAATTCACTCATAGTTTCAGTTTTTTATCTTTTCTATGGCGATTTCAAGTTTCATTCTGGCTTGCTCGCCTCCGGACAGCATGGGCTTTAATGTGACTTCGGCGTGTTGTGCTTCATCCTCTCCCACAATAATGGCGTAGCTTGCACCGCTGCGATCCGCTTTTTTCATTTGCGATTTAAAGCTGCCGCCACCCGCATGCATGGATATTGCTAATCCGGCATTACGTAATTTTTCTGCTATGGACAATGCCTGACGCTCGGCAGCTTCACCCACATTGATCAAATATACATCCGGCGCGTCAGTGGCTGCTACGCCATACTCCTGCATGAGCAAAAACACCCGCTCCAGGCCAATAGCGAAACCACAGGATGGCGTGGCATCGCCCCCCAGCCTCTCAACCAGCGTATCGTAACGACCACCGGCGGCAATGGTACCCTGCGCCCCAAGCTTGGTGGTTACCCATTCGAATACTGTACGATTGTAATAATCTAGCCCCCGCACCAAACGCGTATTGAGCCGATAAATGATGCCTGCCTCATCCAGCAAGCGGCACAAGTTATCGTAATGGGCACGGGTTTCAGCACCCAGACTGTCAATCAAGCGGGGGGCGGCTTCAATCAATTGCTGCATGCGCGGATTCTTGCTGTCGAGAATGCGTAAGGGGTTGGTATACAACCGGCGTTTGGCATCCTCATCCAGCGCATCGGTATGGCGCTCAAAATGAGCTATCAATGCTTGGCGATATTCAGCACGCTCCGTCGCATCACCTATGGTATTGATCTGCAGTTCGACGTCGGTCAACCCGAGTTCGCGCCAGAGGCGCGCCAGCATCATGATCTGCTCGGCATCCACATCCGGTCCACTATAACCAAACGCCTCGGCACCGATCTGATGAAACTGGCGCTGGCGGCCTTTTTGCACGTTTTCATGCCTGAACATCGGCCCCATATACCACAGGCGCTGTGGGCCGTTATAGGTCAGGTTATGCTCGACTACTGCACGCACGCAGCCTGCCGTACCCTCAGGGCGCAATGTCAGCAGGTCGCCATTGAGCTTGTCCTCCCACGAGTACATTTCCTTTTCAACAATGTCGGTATGTTCGCCTACACTGCGGACAAAGAGGTTAGTCGGCTCTACTATGGGCAGGCGAATATTGCGATAGCCATATAACGACAATACACGCCGGACCGTGTCCTCCAGCTTTTGCCAGAGAGCGCTATGCTCGGGAAGAATGTCGTAGAAACCTTTGATACTTTGAAATTTGTCAGCCATGCGTACTAAATAGCCTTGAGTGGTATGGTTTTATAATTTTTCTCATCAGCATGCTGGCTACGTAATTTCCCACCTTCTGCATAATGCTGCTGCACATAGTGCTCGACTATCGCCTGAAACTCCTCGGCAATGGCATCGCCCTTCAGTGTTACGGTTTTTTCTCCATCAACAAATACCGGCGCCACCGGCACCTCGCCAGTACCTGGCAGGCTGATGCCGATATTAGCCAGCTTGGATTCCCCCGGGCCGTTCACCACGCAGCCCATGACGGCGACACTCATTGATTCCACGCCTGGATACTGGCTGCGCCAAACGGGCATCTGTTCGCGCAGATAGCGCTGAATCTTCTGTGCCAGCACCTGGAAGAAAGTCGAAGTAGTACGGCCACAACCTGGACATGCAGTCACCAGAGGGGTAAAGGAGCGAATGCCCATGGTCTGCAGGATTTCCTGTGCGACCACGACCTCTTTGGTACGCGCCTCGTCCGGCTCAGGCGTCAAGGAAACACGGATGGTGTCGCCTATGCCTTCCTGCAGCAGCAAGGATAGTGCTGCAGTGGATGCCACAATACCCTTGGAGCCCATGCCAGCCTCGGTCAGCCCCAGGTGCAGCGCATAATCGCAACGGCTGCCAAGATCGCGGTATACCTTGAGCAAATCCTGCACAGCACTCACTTTGCAGGAAATCACGATGCGATCTGCCGACAATCCGAGAGCCTCAGCCTGTGCTGCGCTTTCCAGCGTAGATTGAATTAAAGCTTCGCGCATAAGCGCGTCGGACGAAAGCGGCTCCGAGCGCTGTGCGTTTTCGTCCATCATGCGTGCCATTTTGGCCTGATCAAGGCTTCCCCAGTTGACACCAATACGTACGGGTTTATTGTAGTGTATGGCGGTCTCGATCATGGCCGCGAACTGGTCATCCCGCTTCGAGCCCTTGCCTACATTGCCTGGATTGATTCGATATTTAGCCAGCGCCTGCGCACACTCCGGATACTGCACCAGTAATTTATGGCCGTTGTAGTGAAAATCACCGACCAAGGGTACATCGCAACCCAAAGCATCAAGCTGGCGACGGATCAGGCCGACCTGTGCAGCGGCCTCCGGTGAATTCACTGTAATGCGAACGATTTCCGAACCAGCCTGCCACAACTCAAATACCTGACGTACGGTGGCATCGGCATCAGCAGTGTCGGTATTGGTCATGGACTGCACCACCACCGGCGCTGCACCGCCTACCGCCACATTTCCGATCATGACCTGCCGAGAAGCGCGGCGCATGATATGTGGAAGATCATTCAATTGTTTACTCCAGGGTCAGGTGTACCACATTGAACTTGGTATAGGGCGCAAGATCAACGGGTTTATCATTAAAAACTAGTTTACTGCCAGTAGCATTACCAATCGTCACTTTGAAAGGCGGCTGCCCTTCCACGGTCTCCTCGCTGCCAGCAGGCTTGGTTTTATTAAGGATTTCCTTATTGTTTCGGTCAATCACTCTGACCCAGGTGTGATCGCTAAAAGTGAATTTAAGCTTAGCCAGCGTATTTGTGCCGGCTGGTGTTGGATTGCTGGTGCGACTTGTTGCCGACGCGCCAACCACCGCAGCTGCCCTGGATTCTGGCTGAGTAGCTGCCGCTACTGTAGCCTTGTCTTCCGGCAAGCGCTCCGCAGCAGGCAATGCAGCCATAGGTAGTAATTCGGTATATGTTCCGGATTCAGTTGCGGTTCTGGCTTTGGCCGTAGCCGCGATTTCAGTTGCTGGCGCTAGTTTTGCGGATTGATGAGGAAAGTAGTCAACGTAGATGAGCCACGCCCCCAAAAGCAAAGCAACCGCCAGGCTGGCAAGCATGTACATACGCCAAGGATGTTTATTGCTACCCGATATCAGGATATTTTCAGACACAATACTGATAGCGCGCGGAGAGTCCGAAGATGGCACCAATGCACGATATGCTTCCAGCAAGGGTTCAGCATCCAGCCCTAGCAAACGCGCATAGTTGCGTATGAATCCACGCGTAATCATGGCTTCCGGCAATGCTGAAAAATCATCGCTTTCCATCGCCTGGACCTGACGCGGGCTCAGGCGCAAGCGATTGGAAATATCTTCTATAGATAAGCCGAGCTGTTCCCGCGCGCCCTGCAACAAGGCCCCGAGCACGGGAGCTATTGGAGCAACTGCAACTTGGATGTTGTCTGTGTGAATCAAGTCATAATTTACCGAATCGTTCATACTTTACTGCCCTGAGAGTAGTGCTCTGGTTTGCTCGGAATTCGGATATTTCTTCCTCAACTGCAAAGCATGGCTTGCCTCAGCATCCCTGTCATTTAACTTGCGCTCCAAACGAATGGCGAGCCAAAGCATTTCCGCTGTCGGCTCGTTGACCAACGCACTCTGCAAATAATTATGTGCCAGTTCGTGTTGTCCGCGATTGAACTCGATCAGCGCCAACTGATAGGCTGCCTGATATAGCAAGGGCTGCACCTGTACCGCTTTTTGCAAATATATTTCTGCGTTATTAACATCATTTTTTCTCAGCGAACATACGCCAGCATTCAGGTAAGCAACACCAGGCGTTGCATACAGCGGGTTTTTCACCGCCTCCAGAAACTGGGTAATAGATTCATCGATACGATTACGCGAGCAGAGAAAAGTGCCGTAATTGTTGCGCGACTCGGAGTTTGCGGGTTCCAGTTGCAGGGATTTCTTAAAACTGTTGTCCGCCTTGCTATCTTCATGCAGCGCTGTATAAACCAGGCCTAAGCCGTTATAAGCCAGTGCATAGGACGGATCAATTTTCGTAGCCTCGGTAAACTCTTCCAGCGCGATCCCCATCTGGTTCTGACCATAATACCCGGCGCCCAGCTCAGTATGAATTCTGGCTCGCTCCCGCAGGTTGGATTCCGCTCCGGAATACTCTTGTGGCGTTTGGCTTGCACAGCCTGCCAGCAGCATAGTGACAATTAAAACCCGCTTTTTCATGCTGTAACCTTTAAATGAATACTACGCGACGTGCGTTTGGTTTTATCTTGCACTTTGCCTGCCAGCTGGCCACAGGCAGCATCAATGTCATCGCCCCGGGTTTTGCGCGTGGTAACCACATAGCCCGCCTGCATCAACACATCGCGGAAGCGACGAATGTTGTCCGGCCTGGAAGTATCGTAGCCGCTGTTCGGGAAAGGATTAAACGGAATCAGGTTGAATTTGCAGGGCACGTCCTTGACTACATCCAGCAACTGCCGAGCATGCTCCAGCGTGTCGTTAATGCCATCCAGCATCACATATTCAAAAGTCACAAAATCGCGTGGCGCTTTTTCCAGATAGCGCTGGCAAGCAGCCATCAATTCCTTCAGCGGGTATTTCTTGTTGATTGGTACGATTTCATCACGCAGCTTGTCATTTGGTGCATGTAGAGAAACAGCCAAGGCCACCGGGCATGCGTCACGCAAGCGGTCCATGGCAGGCACCATGCCGGAAGTGGACACCGTAACCCGGCGGCGGCTTAATCCATAGGCCGAGTCGTCAAGCATGATATTTAACGCGGTCACTACATTATCGAAGTTGGCCAGCGGCTCGCCCATGCCCATCATGACGACGTTGCTGAGGATACGGTCACCCTTCGGATCATGCCCTAATGCCTTGTTGGCGATCCAGAGCTGACCGATGATTTCAGCCACCGTGAGGTTGCGGTTGAATCCCTGGCGTCCGGTTGAGCAGAATGTGCATTCCAGCGCACAGCCCACCTGGGATGAAACACACAAGGTACCGCGGCCATCTTCCGGGATAAATACCGTTTCAACACCATTGCCGACACCAGTATCAATCAGCCATTTGCGCGTGCCATCTTTGGATATCTGTTCCACACTTACAGTCGGGGGAACAATGCTGGCCTCGCGCATAAGCTTCTCGCGCAAGGGTTTGGCGATATCGGTCATCTGCTCAAAATCGTTCACGCCGAAGTGATGCATCCAGCGCATCAACTGTTTGGCGCGAAAAGGCTTCTCGCCAAGACCTTGAAAGTATTCGGCGAGTTGTTCCTGATTGAAATTGAGCAGATTAACTGACATTGAAAAATAATTAACGTGCGTAAACGTTTAATGCCGGGAAGAAATAGGCGATTTCAATCGCTGCATTTTCCAGGGAATCAGAACCATGCACGGCGTTCGCATCGATGCTTTCAGCGAAGTCGGCACGAATAGTGCCGGCATCAGCCTTCTTAGGGTCTGTTGCACCCATTAATTCACGGTTTTTCAACATAGCGTTTTCACCTTCCAGCACTTGCACCATAACCGGGCCGGAAATCATGAACTTGACCAGATCCTTGAAGAAAGGACGCTCGCGGTGAACAGCGTAGAAGCCCTCAGCTTCAGCTTGAGACAACTGCACGAGCCTGGCCGCGGCGATTTTCAAGTCATTTGACTCGAAACGGGAATAAATTTTACCAATAACATTTTTGGCAACTGCATCGGGTTTGATAATCGAAAGGGTACGTTCAACAGCCATGATTACTCCAGAAATTAACACTACGAAAAATCCGATAAAATAACATTTTAGCGGCTTAAAATAAACCTTAGATTGCATCTGGACTCAGAATTCAAGCCATGCTGCGCTGGCGCCTGGCCTCATACAAACAGATTCCGCTCGCGACAGAAACGTTCAAGCTCTCCACGGTACCGAACATGGGGATACTGACCAAAGCATCGCAGGTTTCAGCCGTCAAGCGGCGCAGGCCAGTGCCTTCGGCGCCAAGTACAATAGCCATTGGCCCTGCAAATTTACTGCTGAACAAATCATGCTCGGCTTCAGCCACTGCTCCGACAATAAACACGCCGGCATCTTTCAGCTCTCGTAGAGTACGTGCCAAATTGGTCACGGCAATGAAGGGTACCGTTTCCGCAGCGCCACATGCCACTTTACGCACCGTTGCATTTAATCCAGCCGCCCTATCCTTGGGCGCAATCACTGCATGCACTCCCATGGCGTCGGCTACGCGCAAACAAGCGCCCAGGTTATGCGGATCTTCCACGCCGTCGAGTACCAAGAAGAATGGCGGCTCACTAAGATCGGATTCAAGGATGTCATGAATATCCTTGTAAGGAATTGGCGTATCAATGACACGGGCGAGCACGCCCTGATGCCGGCCATGATTGGCAAGGCCATCCAGACGCTCTTTTTCCATCTGCATCAGGCGCACACCCTTTTGCTCGACGATTTTGAGCATTTCCATCATGCGCGCATCATTGCGGGTCTTGTCATAACAGACTTCCTGCACACTTTCCGGATGCTGACGGAGGCGGCTCAGAACCGCATGAAAGCCAAATAAAATACGGGCGTCACTCATTTACTTTTGTTACCTTTACTTGATTTTTTAATGGCTGCTTTAGGCGTTGATTTTTTTGCGGCCGAAGGTTTGCTTTTACTCGCAGTTCGCGGCGCACGGCTTTTAGACTGCTCCGTGGCTTTTGCTTTAGCTGGTTTGGCCCTGCCAGGCTGAGATGCGCTTTTAGTGGCCGATACATTAGCACTTGTGGCCTCACGCACGACTGCTTTTCCCACCTTGGGCGAAGACAGAGCGGAAGTGTCAGGAGTTGCATTATCCAGTACAAAATCAATTTTACTGGTTTCAAGGTCAACGCGACTGACTTTCACGCGCAACCTGTCGCCCAGGCGATAACGGACACCGGTACGCTCGCCTATCATGGCATGACGGGCTTTATCGTAATTGAAATAATCGTTGCCGAGCTCAGTCACATGCAGCAGGCCCTCGACGTAAATGCTGTCCAACGCCACAAACAAGCCAAAACTGGTAACCCCCGCTACTGTGCCATCGAATACCTCGCCGATTTTATCCTGCATGTAAAAGCACTTGAGCCAGGCATTCACATCACGGGTAGCATCGTCAGCCCGGCGTTCTGTCATTGAGCAGTGCTGGCCCAGCGCATGCCAGTCACCCGCCTTGTATTTATCGCCATTCAATACTGCCTTAATGGCGCGATGGATAAGCAAGTCCGGGTAGCGCCGGATAGGCGAAGTAAAATGCGTGTAGGATTCGTAAGCCAAACCAAAATGGCCGATATTGTCTGGACTGTAAACCGCCTGCTGCATGGAGCGTAGCAAGACAGTCTGCAAAAGCTGCTCATCCGGGCGGCCTTTGATGCGCGCCAGCAGTTTTCCGTAATCCTTGGCGTGCGGCGTGTCACCTCCTCCGACCTGAAAGCCAAACTCCCCCATGAAAGTGCGCAAGGCTTCCAGCTTTTCTGGGGTAGGCCCCTCGTGAATGCGATACAAGGTTGGCTGCTCATGCTCCTTGAGGAAATCTGAAGCGCAGACGTTGGCCGCCAGCATGCACTCTTCAATCAGGCGATGGGCCTCGTTGCGGGTAGAGGCTTCAATACGATCTATTTTGCCGTTCTCATTAAAGATCATAAGAGTTTCCGTGGTCTCGAATTCAATCGCACCACGTTTTTCGCGCGCTTTGACCAAAATCTGGTACAGCGCATCCAAATGTTGTACATGCGGCATCAGCCAGGCATATTCCTGGGCCAGCTCGCCATCAGGATGGCTCAGCATTTCATAGACCTGGGTATAGGTCATGCGTGCTTTAGAGCGCATGACCGAAGGGTAGAACTTGTAACGCTTGACTGTGCCATGACCGTCCACCTGCATGTCGCAGACCATGCACAGGCGCTCAACATCAGGGTTGAGCGAGCATAAGCCGTTGGAAAGCGCTTCTGGCAACATCGGAATCACGCGCCGCGGGAAATAGACCGAATTACCGCGGTCGAATGCTTCCGTATCCAGCGCATCGCCGGGACGCACGTAATAACTTACATCGGCAATTGCTACGATCAGGCGCCAGCCGCTACCTTGTGGCTCACAATAAACAGCATCATCAAAATCACGCGCTGTTTCGCCATCAATGGTAATTAACGGCATTTCACGCAAGTCAATGCGGCCGCGCCAATCCGACTCCTGTACTAGACGCGGATATTTTTCTGCCTGCACCACAGCAGCGCGCGGAAACTCGTAGGGCAACTGGTGCTTGCGCAGGGCAATCTCGATCTCCATGCCGGAATCCGCATAATTACCGAGAATTTCCACCACCTTGCCGATAGGCTGCGCATAAGCAGAAGGTTGCTCTATCAATTCGATCATGACCACCTGGCCAGCCTTTGCTTGCATATCCTGGCCTGGCGGCACCAGGATATCCTGGCTGATGCGTTTATCCTCCGCCGCAACCAAAGTAACGCCTTGCTCGCGTATGAGACGCCCCACCAATTTCTTGTTGGAGCGTTCCAGCACTTCAACAATCTTGCCTTCTGGTCGACCGCGCCGGTCGAAGCCAGACTGGCGCACCATTGCCCGGTCGCCATGCATCACTTGCGACATTTCCCGGGGCGATAGAAACAAATCCTCACCCCCATTATCCGGGATCAAAAATCCAAACCCATCGGCATGGCCTTGTACTTTACCTGCAATCAGATTGATTTTTTCCGCGATACAGAGTGCGCCTTTGCGGTTACGTATAATTTGCCCTTCGCGTTCCATGGCGTTAAGGCGGCGATTAAAAATCTCCTGCTCACCTTCGCTAATTTCAAGCAATTCGTAAAGATGCTCGACGCTCACAGGAACGCCCTGCTCAGTCATGGTTTCTAAAATAAACTCCCGGCTGGGCAAGGGGCTTGCGTAGTTGGCTGCCTCACGTTTGGCATGTGGATCAGCCCCGCGATTATTATTCGATTGTTTTTTTTTCGTTGACAAAATATGTCTTTCCTATAGAATTTGCGCTCTTTGCTTTACCCCAACTGTAAGCCCAGATGGCGGAATTGGTAGACGCGCATGGTTCAGGTCCATGTGCCTTCGGGTGTGGAGGTTCGAGTCCTCTTCTGGGCACCAAAAATTTATCACTCAGTTTACGGATAGTTGGACATTGAGAACCGTATGTTTGCTTATTGCGACATACGGTTTTTTATTTATCCAGATTAAAGCCATTTCATGGAATCTCTAACCATACCAACCACTAGCTATTCTACCCTATACTGCCTGCCCATCTCCTATGCAAACTATTGAATTCAATTTGACCAGCAAATATGTTGAACTCTGCAATCTGCTCAAACTAACTGGTTTGGCAGATAGTGGTGGCCGCGGCAAGAGCATGGTGGCTGAAGGCCTGGTTAAAGTGGATGGCCAGACTGAAAGCCGCAAGACGGCGAAGATCCGTGCGGGACAAAAAGTCGAGTGCGCGGGAACCTGTATTATCATCACAGCCCGGCCCGCCAGCCCTGACATTGCTAGCCAGGCTTAATTATGGCGCTCAAGTCCACAATCTATAAAGTTGACCTGCAAATTGCGAATATGGATCGCAATTACTATCAGCAGCACAGCCTCACCGTCGCCAAGCACCCTTCCGAAACCGATGAACGCATGATGGTGCGTTTGCTGGCATTTGCGCTTTATGCCGACGAGTTTCTGTCTTTTGGCAAAGGGTTGAGCGCTGACGATGAAGCTGATCTCTGGCTCAAGGATATGACCGGTGCCATTGAGTTATGGATAGACGTTGGCTTGCCAGACGAACGGGATATTCGCAAAGCCTGTGGACGAGCGAAACAGGTTGTCATTTTGGTCTATGGCGGACGTACGGCTGATATATGGTGGAACCAACATCGCGGCAAACTTGAGCGACTACACAATTTGACAGTCATTAACCTGACAGCTGAAAGTACACAAGCCATGGCAGCATTGGCGGCTACGCGCGGCATGCACTTGAGCTACACGGTACAAGATGAGCAAATCTTGCTAGCCGCAGACACTGCCGCCCTGGAGATTAGCCCAGTACAACTGCTCAGGTCAGTTTAGGGTTGCTCGGTTAGCGCATAAATGGCTGGCAGGTTACGCCACCAACCATATACATCCATACCACAACCAAATACATAGCGATCAGGCACGGTAAGACCTACAAAATCGGCAGTAATGGGCTTGGCCCGACCAAGCTCCTTTTCGACCAGCACCGCAATCACCACGCGTGCCGCACCTTGATTCAGGCATTTTTCCTTGATGGCAGCCAAGGTATGGCCTTCATCCAGAATATCATCCAGCAGCAGCACCGTACGGCCACGCACGTTGTCTCTCGGCTCGACTTTCCATACCAGGTGCTGGCCTGCAGTTTGATTGTGATAACGACTGACCTGCACATAATCAAACGCCAGCGGAAAATCGAGTTTTGGCAATAACTGGCCTGAAAACACCACCGCTCCACCCATGACACACATCACCACCGGGTTGCTGTTGCCAACGCTCTCGCCAATCTGGCGCGCCAAACGCGCTATCGCTGCTTCAACTGCTTGTGCGCTGTGAATCAGCTCTGACTGTTCAAGAAGTTGCTTGGGATTTTCGGCATTGATGACGTTCATCTGACTAGGCGGGTTGGATGGTACGAAGATAAGCCAAAAACTCAGCGCCTATTTCCGGATGGCGCATAGCGTATTCGAGATTTGCTTTTACATACCCTAATTTGCTACCGCAATCATAACGCTTGCCTTTGAAACGGTAAGCCAGGACTTTTTCATATTGCATCAATGCCGCAATACCATCTGTCAGCTGAATTTCCCCACCCTTTCCTGGCTTAATGTTTTCCAGGCAATCAAAAATTCTGGGAGTCAAAATATAGCGTCCAACAACCGCCAGATTGGATGGTGCATCTTCCGGTTGAGGCTTTTCAACTATGCCTTTAAGCTGCAACACGTTAGGAGCGATTGCCTCTGCATCGACAATGCCGTAGCTGGCCGTTTCGGATGGCGATACATCTTCTACGCCTAAAATAGAACTGCCTTGCTGTACATACAGCTCAACCATCTGCTTGAGTACGGGCGGCTCTGCATCAATCAAATCATCGGCAAGAATCACAGAAAATGGCTGATTGCCAACTACCGGCTTGGCGCACAACACTGCATGGCCAAGACCAAGCGCTTCTGACTGGCGGATATAAATACAAGAAACCCCTTTAGGCAAAATGCCACGCAGGACTTCCAACATCTCCGATTTGCCACGCGCCTCCAGCTCGGCTTCAAGCTCGTAGGACTTGTCAAAATGATCCGGAATCGAGCGTTTGTTGCGTCCGATAACAAAAATGAGCTCCGTGGCACCTGCCGCGATGGCCTCTTCAGCCGCAAACTGGATCAGTGGCTTATCAACAATCGGCAGCATTTCCTTGGGACTGGCCTTGGTTGCAGGCAAAAAGCGTGTGCCCAGGCCGGCGACGGGGAAAACGGCTTTAGTAACTTTATTCAATTTCTTGAACCTTTTATATCAATGTATGGTGGACGA
>JBDTOX010000003.1:0-9787 GCA_039933015.1 Methylophilaceae bacterium
TATCGCTGTAGCCTGGCGCGACATATAGCTGAGTGAATTCAGCGCTCGCTTTATCACCTTCGATATTGACTTTGATATTTCTCAGTGTAATTTTAATTTTACGAGGACCGGACAAGCGTTCTTTACGCTGTGCCAACCAGGCCTCCCTGCTCTGCTCATTCTCTGGCACAAATTTGTCAGCATAAAAATTAATATACGCTTCAAAATTCTTCTGCTCCCAAGCACTTGCCCAATCTTGCACGTGCGCAGTCACAGCATCGCTCTCACCAGACTTGACACCAGAGGCAGTTTGCAGCGTTGGCACACTAGAGGTTGGTGCAGCAGGCTGCGCGGAAAGCGAGGGTAGTATTTCGCTCAAGGGCTTGGCTTTAGCCACAAGATCAAGCTTGTCAGTCTTGAGCATAGCAGGTGTCACAGCCTGACAAATATTCTGTGCATCCATATAGTCAGGCCGGTCAATCTCGGGCAAATCTACTCTTAGCACACCCAGTTTGTTTAGCAACTCGCCTTGACCGGCATAAGTACGTGCATATGCAATGTAGAGATCGCTCTCCGTAACTGTGTAGGTGCGCCTGGCCTGGAAATACTCATTTTCAGTATCCAACAAATCCAGCAATGTACGTTGACCAATATCGAACTGCCGGCGATAAGCCTCGCGCGCTTTTTCAATCGACAATTGATGCTGGTCACGATAACCCAACTGCTCCTTAAGGCTCTCAACGTCGTTATAGGCAATTACGACTAACTGGCGCGTATCTACACATGATTTATCGCGCAAATCTTGCGTGGAATTAAGTTTTTCTGCGGTTTGATTGATCAAGGCACGGTCAGCTAAACCATTAAATAAATTGAAGCTCAAGGTCAACTGCACTACATCTGCAGCTGCAATGCTATTAGTTCCATCAGAGCTAGTGCTCAGGTTTTTTGTTGCCTGAATATCCAGCCTTGGCATGTACTTGGCCTGCTTATTTTTCACTTCCTGTTGCGTTGCTACGATGTTCTCAATCGTAGACAATAAATCCGGGTTTTGTCGGTATGCAAGCTGCAAAGCTTCTGCTGCGGTTGGGGAAACACCTGCCTTATAAAAATTCACTTCTTGCAGAGTATCGGGGGGCAGCTCGCCAACCAACCTCTGATAACGGGCAGTAACGTCATGCAGATTAGTGGTTTCTGTCAGCAAATTAGCTTCGGCCAATGCTAACCGACCACTGGCCTGCTCAAGGTCAACGCGCCGCCCTACCCCCGCACCCACGCGCTCCTGAATGCGATCAAAAAGCTGCTTATGAGTTACATAGTTGTCTTGCGCATATACGACCAATTGGCGATAGCGTTGCAGATCAATATAGGCACGAACCACGTCCAGCGCCGTATTTTGCATAGTACTCAATAATTCATAATAACGAACATGAGCAGCGTGCCCTAAGCGCCTCACTTCTCCGCTTGTCGCAAAGCCATCAAATAATAGCTGGCGCAATATGAGCTGAGTTTGTCTTTCAGGGATATTGGTATTGCCAATATTGGGCCCTATATTTTCTTGCTTACGATAGCTAGAAGTAATATCTGCACGTGGCAGCAAAGCGCCTCGCGCCACGCCTTGTTCTTGTTCAGCGGATAGAAAAATATGATAACGCGCTTGTACTTCAGGATTAGAAGTAACGGCTTTTTCTACTATCTCTTGAAGGTTTGGGGACGCGTCAGCTTGAGCTACGGATAAGTTGACACATATGGCAGCGATCACCATAACAATCTGATAAAAGAATTTCATAGTTTTGACAAGCCTGCACTATCCATTAATTATTTTTGCGTTATTTCTACAGTAGATTATTATATTCCTGCAGTAATCTATTATATTTATACATAATTTTATAATAATCATACAGCATATACACCCATTTAGACCACCCCAAGACCAGCAATTACCATGCCAAAGCAGGCTTGGGTGCTCATTAGGAACTGCCATTTCGCTTTTAAATACCTCATTGACACCCATTAAAGACGCCTTCTGGACGATTCTTTCAGGCCTGTTAGTGAGCTTGGTGATCTATCACACGGGTATTGCTGCTACCGATTTCAACAAATTAAGTAATCTCGCCAATCAACGCTATGGCGAACGCGCACGCGCGACTATTTTAGAGTTACAGACAACTGTCAACGAATTAAAATCAGCTTCAGAGCTAGACAAATTAAAAGCCATTAATGCTTTTGTTAATCGGAAAATCAGATTCTTTGATGAGGATATCAATATCTGGGGGGTGGCAGATTATTGGGCCACACCATTAGAATCTTTAGGCAAGGAGCGCGGCGATTGTGAAGATTTCAGCATTGCCAAATACATCTTTCTTAAAGAACTCAACATTCCTGATGAACGCTTAAAACTTACTTATGTGCGAGCCCAGATTGGCGGGCCATACAGCAAGATTTTTCAGGCGCATATGGTATTAACCTACTACGCATCGCCTTCTGCTGAACCTCTTGTTCTGGATAATCTGATCCCTGATATCCGCCAGGCGTCTCGCCGCAAGGATTTAACTCCTATTTTTAGTTTCAACAGTGAAGGCCTCTGGATAGGTACAGCTAACGCCGCATCCAAAGGCGATCCCTCCTCCCACCTTTCGCGCTGGCGGGATGTGCTTGCGCGTATCCAAGCGGATGGAATTGAATAACTTGAGCAAGGAATCAATATGTCATTAATCAAACAACTATGGCTGGCTATCGTCATTATTATGGTCTTAGCGTTTGGCGGAAACTTTGTTGTCAGCACCATCTCCAGCAAGAATTATCTGGAGCAGCAACTGCAAATGAAAAATATCGACAATGCAGCATCGCTAGCGCTTTCCATCTCCCAAATGGCAAAAGACCCGGTCAATATTGATCTCATGTTATCGGCGCAATTTGATACTGGTCATTACCAATACATAGGCCTGACCGATCCCAATGGCGTAGTCATCAGCGAACGTAAAAGCAATGTAATAAAAACCCATATCCCTGCCTGGTTTACAACCTTAATTCCCATTCATGTACCAGCGGGAGTAGCCCAGGTACAAAATGGCTGGTCGCAATACGGTACGCTTAAGCTTGAAAGTCATTCAGGCTTTGCCTACCAGGAACTATGGAATGGCACTTTGCTTATGTTGTTGTGGAGTGTAGTGATGGGCATTATTAGCGGCTATCTGGGCACACTGGCACTGCGCGCGATCATACGTCCGCTTAATGATGTCGTTAAGCAGGCCGAAGCTATTGGCGAGCGTCGTTTTATCAGCATTGAAGAGCCCCAGACCCGCGAGTTCAAATCCGTAGTTAATGCAATGAACCGCCTTTCCAACCGGATCAAAAAAATGCTGCAAGATGAATCCAAGCGCCTGGAACAGGTACGTTTAGAAGCTAACTATGACCCTGTTTCCGGCTTGATGAACCGCGACTATTTCTTCAGCCGCGCTGATGCCTATATAGCCAATGAAGAGAGCTTCACTGAAGGCGTATTAGTCATTTCCCATTTATCCCAACTGGCTGAAATAGACAAAATACTCGGCCACCAAGCAACGGATGCCTTGCTAAAAAGACTGGGTGATACACTTGAGGACCTCTGTAAAACCTCGCCATCATTACTGGCTGGGCGCTTGAGCGGCACTGATTTTGCTGTTTTTTCGGGCCATTCCGTAGATAGCTATAATCTTGCTAGCCAAGTTAAAGGTGTATTGATAAAAGCCGCCGGCCTACAGCAAGTTATTCCCAATCCGAGCTTGTCTACTGTCGCGAGCAAAATCAGCAAGTCGGACTCTATGGAAGTTCAGGTAAAACTGATCGTGAATATCATGGCAGATATTGGCAAAAATAAAGCCGACACGCTGCATGTTATTGGCCAGGATGATATTGCCAAGCAGCAGGACAACGATGAAAACGAATGGCGCTCGCTGCTGATATCGGCATTGGATGCCAAGCGACTTAAACTCGCGTTCTACCCAGTCGTCAATCACAAAGGCGAATTGATTCATCAAGAAAGTCCAGTACGCCTGCAATTACATCCTGGGGCAGCTTGGCTATCCGCCGGTGAATTTATTTCCTGGGCTATCCGGCTTGATTTAATGACACGGGTAGATGACCTCGTCATAGAGACAGCTCTACAGGAACTTGGCAAAGGGGGTGAGCCTATTGGCCTGAACGTATCCACCCGCGCTATATGTAATGCGGATTTTGTAAATCGCATGAGCCTATTAATCAAGCAAAATGCCGCTTATGCAGATCGGCTATGGCTTGAAGTCCCTGAACAAGGCGCATTCGAACACTTGGCAGAATTCCGTAGATTCTGCACCCTGCTCAAGCCATTAGGCTGCAAAATTGGTATCGAGCACGTGGGTGCGCAAGTTTCACGCTTAGGCGAGCTTCATGATCTTGGCCTGGATTACATCAAGATTGATGTGTCCGTTATTCGAGGAATTGACAGCAATACCGGAAATAAAGCTTTTCTGAGAGGCTTATGCCTGATCGCTCATACGATAGGTTTAATGGCGATTGCAGAAGGCGTGCAAACGGATAGCGAGATATTATGCCTATCGGATCTGGGCATTGATGCAATGACCGGCCCTGGTATTAAACACTAGGAATAGGATATGGGTCTTCGTCAATGATGTCTAAAATCTGGCTCTGCTGCCGCAAGGTTTGGCGATAGATCAAGCGTTTTTGTGCGGCACTGGGGAAATCCGTAAAACGAATGACGTCACGCTCAATCAATAACGAGATCAGGTCTTCCAGAACACGCGCAAGGTGAATATCACTTTCACGAAACGGATCCTGCTCAGCAAGGGCCGCTTCGAGAAAATCAATATAATCCTGCGAGCTGCCATCCACGAACTCCCAGCCCTCTAAATCAATTTCACTCGGGCTGGCAGCCTTGATCTTGCCATCACTGCCTCTCATTACATATGGCATTTAAAACCCCTATGGCAGATTGCGCTATGCATCATTAATTAATCTGTAATTAGTTTATTCTTGGTGAGCATATCAGCAACAATCTGCTGATCGTTAGTGTATGAACCAACCAAATCAACGCCAGTCAATGTGATGGTTTGCACATCTTTCGCGCTATTGAAGCCAGCAGCAAATTCGCCAACGCTACTGATATGCACAATGGTATCCGCGCCTGATTTCTCGAAGTGTAGATAACTGGCTAGATTGCCTGGATCAACACCAAGGTGGCTCTCGCCTGACAGGATATCTCTGAAATCAAGCACATCTCCACCTAGCGATACAGGTGCCGCATCAAAATCAGTGATGGTATCTTTTGCTGGCGCACCCGTTATGCCTTTATCTGCCAACTCCCACTTGAACACGTCAACGCCTGCGCCGCCAGTCAGGGTGTCGTTACCAGCCCCGCCAATGAGGATATCATTTCCAGCCCCGCCAATGAGTATGTCATTTCCAGCCCCGCCAAAGAGCTTGTCATTACCATCACCGCCAAGCAAGGTGTCATTGCCAGCTTCACCATAAAGCTCATCATCGCCTGTGCCGCCAATGATCAAGTCATCACCATCACCGCCATAGAGCTGATCATCATCCGCGCCGCCATCAATGGTATCGTTGCCTGCGCCGCCTTTGATAATATCAAAGCCTGCGCCGCCACTTAAGCTGTCATTGCCATCGCCACCAGTAATAAACTCATTTCTCGCCGTACCGATGATGGTGTCATCACCTGAGGTGCCGGCTATTTCGTCTCTTATAAAGTTAAGTCTGAGAGTGGCTGAAGATGTATCACCATCGGCGTCAGTCAGTGTATAAGTAATGATTTCAGGTGCAGGCGCTAACGTAACTACGGTCGAGTCGTTATCCAGAATAGTGGCTACGCCGCCGACCGATGCATTACCAGCTTGAAAACTATCGCCCGCTGTGCGCGCTACGGTTAAACTGAAATACTCAGTAGATTCAATAACAATATCATCGACTGTCACCACCCTCGCCAAGAAGCCATTAGAACCGGCTGTCGCAGTAAATGCGGCGGTGTAATTTATCCATGTAGTGCCGTTATTGAGTGAATACTGCAAATTGGCACCGGTGTTGAGATAATCAGCCCCCAGCGTTGCATTATTAGGGGCGCCAAGGGCATTACCCAGGGCAAGCGTAAAAGTTGTAGCTGCCGCGAGGTTTTGATTGACCCCGGCAGCATTTTTATAGTTAACATTAAATTGAGCAGTTTGACCCTCGGTGACGACGGGGTTGCTTACATTAATGTAAGCCCTCGTGGTGTCGTCATCTATGATGGTAGCAATACCCACGTTATCTACAATAACTGCATTGGTTGCGCTGACCAGATTCAGGTTGAAGTTTTCAAGGCTATTTTCTGCCGTTGCGTCATTAGTGATATTTACGACGATGGTTTTGGTTGTTTCCCCCGGGAGGAAGGTCACTGTGGCATTGCTGACAGCAGTGTAATCACCTGGGCTAACTGCCCTAGTAAGATTCGATGTGTTGTAAGTAACTGTTACCACTTGTGAGCTTGCTTCAGACAAGCTAATGGTAAATATCGCCTGCGCGCCAGCACCTTCAGTCACGATGACATCGTTCACCGAAACTGTTGTATCCACAATGCTTGCGTAAGTCACACTTGAAATGCTGCCGTAGGCACCTGCGTAAGACCCCACCCCGCCTGAGTCAATCACAATTTGACCGATACCCGTATAATTTGCTGGGATAGTTACAGTGCCAGATGCGTTGCTTGCAAACTGACCAATAAGATCGCCGTGTATATCGTAAATCTTGTAATTAAATGCATCCGTATCGGTTCCGCCAGTCATGTTGGAATTGCCCACGACTACAGATACCCCTTGCACGCCGTGCGGATGAATACTGGTATCAAAGCGAATCACCAGGCTTTCCAAACTATCGACACGTGTATTTGATGTATTGCCAGTAACACCCACACCGGAACTGCCCGGTGTAACAGTAGCGCTGCCCTCAGCAACGCTGGTTCTTGCAATACCTGCCAAGGTCATCCCGGCATTTGCAGCTGTTGTAACCAATGCAACGCTGGTCAGCGAATAGGCTGTCGCAGGCTGTACTAAGTTAGGGGTCAGGTATGCATCAGGCGGCGTGTATTTATAATAGCCTTCCGAGTTGAAGACCAGTGAAGCGCCTCCCGATGTCGCCGTCCAGGTCAAGGTTTTAACGCCCCCTGCTGATGTGATTGAATAAGAACCTCCTGCGGCAGATGCTGAGCCAACAGGTACAGTTAAATCAAAGGTAGTGCCCTTAAATACAATTGAGCTCACTTTGGCATTATCTACGGTGTTATCTTCACCCGAGCGGTTAGCGCTAAATGTAGTCAATTGAAGGTTATTACCGCCATCGGTGCCGATGCCAGAAATCACATTGCCTTCCAAAAAGGTATCGTTACCACGAAGACTATCAACATCATTGTTAGCCTGAGGTTTGCCATCAACAATCATGATGGTTTGTTTGCCGCTTACGGTGTCGCCATCATTATCGGTTGCAACAAAACTGATATCAAATTGTTGACCTTCAACTGCAAAACCTGCCGTCTGGTATGAATATTCACCCGTTGTAAAATTAAATATCAAGATGCCAGTGGTAAAGCCCTTGCCTGCATTTAATGTAAGTAAATCACCGGTTTGCGGGAATCCGGTTGCGGGGAAAGGCCCTACAACGCTAATCTGATTGGTGCCTGGGTTATAAATGAAAGTGACATCAGTATCCGGGATACCGTCGGCATTGGTATCAAGCCGCATGATGAGGCTGCTGATATAGCCACCATCCGCCCCTAAATTGAGGCTAGAAGAAGCAGCAGAGCCTGTTACAGAGCCACCAAAAGCGGTAGGTACAGTGGCTAGCAATACAGCATCCAGCTTGCTGACATCGGTCACAATAATCGCAGCATCTTTCACCCCATTCATATCACTATCTACGTTGTGAATATTATTGAGTTCGGTAGGGTTGGAAATATCGCTAGCGATACCAATGGCATAGGATTTAATACCGTTGGTATTTACAAAATTGCGATAGCCATTGGCAGCTGGGTCTGTTGTATCGCCAGAGGTCGGTACGCCATCAGAAATAAAATAGATGGTGTTCTTTTGCGACGGATCCACAGTGGGGAAAGCATTCATTGCTTTTTGCAGGCCATCCTCATAATTGGTGCCACCGCCGACTACAAGCGCGTTGACAGCTGCAATAGCAGCTTCTTTAGACGCATAAGCATTGCCCCCATTTAAAAGAGTTGCCGTACTACTAAACTGAACCAGCTTGACTGATATATTGCCACCTTGGCTGTAGTACGCATTAATCACGCTGGTTAAGGCGATCTTGGCTGCATCAAGTCGATTCATGATTGTGACAACGCCGTTTGCATCAACGTTTTTTACTTCACCGGCCATGCTGCCAGAAATATCCACCACAAAAACCAGATTGGTTGGAGGCAATGTTCCTTGCGCTACTGAAACCACCGTATTTTGTGTAGTAGGCGCGTCATCTTTAATCGTAACCAATAGGTTAATTGGGGTGCCTGCGCCAGTAGAGTTACCCGTGTAAGTGAATGTCTGTACGTATTCATTGGTATTTGCGCCAGCTTGGGAGTCGTTATCTACTTTGGCATTTAAGGTGTAGATATAAGCACCGGTTGCTGCTGTTACCTGTAGCACGCCGTAAGCTGTATTAACCGTATACACACCGCCCGAAAGTGTGCCCCCAGTAACGCCTGTGACACTGGTGTTACCTGCGTCATTGGCTAACAAATTACCCGTGACTATACGCACACCATCGCCAGTGCCGCCTGCCAACGCAGATTCATGCACAGTTGCCAAATCGGTGCGTGAACTATAGGTAGTTAAAGTAACCGTTGCTGTGCTGGTTTGCCCATCATCATCGGTAATGGTGTAAGCAAGGGCCGCACTGCCTGCACTTGGCGGGTTATAGGTATAGGTCTGCGTACCGGGGTTATAAGATAAGCCCGTAGGTAATACACCTGTGCTGGTAATTGTTGCATGGTCAAACAGTGTATCGTTAGCTAGCAACTGCGCACGCGTAAAGGTAATTGGGGTGCCAACCACAGTTTGGAAAGTATCATTGACTGCAACTGGCGTGCCATCATTGACAGCGGTTACGGTAATAGTTTGCGTAGCAACGGACGAGACAAGGCCAAGGTTATCTTTAGCGGTGAAAGCAAAACTTGGGTTGCCGCCAAAGGTACTGTTAAAGTCAGCCTGCGGCTTGAAGTAAAGCGTTAGGTTATTTCCAACCGCGGCAATGTCTGTTCCTGTAGTCACCAATATGGTCATCGCAGGGTTTAGGTACAAGGCACCGTTGCTAGGCAAGCTTGAAAGCCTGAAGCTTGCTACCGTACCATCAATATCAGTGCCGATAAGTACAATTGGTATGGAGGCTGCATCTTCAAGACCTGTTGCGCTACCGCTTATTGCAACAGGTGCGTCATTGGTGCCGGTGATGCTGACCGTGAGCACCTGGCTGCTGCCGTCAGCGGTGGCCACGGTGATGCTGTCGCTATAGGTCTGGCCGCCGACGAATTCGTCGTGGGCGCTGTTCATGCTGTAGCTCCACACGCCGGCGGCGTCGATGCTGAACTGGCCGTAGCCGTTGGAACCATTGACTGCGCTCTGCGCCACAAAGCTGGCGGCACTGTCGACATCGCTGGCCGTGAGGGTGCCGCCTGCGCTCTGGATGGCGTTGCTTTCGGTAATGCTGGCGCTGCTGGTGCCGCTGATGACGGCGGCGTCATTGGTGCCGGTGATGCTGACCGTGAGCACCTGGCTGCTGCCGTCAGCGG
>JBDTOX010000004.1:0-20047 GCA_039933015.1 Methylophilaceae bacterium
AACCCTATAGGGTTTGCATCTGCGAACCTTTCCCTTTGCTTGTCATGATTGTCACAAAGTCACGCTGTTTTTTATTGGGGGCGGCCTTTTCAATGTTGAGATAATCCGCGTACTTTTCAGGATTTCTCACAATGTCATCACGTACCAGCTGAAAAAGTGACGACTTCATTATTGAATCTGACTTGATAAAATCCAACACCGACTTCGCCGTTTTGTCTTTAGCCTCCCCTGCTAACTTTCGCATAGGTTTGGTTAATCCGTATTTGCGAGCAACATTGATGTGAAAGCTATCTTGCAGCACACGCAATCGCGTTCTGTGGCCTACCAGATCCGAACCTGCCATTACCCCATCAACTAATGGCAAAATCAGCGCATGGGCATGCGGCGCGGCTTCGTCATGGTGGACATCAAAACTTAGCAATACTCCGCCAAAGTGGATAGGCAGCCATTCGCAACAATCAATAAAAAAGTTAAGCGTGTTGATGTCGGTATTGGTCGGCAATGAAAACAGCACCTCGATTGCCAGCACCGCATCCTTACGCAGATTTCCAATACCAGCATCAGCCATTAAATTTTTTGCGTGATTAGCTACCGCTTCCGGTGTATCAAAACCAACAAGCGAATAATTCAAGTGTGATCGTGGCGCGTCTATGTGACTGTCTGCGCCTTTTTCCGCTTGGATCACCCGCTTGTTATGCCTTGAAGCGGCTAGTATCTTGCCAGCACCTTTCAGCTTCGCCATTCGCAATAAATGCGAAGTAGCCATGATTAGCTGTCTATCAATCGCATCATCATATTGATTGCACAATCCAGCTCTATTGCGGTCATGAAAGCTAAATCATTGATGATGCCCAGGTGTGGCAAGCGCATTGCAAGCCCATAGGCTTTATTGAACAGCATGGCGTATGTCATAGCATACCCCCTTGCTTTTTATCGCTACCTAGCACCGCAAGCGCTTTGTTTATGTTGCCATCGTCGAGCCAGTATCTAGCGCAAGATGTCAGCTTGCCGAACGCATTAGGCACCTGCTCCCGTTGACGATTAAACTCAATTCCGTGGTCACGGTGGATCTCACTAACGGTCGTGCGTAGAACATAGTCGTGATACTTGTTCGCGGCTTCAAAACAATTCATACCTCGAGTGCCAAGCTCGGTAAACGTTTTGAGTATGGCTTCTTTTTTGGTATGATGTCTGCGTGTTTTAGATTCAGTTGAAGCTCTTGAGGCGTCCCCTCCTCTTGAGCTTTTTTTTACGTCTACACCTTCAGCCAATAGCGTCATGATTAAGCCCCCGCTTTCGTCGAGAGGCGAGAATCTATCCACGCTTGTATATCTGATTCCAGCCAGCCCACAGAGCGAGCGCCTAGCTGCTTCTGTGCCGGAAATTGACCGGCCTTGATCATTTTGTAAATAGTGGCTTTGGAAAGGCCGACGTGTGCTGTTACCTGGGACAATCTTTGAATTGCTGACATTCTTATTATTCCTTACTAATGATTTAAAAATCACCAATAAGGCGGCATTTGAAGGCCACAAAAGTTAGGCTATCCTTGCAAAACGAAAGCGATATGTTTATTATCTGCTTAATAGGAATTGCCTAAATTGTGTAATTCCTTCCCCCGACAAATGCCACCTTGATACTCGAATGCTGCTATCAAGGTCAGGTAAACAGTTTTCCCCTGTCCGCCATGACTTTAATTTGGCATCGCCCCGACTAGATCCTGATAAATTTAGTCGGGGTTTTTCATATCTGCTCTTGTTTGGTGTTTTAACAGAGCAAGTCGTAGTTTACCCGATTGGTCGCATAATTCCGGTTAAAAATATTGCTTCGCAAAAAAAAACCACAAAATAGCGGACTTGCTCCAAGTAGCAAACACCACATCTTGTAGCATATCCACGCATCTAGCGGTCACGCCTGTTTGAATGGATACACCTTCGCCCCCGCTTTCAGCTCATCCAGATAATCCGCCCACAATTGCATCATCGGTTTTCGCTGCGCGATAAACTTTGTGCGGTTGTATGCGCCGCCGAGATTGTCAGGTACTTTGTGCGCTAACTGGTGCTCGATGATATGCGGGTCAATGTTCAGGCGTTCGTGAAGTATCGTTCTTGCCATCGCCCGGAAGCCATGCCCGGTTATTTGCGTCTTGGTGTCATAACCCATGCGCTTTAATGCGGCATTGATCGTGCCATCACTCATGGGCTTATTTGGGTCGCGTCCTGCAAACACATATTCACCACGCCCGGTTAACGGCTGTATATCGCGTAAGATTGCGATTGCTTGCCTAGATAACGGCACCAGATGATCTGTCTTGGTCTTAGTCACCAGGTAACGCCACTCCTCCGCGTCTAAATCAATATCAGCCCATTTAGCAGTTCTGAGTTCCCCCGGTCGCACAAATACGAGAGGTGCCATCCTTACCGCGCACATGACAACAAAGCTGCCATTGAAAGCATCAATTGCCCTTAACAGTTCTGCGACGTCTGCCGGCTCTGTCAGGCTTGCAAAGTGCTTGTCTTTAAGCGGCTTAATCGCACGCCTAATATCGCGGGTAGGGTCACTCTCCACATGCCCGCCTATGACGGCTTGCTGGAAGGCCTGCCCGCATAAAGTAATAGCACGCTTGGCAGTTTCCACCGCGCCTCTAGCTTCAATGCGCCGCACCGCGTCTAATATCTCTTTGGGTCTTAATTCCGCAATAGGTCTGCCACCTATCCACGGAAATATATCGCGCTCGAATAATCGCTGATTCTTTTTGGCTGTCGATGGTGAAAGGTTTGGCGCGTGCGCGGTCAGCCACATACGCGCAATGATTTCAAAACTATTTGCGGCTCGGTCTATCTTTGCCGCTTTGGTTGCCTTGCGAATCTCGCCGGGGTCTTCACCCGCTGCAATGAGCTTGCGTGCCTGATCTCGCTTTACTCTAGCGTCTGCCAGAGACACATCCGGATAAGTGCCAAAAGAGAGAGATTTCTCCTTGCCATCAAAGCGATATTTTAATCGCCACCACTTACCCCCCTTAGAGGTAACTTTTAAAAATAAACCGCCACCGTCCGAGAGCTTGAAAGGCTTATCCTGCGGCTTGGCTGTGCGTATTTTGCTATCTGATAATGGCATGGTGGGGGTAACTCATTTCGTCAAATAGGAGTTACCCCGTAGAGTTACCCCTGTTTTGTGCTTGATTGTATGAGACTACACTACACCACGAAATACAAAAAGACAATAAAAAACCAGCACTTAGGCTGGTTTAGTTTACTGCTTGAGACTGTATAAAACAGGTAATTGGTGGGTCGTGCGGGGATCGAACCCACGACAAACGGATTAAAAGTCCGCTGCTCTACCAGCTGAGCTAACGACCCAGTAGAAATTTAAACCGGGAAAGTATGTAACCGGAAAGCGCGCAATTATCCAGAAAAGGCACGCGCTCGTCAATGAAGAATTCCTCTATATAACACCGGAATGACACAACGACCAGCCGCTGACGGCTGGCAGCATGCAAAGCCGCGCGATAAAGCGCTATCTCAGCCCGGGAAATCGTCCTTGCATGGCACGCATCATTTTACTCATGCCGCCTTTGGAGAACATTTTCATCATCTTTTTCACTTCTTCAAACTGATTCAGCAGGCGATTAACCTCCTGCACCTGAACACCCGACCCTGCTGCAATACGGCGCTTACGCGTGGCCTTGATTAACTCTGGTTTACGACGCTCCAGCGGGGTCATGGAATTTATAATGCCTTCGATGCGGCGTATGCTTTTATCTCCCGCTTCACCACTTATCTGGCCGGCCATGCCAGCCATTTGCGCAGGCATCTTGTCCATGAGTGCGCCTACACCGCCCATTTTGCGCATTTGCTGCATCTGCGATTTAAAATCATCCAGATCAAAGCTCTTGCCCGATTTGATCTTGTCGGCAAGCTTCTTCGCTTCATCTACATCAACATTCTTCTGCGCCTGTTCGATCAGCGTAAGCACATCGCCCATGCCCAGCACACGCGATGCCATGCGTTCCGGGTGGAAAGGCTCCAGGCCATCAACCTTTTCGCTAACACCAATAAACTTGATAGGCTGGCCCGTTACATGACGCACCGACAAGGCCGCGCCACCACGCGAATCGCCATCCAGCTTGGTCAGAACCACGCCCGTAAGAGGCAGCGACTCGCCAAAGGCACGGGCGGTATTTACCGCATCCTGCCCTTGCATGGCATCCACTACAAACAGGGTTTCAATCGGGTTGAGCTGCGCGTGCAACTGTTTGATTTCTGCCATCATGGCTTCATCAATGCCCAGGCGACCCGCAGTATCAAAAATGACGACATCATAAAAATGGCGGCGTGCATAGTCTAAAGTCAGCCGCGCAATCTCTTCCGGCTTCTGACGGATGTTGGAATCAAAACAGTCAATGTCCAGACTCTTGGCAAGAGTGCGCAATTGCTCCATAGCGGCAGGACGATAAACGTCGGCACTGGCCAGCAGCACTTTCTTTTTTTGTTCTTTAAGCAATCGTCCGAGTTTGGCTGAGGTCGTGGTTTTACCGGAACCCTGCAAACCTGCCATCAGAATGATTGCTGGTGCAACCACCGCCAGATTCAAGGCGACGTTTTGCTCCCCCATGAGCTTGGTGAGCTCTTCATGCACGACCTGAATGACGGCCTGCCCTGGCGTCAGGCTTTGCAGGACTTCACGGCCTTGCGCACGTTCTTTTACATGGGCAATAAAGTCTTTGACTACCGGCAATGCCACATCAGCCTCAAGCAAGGCTATGCGTACTTCACGCATGGCGTCAGCAATATTCTCCTCGCTCAGCCGGGCCTGGCCGCGAAGATTTTTAATGACGTGCTGGAGTCTGCCGCTTAAATTTTCTAACATGATGTGTACCAGTTGATCGCTACGTTCATGGGGCGTGGCATTAACCGCTTATAGCCACATGTTATAGTGTTGTATAAACTTCAATTTTAACCCAAGTCACCCCTATAGTAATGATTGAGTTTGCCCCCTATTTCATCACCGCCCTGATTTATATACTAGTGGCCGCTGATTACTGGCGCGGTACAAAAACGTCAGCGTCTGGCAAAAGCTTGCGCTGGCATTCTGCCATGATCGCTGTCGGCCTTGTTCTGCATGGCTGGCTGCTTTATGGCTCGCTGTTCAGCGCCGGCCTGAATCTGGGGTTCTCTAATGCTCTATCAGCGATTTTCTGGCTGACTGTGCTGATTTACTGGCTTACCAACCTTAAGCATCATTTACATAGCTTGCAAGCCTTTGTGCTGCCACCTGCAGCTTTTTTCGTACTGCTGCAAAAGCTAATGCCGGAATCCCATTTGCTGCCCTATGCCGACCAGCCTATCTTCATGGCGCATCTGGTAATTGCCATGCTGGCCTACAGCCTGTTTACCTTTGCCGCATTGCATGCCTTACTGATGGCGGCGGCAGAACGCAACCTGCATCAAAAACAGGCACTGATCAGGCTACCCGATTTTCCACCCTTGATGATCATGGAAACGCTGTTGTTCAGGGTGATTACCATCGGCTTTGTTTTACTGACATGCACCCTGATCAGCGGCATCCTGTTTTCCGAGCAGCTTTTTCAGCAACCGATGAAATTCAACCACAAGAACGTGTTTACCATGCTCTCGTGGCTGATTTTTGGCGGCTTGCTGTTGGGACGCTTTATCTATGGCTGGCGTGGACGTACTGCCATACGCTGGACGCTCAGTGGTTTCGTGTTACTTTTCCTGGCTTACGTCGGCAGCAAATTCGTGCTGGAAATTTTACTGCACCACTAGCGTAAACTAATAACCGGCCAGCCTTGCTCCGTCGCATAGGCTTTTAAAGCGGGATCGGGGTCCACTGCGACCGGATGCTCTACCAACTTCATCAGCGGCAAATCATTGTGGGAATCACTATAAAACCAGGTTGATTCAAAATCCGCGAGGGTTTGGCCACGTGCCGCCAGCCATTCGTTCAGGCGCGTAATTTTTCCTTCCTGAAAACTGGGCGCCCCTGTCACCTTGCCAGTAAATTCACCGTTGATTTCCTCTGGCGTGGTTGCAATCAGGTGTTCTATACCAAAAGCCTTTGCGATCGGTGTAGTCACAAAGCCATTAGTCGCAGTCACTATCATCATGAGATCGCCATTCGCCCTGTGTTTTTCCACCAGGTCGCGTGCCTTGCTCGTGATCATGGGATAGATTTTGCGCTCCATGTAGCGTTCATGCCAGATATCAAGCTGTGCGCGCGGATATTGAGTCAGCGGCTTGAGCTGGAATTTGAGGAAGGCATGGATATCCAGCGTACCTTGCTTGTAATCCTCATAAAACTGCAAATTACGTGCGTGGTGCACCTCACGGTCGAGCAAACCTTCTTCCATGAGGAACTGACCCCATTGAAAATCGCTGTCGCCAGCTAAAAGTGTGTTGTCCAGATCAAATAGCGCAAGTTGCAAACTTATTCTCCATGATTGACGAAAGTGCGTGAATTCAACCCTGTCAGGGTTTAGGATTTTTACAGGTGAAAGTCGCCTGCCGCTTCGGGCTGATACCGGATTTGCAGGACCTTGTATTGGCGTATGCCGCCCGGCATGGGCCATTCCACCAGATCACCGACACGATATCCCAGAATAGCCGTACCCAGTGGCGCCAGTACCGAAATCCGATTTTCCGTAGCATTAGCGTCCAAGGGAAACACCAGGCTGCATGAGAACTCGTGTCCGCTGGTCTGGTCGCGCAGCACCACCTCCGAATTCATTGTCACCACATCGGCTGGCACATCTGCCGACTCCACCTCATGGCTGCGGCCCAACTCCTCTTCCAGCTTTTCCAGATTGCGCACTTCGCGGAAACCTTTCCTGCGCAGTTGCTCAATCATTGCAAACAGCCGACTCATATCAAAACTGGTAATCTGGATTGCACCTTGCAACATGACAATAACTCCTTAAATTAGTAGTTGATAACCTCAAACCTGCGGATGCGCACGCTCGGATTTCGAATGCAGCTTGTTCAAGGCATTGAGATAAGCCTTGGCCGAAGCGATGACGATATCGGTATCCGCGCCCTGCCCGTTGACGATGCGCCCGCCCTTGGACAGCCGCACTGTCACCTCACCTTGCGCATCGGTACCGCTGGTGATGTTATTCACAGAGTACAGCTGCAACTCGGCACCGCTCACGGCAATGCTCTCGACCGCCTTGAATGAAGCGTCCACCGGGCCACTGCCATCGGCTTCAGCACGCTTCTCGACACCGTTTTCCATCACAGTGACAACGGCATGCGGTGTTTCGCCGGTTTGCGAGCAGACCTGCAAATACACCAACTTGTAGTATTCGGCAGCCTCACTAATGAACTCATCACTCACCAAGGCATGCAAATCCTCATCGAAGATTTCCGATTTCTTGTCGGCCAGAGTCTTGAAGCGGGCAAAAGCGGCGTTGAGCGATTCCTCGCTGTCCAACTCAATACCGAGTTCTTTCAGACGGTTACGGAAAGCGTTGCGACCGGAAAGCTTGCCCAAAGTGAGCTTGTTGGCTCTCCAGCCCACATCTTCGGCGCGCATGATCTCATAGGTTTCGCGATGCTTGAGCACGCCGTCCTGATGGATGCCCGACTCATGGGCGAAGGCATTGGCGCCCACCACCGCCTTGTTCGGCTGCACCGGGTAACCGGTAATGGTCGAGACCAGCTTGGACGTAGGCACAATCTGCGTCGTATCGATGCTGGTTTCCAAATTGAATACATCACGGCGCGTTTTCACCGCCATTACGATTTCTTCAAGACTGGCATTGCCCGCGCGCTCACCGAGGCCATTGATCGTACATTCCACCTGACGTGCTCCACCCATGACAGCGGCGAGCGAGTTGGCGACTGCCATGCCGAGATCGTTATGGCAGTGAGTAGACCACACCACTTTGTGAGAATCAGGCACGCGCGCAATCAACTGCTGCATGCGCTCACCCCAGAGCGCGGGAATGGAATAGCCCACGGTATCAGGCACGTTGATGGTTTTAGCGCCCGCCTGTATCACGGCATCAAACACGCGCACGAGAAAATCCATGTCCGAACGCACGGCATCTTCCGCAGAAAACTCCACATCATCGGTATATTCCAGCGCCCACTTCACCGCTTGCACTGCGCGCTCCACCACTTGATCTGGCGTCATGCGCAACTTGTTTTCCATGTGAATTTTGCTGGTAGCAATAAATGTATGAATACGGCTGGATTTTGCCGGCTTGACAGCCTCGCCAGCACGTCGCACATCATTTTCACTGGCACGCGCCAAGGAACAGACAGTGGAATGCTTGATGACTTCGGCAATTGCCTGAATCGACTCAAAATCACCTTGGCTCGCTGCCGCAAACCCGGCTTCGATCACATTGACGCCAAGCTTTTCCAGCTGGCGCGCAATGCGGATTTTCTCTTCTTTGGTCATTGCGGCACCCGGGCTTTGCTCGCCATCGCGCAATGTGGTGTCAAATATGATTAACTGATTTTTCTTAAATTTTTCTTGCATGACTTATGTCCTCTTCAAAGAAGTCTGGTTAAAAACAGAACTTCTGATCTGGCTGGAATAGCGCCAGCTTCTCGCAAGGCACCTTTGCGTTGCGGTTTGTACAGCTTAATGGTGGGGGGGGTGTTTAGCGCGCGCAGCGCAGCAGCCCGGCCAGGAGTAGGCCGTAATGCGGAAGGGAAAGCGTGTTATAGCGATTGAAAAACATAGTGGACGAATATAATATTTTTTATGCCGCTACGCAAGAGAAGGGCGTCATTCTTTTGGTAAGCGACGTAGCTTAAATTTATAGAACACCCACATGACATAGCCTGACACACCATATAGTGACGCCACTGCAAACAGGACTTCTGGCGGACTGTAAGAAATCAGCACAAAAGCCAATACAATCAGCAATATCACCACAAAAGGCACGCTGCTGCGCAAATTGATGTCTTTACCACTGTAATAGCGCAAATCGCTCACCATGGATATTCCAGCAAACACGGTAATCGTCCAGGCCAGCCATTTCATCTTGATCACGCCAAAAAATACTTCGGCTCCGCTGACACCATTATCAAACGACACCCACACCAACCCCGCCAAAAGAGCTGCAGCTGCCGGGCTCGGCAAACCTTGGAAATAACGTTTATCGTTATCACCCAGCTTGGTATTAAAGCGCGCCAGGCGTAATGCGGCACAGGCACAATAAATAAAAGCTGCGATCCAGCCCAGCTTGCCCATGGGCTTAAGCGCCCAGACATAGAGCACTAAAGCAGGCGCCACACCAAAGGACACCATGTCCGACAGGCTATCGTATTCCGCGCCAAAAGCGCTCTGGGTATTGGTAAGACGTGCCACACGGCCATCCAGCCCATCCATCACCATGGCAATCAAGATGGCGACCGCAGCATGTTCAAAACGCCCATTCATGGCCTGCACAATGGCATAGAATCCCGCGAACAAGGCCGCTGTCGTGAACAGGTTAGGCAGCAGATAGATGCTGCGTTCCCGTAGTCCAGCTTCAATCAGCGGTTTTCTACGACGTAGACGCGGGGTAGGCTCGGCCATGCTGGGTTATTCCTTCAATTGACTGCAGCTAGTATATCAAAGCCGCATGAGTTGACTACGCGCGCAGCAAGACATAATCGCTACGCGCGATGCTAAAGGCAATTCGCAGCCGCGGTGTATGTTAGTATCGCGGCTTAAGTTTTGGCTAGAATCCAGATTCAAACATCATGCAATTTTCCCTGAAAAAACAAGATGGCGCTGCCCGCCGCGGTACCGTGAGCCTGGCACACGGCGAGGTGCAAACGCCTGCCTTTATGCCGGTAGGGACTTATGGCGCGGTTAAAACGCTGGCGCCCACCGAAATCCGCGATATCGGCGCACATATTGTACTTGGCAACACCTTCCATTTATGGCTGCGCCCGGGGCTGGAGGTGATTGCCGCCCATGGCGGCCTGCATGGCTTTATGGGGTGGGATGGCCCGATACTGACAGACTCCGGCGGCTTTCAAGTATGGAGCCTGGGAGATTTACGCAAGATCACCGAGGAAGGCGTGAAATTTCGCTCGCCCATCAACGGAGACAGCTGCTTCCTCACGCCGGAAGAATCCATGCGTATTCAGAAAGTATTGAATTCTGACATCGTCATGATTTTTGACGAATGCACGCCTTATCCGGCCACGCATCAGGAAGCGCGTGAATCCATGCAATTAAGCCTGCGCTGGGCGGCTCGCAGTAAAGATGCGCATAGCGGTAATCCCAATGCTCTGTTCGGCATTATCCAGGGCGGCATGTATGAAGATTTACGCGACCAGTCCTTAAAGGGACTGGTCGATATTGGCTTCGATGGCTATGCGATTGGCGGCTTGTCTGTGGGCGAACCCAAAGAGGATATGCTGCGGATCCTGGCGCATACCGCACCGCAGTTGCCGCAAGACAAGCCGCGCTATCTGATGGGCGTAGGCACGCCAGAAGACCTGGTCGCAGCAGTATCGCGCGGCGTGGATATGTTCGATTGCGTGATGCCGACACGCAATGCGCGCAATGGCTGGCTATTCACCCAACATGGCGACATCAAGATCAAGAATGCCCGCTATAAAACCGACACTAGCCCATTGGATACTGACTGCGCTTGCTACACTTGCCGCAATTTTAGTCGCGCCTATTTGCATCATTTGCATCGCGTGGGTGAAATTCTGGGCTCTCGTCTCAACACCATCCACAATCTGCACTATTATCAGAAATTAATGGCCGGCATACGCGCCGCGATTGACCAAGGCAGCTTTGCCAGCTTTGCTGAAGCATTTGCTGCCAAACGCAATTCGCTCATAAATGGGGAAATTGCGCGTGGCCCAAGCACTCTATGCTAAAATTTTCGGCTTTAACAATACCCCTGATTATTTAGAAAGGTTACTTCAAGATGTTAATTAGCACCGCTTTTGCCGCAGCCGCATCTCCTTCAGCAACCCCGGACTGGACCAGTTTTCTGCCGCTGATCGTGATTTTCGTACTGTTCTGGTTCATGCTCATTCGTCCACAAATGAAGCAGGCAAAAGAACAACGCAAAATGATGGCAGCATTGCAAAAAGGCGACGAAGTCACCGCTGCCGGTGGCATTGTGGGGAAAGTATCCAAGGTAAACGATGCTTTCGTAAGCCTGGAAATAGCCCCGGAAATCATTATTACCGTACAGAAACACGCCGTACAAACGCTGTTGCCAAAAGGCACGATCAAGAACCTTTAAGCCAAGTATTTCGGCACACCTGCTCAATACATCTCTCAATAAATTTTGCACGCGGGTTGCATCCAGCTCCCGCACCATGAAAGCTGCAATATGAATCGCTATCCATTGTGGAAATACCTGCTGGTGCTGGCAGCCCTTATATTAGGCGTGGTTTATTCCATGCCTAATATTTTTGGCGAATCCCCTGCAGTACAAATCAGCACTGTCAAAAACAGCGTCAAGCTTGATTCAGCATTGCTAGGTCAGGTAGAAGATGTATTGAAGCAGGATAGTCTGCAATTTGAGGCGATTTTCCTCGATGTCACCGGCGTCAAGGTGCGTTTTAATGACCCTGATACGCAAATCAAGGCTAAAGATGCATTGCAAGCCAAATTAGGCAAAGATTATGTGGTCGCACTCAATCTGCTTTCACGCTCCCCAAGCTGGCTGCGCAGCATAGGTGCGTTACCTATGTATTTAGGTCTGGATTTGCGCGGTGGCGTGCATTTCCTGCTGCAGGTAGACATGAAAGCCGCACTGGACCAGGCGGCTGAGCGCTATGTGGGTGATTTCCGCAGCTCGCTACGCAAGGAGCGGGTTTCATATCTGGGCGTGTCGCGCGAAGGACAAACCGTGCAAATTCGTTTTAGCCAGGCTGACGAGCTAGCAAAAGCGGAAAAAATACTGGGGCAGGAGTATCCCGATTTAGCGCTGAAAGAGTCTGGCAGCGGCAACGACAAGTTGCTCATTGCCAGCCTGAATCCACAAGCACAAAAACGCATTCAGGAATTCGCCCTCAAGCAAAACATTCAAACGCTACATAATCGTATTAACGAGCTGGGCGTAGCCGAACCCATCATTCAGCAGCAAGGGCTGGACCGCGTAGTAGTTCAGCTCCCTGGCGTGCAAGACACGGCCAAGGCCAAGGAAATTCTGGGCCGTACCGCCACGCTGGAAATCCGCATGGTGGATGAGGAAAAGAGTGACGCCACTACCCTGGAAAACGCCAGCAAGGGGCAAGTGCCTTTGGGCGATGAGTTCTTCATTGAGCGTAACGGCCAGCCGATTCTGGTGAAGAAAAGCGTAGTGCTGACCGGCGATTACATCACCGATGCCGGACCCGGCTTGGATAACCAAAGCGGCGGTTCGGTCGTGCATGTCAATTTCGATGGCCGCGGCGCACGCATCTTCAAACAGATCACACATGACAATGTCGGCAAGCGCATGGCGATTCTGCTGATTGAAAAAGGCCAGGCTGAGGTGATTACCGCCCCGGTAATTCGTGAAGAAATCGGTGGCGGCCGTGTACAAATCTCGGGCATGGCCAATATTCAGGAAGCTACCGATGTTGCCCTGCTGCTACGCGCCGGCGCCCTGGCAGCGCCGATGGAGATCATCGAAGAGCGCACCGTAGGCCCAAGCATGGGGGAAGAAAACATCAAGCGTGGCGTGCACTCAACATTGTGGGGGTTTGCTGCAATCGCCGCCTTCATGGTCATTTACTACATGGTATTTGGCACGATCTCTGTGCTGGCACTTGGCATCAACCTGCTGCTGCTGCTGGCTGTTTTGTCCATGCTGCAAGCCACGCTGACATTGCCCGGGCTTGCCGCTATCGCGCTCACCCTGGGCATGGCGATTGATGCCAACGTACTGATTAATGAACGGATACGGGAAGAATTGCGCAATGGCAATACGCCACAAGCGTCTATCTATGCAGGTTATGAGCGTGCTTTCGACACCATTCTGGATTCCAATGTCACGACCCTGATCGCTGGTCTGGCACTGTTCATGTTTGGCTCTGGTCCAGTCAAAGGCTTTGCCGTAGTACACGTGCTAGGCATTCTTACCTCGATGTTCAGCGCGGTACTGGTATCGCGCGCCATCGTAAATCTGCTCTATGGTTATCGCCGCAAGGTCAACAAACTGGCTATTGGCTAAGAGCCACTAAGAAGAGTAAAAAATTATGGAAATTTTTAGACTTAAAAAAGACATTCCCTTCATGAGCTATGGACGTTTAACCACGGCCATCTCGCTCATTACATTTTTGCTGTCTATATTCTTTTTAGCGCATCGCGGACTTAATCTTGGGGTGGATTTCACCGGTGGCACAGTGATGGAAGTGAGCTATCCACAATCTGCAGACCTAGGCAAGATTCGGTCTGCGGTCGATAGCATTGGCCTAAAAGAAGCCACAGTACAAAATTTTGGCACCAGCAAGGATGTGCTGATCCGCCTTCCGGTCAAGCAGGGGCTGTCTAGCGCTCAACTCTCTGAACAGGTATTGGCCGCTTTGCATAATGCGGACAGCCAGGTAGAAATGCGTCGTGTGGAATTTGTCGGCCCGCAAGTGGGTCAGGAACTCTACGAAAATGGCGCGCTGGCCCTGCTGCTGGTGTCTGTCGGCATTATGGGTTACCTCGCCATGCGCTTTGAATGGCGCTTTGCCGTAGCTGCCATTATTGCCAATATGCACGATGTGATTATTATTCTGGGCTTCTTTGCATTCTTCCAGTGGGAGTTCACCCTGACCGTACTGGCCGCGGTGCTTGCGGTACTGGGCTACTCCGTCAATGAATCCGTCGTGGTATTCGATCGGGTACGTGAGAATTTCCGCAAAATGCGTAAAGCCAGCGTGCCGGAGGTCATCAATAACGCCATTACCCGCACCATGTCGCGTACGGTTATTACCCATGCCTTGACGCAAACCATGGTACTTTCCATGCTGCTGTTTGGCGGTGAAGTGCTGCATAACTTTGCCTTGGCACTCACTATCGGCATACTGTTCGGTATTTATTCCTCAGTGCTGGTAGCCAGCCCTATTGCCATGTGGCTGGGCGTTTCCCGTGAGCACCTGACTGGCAGCACAGAAAAAAAATCCACTGCTGAAGCACTGCCTTGACAAGGCTAACGCTTCCCGCAGAAACTGTCATACCTTTATAAGCAGCCCAATACTCTTTGGACGAAATTCCCTTACCTATGCAGCTTGGCGTCCTCGCCATACTGCTCATGATTTCTGCCTTCTTCTCGATCGCGGAGACCAGCCTGATGTCGCTCAATCGTTATCGGTTGCGGCATCTGGCCCGAGATGGTCATCGCGGTGCGCGACTGGCCAGCCAGCTACTAAGCAAAACTGACAAACTTCTGGGTGTTATCCTGCTTGGCAACAATTTCGCCAACGCCGCTTCCGCCACGCTTGTTACTGTAATCAGCGTCAAGTTGTTTGGCGAAGGCCAGCTTGTGCTGATGTTCGGTACGCTGGCTGTCACGTTTGCAATCCTGGTATTCAGTGAAATATCACCCAAAGTCATCGCTGCAGCTTATCCGGAGAAACTCGCCTTTTTCTGCAGCTACTTGCTGTATCCCTTGCTCAAGCTGGCTTATCCGGCAGTCTGGTTTATCAATCTGTTCGTGAGTGGCGTGCTGCGCATACTCGGTATTAAAATCAACTTCGCTGATACGTCACACGCCATCACCATGGAAGAGTTGCGCAGCATCGTCTCGGACGCTGGCAGTTATATTCCGAAAAAGCATCGCACTATTCTGCTGAATCTTTTTGATCTGGAAAAAACCACTGTTGACGATGTAATGACTGCCCACCCGCAGATTGAAGTCATTGATTTTGATGCGCCGCTGGAAACTATCCTGCGGCATATTGCCACCAGCCATCACACGCGACTGCCGGTGCGGCAGGGGCCAACTGAAGAAATCATCGGCATCATCCACATACGTAAGGTGATGAATCAGCTACGTAACGGCGAACTGGACCTGGACATGTTGCGCGAAGTCATCAGCGAGCCCTATTTCATCCCCTCAGGCACTCCTCTTTATACGCAGGTGCAGCAGTTCCAGGAGAATCAACAGCGTATCGCGCTGGTGGTCGATGAGTACGGGGAACTGAAAGGGCTGGTCACACTCGAAGATATATTGGAAGAAATTATCGGCGACTTCACCACGCAATCGCCTCTGCGTATGAGTACCTACCGTCAAGAAGAAGATGGCAGCTGGTTGGTGGACGGCAGCAGCTCCTTACGAGACCTTAATAAAAAACTGGACCTGAAGTTACCGCTAGATGGCCCGCGCACTTTGAATGGATTGGTACTGGAGCATTTTGAGGATATTCCCGAACCGGGTACCAGCTTTAAGATCGGACCGCACACGCTGGAAATCGTGCAGACGCAGGACAGAATAGTAAAAAGCGTTCGCATTTATCCTTAAAAGAATAAATGGATTACCCACACTCAATTGAGGCTTGAAAAATTCTCGATTCGGCTCAAAATAGGTTACAGATATGGCGAGTACCAAGCATGATGAAAGCACCACCCTGGAGCCTGGGGTAGTACGACCCAAACCACCCTCCATGTACAAAGTCATTTTACTGAATGATGACTACACGCCGATGGAGTTTGTGGTGGAGGTAATACAGCGGTTTTTTAGCAAGACGCGTGAACAGGCGACACATATCATGCTGAAGGTGCATACTGAAGGTGCAGGTGTATGCGGGGTTTATCCGCATGAGATAGCTGAAACCAAAGTGAACCAAGTGTTGGGCTTTGCCCGTGAATATCAACATCCGCTGCAGTGCACGATGGAAGAAAGCTGAGGAATCTCAAATGATTGCGCAAGAACTTGAAGTCTCCCTACATATGGCCTTTATGGACGCCCGTCAGAAGCGTCATGAATTGATTACGGTCGAGCACTTGCTGCTGGCCATGATCGACAATCCCACGGCGGCTGAAGTACTGCGTTCCTGCGGGGCCAATCTCGACACCCTGCGCAGCGAGCTAATCAATTACATTGAAGAACATACGCCCACCGTGGATGGCAATGAAGAGGTAGATACTCAACCCACCCTTGGCTTCCAGCGCGTAATCCAGCGCGCCATCCTGCATGTGCAATCGTCCGGTAAAAAAGAAGTCACTGGCGCTAATGTGCTCGTCGCCATTTACGGCGAAAAAGATTCCCACGCTGTATTTTTCTTGCATCAGCAAGGCATAACACGGCTGGATGTGGTCAACTTCATTTCGCATGGTGTTGCCAAAATCACCGATGGCACCGCCAAACGCACGGAAACCGAGCAAGAGACTGAAACCGAAGCCACGCCTGCCGGCGCACTCGAAAACTTCACCCAGAACCTCAACCTGCAAGTGGTTGCGGGCAAGATCGACCCATTGATTGGGCGCGAGCTGGAACTTGAACGGGTGATCCAAACCCTTTGCCGTCGCCGCAAGAACAATCCGCTGCTGGTTGGCGAAGCTGGAGTCGGCAAAACCGCAATTGCCGAAGGCTTGGCCCGACGTATTGTTGAAGGCAAGGTACCAGACGTGCTAGCCAATGCGGTCATCTATTCACTGGATATGGGCGCCTTACTGGCGGGCACCAAGTATCGCGGTGATTTCGAGCAACGCCTGAAAGCCGTCATGAAAAAGCTCTCCGAGCAGTCAGATGCCGTGCTCTTCATAGATGAGATTCATACGCTGATCGGCGCTGGTGCTGCCAGTGGCGGCACCTTGGATGCCTCCAACCTGCTCAAGCCTGCGCTGTCGAATGGCACTTTGAAATGCATAGGTGCCACCACCTATCAGGAGTACCGCGGTATTTTCGAGAAAGACCACGCACTCTCACGCCGCTTCCAGAAAGTGGATGTAGAAGAACCGAGCGTGGCGGAGACCGTGGAAATCCTCAAGGGCTTGAAATCACGCTTTGAAAAACACCACAGCGTGAAATATACCACTGGCGCCCTGAACACTGCTGCTGAATTATCGGCGAGATATATCAATGACCGTCACTTGCCGGACAAGGCAATTGACGTGATTGACGAGGCTGGCGCTGCACAGCGCATCTTACCGAAGTCACGGCAGAAGAAGGTAATCGGTAATAAGGAGATTGAGGACATCATCGCCAAGATCGCACGTATTCCGCCCAAGAATATTTCTTCCGATGACCGGAATGCGCTGAAAACGCTGGATCGCGATCTCAAAGCTGTTGTTTTTGGTCAGGATAAAGCCATTGATGCTTTAGCTTCAGCCATCAAGATGGCCAGGTCCGGCCTCGGCAGCTTACAGAAACCGATCGGTGCCTTCCTGTTTTCAGGCCCTACCGGTGTCGGCAAGACCGAAGTCGCACGCCAGCTGGCTTATACACTGGGCATCGAACTGGTGCGCTTTGACATGTCGGAATACATGGAGCGTCACGCCGTATCACGCTTGATTGGCGCGCCTCCTGGCTATGTCGGCTTTGAGCAGGGCGGCCTCATGACCGAGGCTATCACCAAGCATCCATACTGCGTGCTGCTGCTGGATGAGATAGAAAAAGCCCATCCCGATATTTTCAATATCCTGTTGCAGGTGATGGATCACGGCACCCTGACCGACAATAACGGGCGCAAGGCAGATTTCCGCAACGTCACTATCATCATGACCACCAATGCGGGTGCTGAGTCTATTTCCAAGACCGGGATTGGCTTCACACCGGGCAACACAGTCGGTGACGAAATGGCTGAGATCAAACGACTGTTCAGTCCTGAATTCCGTAACCGTCTGGATGCCACGGTCTCATTCTCCGCACTATCGACAGAAGTCATCATGCGCGTGGTCGACAAATTCCTCATGCAACTGGAAGATCAACTGCACGAGAAAAAGGTGGAAGCCAGCTTTAGCGATACGCTCAAAGCCTCTCTGGCTAAGCGCGGCTTCGACCCGCTCATGGGTGCACGTCCTATGGCACGGTTGATACAGGACACTATTCGCCGTGCATTGGCGGATGAATTGTTGTTTGGCCGTCTGGCCAATGGCGGTCGCGTGCTGGTAGATATAGATGACAAAGATGAAATCAAACTCATATTTGAACCCACGGCCATAGCTCGTCGTGAACCTTCCCTGGAGGCTGGCTTAGCCGAGTAACTCACTGTTATTTGTTACTCATGCTAACCCTTCCCAAAGCGGCCATAAACTGGCCGCTTTTTTATTGCGTCTCAGGAGCCAGGGGCTGCGTGCTCTAAGGAGCTGGATGTTTTTCCATAATGCTAATAAATAGCCTTGAATCCAATAACTGCTTAAGCCAGTTTTCCAGTGCGGAATAAGGTGCCCGCCTGAACCAGGCTTCATCCACTGATGTAAATTGCCGGATGAAGGGGAAAATTGCAATATCGGCAAACGAGCATTGCTCACGGCAAAGATAACGTGTCTTGCTTAATCGTAATTCCAGCGCCTGCAAGAACGTCTCCCCCTCCGCCCTGTAAAATTCAGCGGGGTGCTCGGGAAAGCGCGTCGCGTACTTGTAGCGATCCAGCGCCTGTTTGAAAGCCCCATCATTCTCGGCAATTAAATCCTCGGCTTCTTGCCCTAGTATGGGCGCGCCCAGCATCAGCCAATCTTCCGGGTCATGTTGCGCCAGTGCCCAGCGCATAATATTCAGGCTTTCATCAATCACCACGCCATTGGGTAAAGCCAGTATAGGCACTGTCCCTTTAGGTGAAATTTGCAGCATGGCCTGGGGCTTGTTCTTGAGAGACACCTCATGCACGTCAACTTGAATGCTGCTGTAGCGCAAGGCCATACGTGCGCGCATGGCATAAGGGCAACGGCGGAAGGAATAAAGGATGGGCACTTCCAACGCTTGCTCCTCTAGCTCTATTCTCAACCCAGGCTTAGACAAATATCGTTGACGAGCGCTGGCCCGCGATAGATCAAACCACTGTAGACCTGCACCAGGCTGGCGCCCGCCTTGATTTTGGCCATGGCGTTATGGCCGTCAAGAATACCGCCAACGCCGATAATGGGAATACGCTGCTGCAAACGCGCAGCCAGCTGACGGATAACCAACGTGGATTTCTCCCGCACTGGCGCACCGGACAGACCACCCGCCTCGTGCGCATTAGGCAAGCCTGCAACAGCTTCACGCGACAATGTCGTGTTGGTCGCGATGACGCCATCAATACTGTGTTCAAGCAGCAAATCGGCGATTTCATTCACTTGTTCGGCTTCCAGATCTGGTGCAATTTTCAAAGCAATAGGCACATAACGCCCATGCCTGTCAGCCAGCACAGCCTGCTCTGCTTTCAGGGTCGCCAGCAGGCCTCCCAATGCGTCCTTCTCCTGCAGCTGGCGCAGATTCTTGGTGTTGGGTGATGAGATATTTACCGTAACATAGCTGGCGTAGGCGTAAACCTTGCGCAGGCAAATCAGGTAATCGTCTACGGCATGCTCGTTGGGCGTATCGAAATTCTTGCCGATGTTAATACCGAGTATGCCGCGGTATTTGACGCGTTTGACGTTCTCGATGAGATTGTCCACGCCCAGATTGTTAAAACCGAAGCGGTTGATGATGCCTTGCGCTTTGATGACACGAAATAGCCGCGGCCTGGGGTTGCCAGGCTGTGGCCGCGGTGTGACAGTGCCCACCTCGATAAAACCGAAGCCCAGCGCTGCCAGACCATCGATATAAGCGCCATTCTTATCAAGTCCGGCAGCCAGTCCTACGGGGTTGGGAAAGCTCAGGCCCATTACTTGGCGTGGCTGGCAAAGTGGCGGCTTGGCGAGTAAAGCCAGTACGCCAGACTGCTCGGCTAGTTTGAGGCTGTTCAAAGTAATGTCATGGGCACGCTCGGCATCGAGCTGGAACAACAGTGGTTTAGCGAGTGAGTAAAGATTCATGTCCGGATTTTACTGGAAAACCTCTTTACCCGCCGATACACGCAGATAAAACCACAAGCCAGATTGACGGCATTGAGGGAGTTTCACAACAGAACAATTGCTTTATACAGGGCAGTTCAGGCCAATCATTTTAAGATACATGCCAAAAAACAAGGGCTCCGATAGGAGCCCTTTGTTCTGATAC
>JBDTOX010000005.1:0-5152 GCA_039933015.1 Methylophilaceae bacterium
TTTGGCGCATCGCCTATCCTGCCCATGAGTCGCGCCGAGATGGATGCGCTGGGCTGGGATTCGTGCGACATCATTCTGGTCACGGGCGATGCCTATATTGACCATCCCAGCTTCGGCATGGCACTGGTGGGGCGGTTGCTGGAAGCCCAAGGTTTTCGCGTCGGCATTATCAGCCAGCCGGACTGGCATTCGGCCGATGCTTTTAAGGTCTTAGGCAAGCCCAACCTGTATTTCGGCGTGACTGCGGGCAATATGGATTCGCTCGTCAACCGCTACACCGCAGACCGCAAAATTCGTTCTGATGACGCCTACACCCCGAATGCCGAGGGCGGCAAGCGCCCGGATCGTGCTGTACTGGTGTATTCCCAGCGCTGCCGTGAGGCCTATGCTGACACACCTCTGGTGATAGGCAGTATTGAAGCCAGCTTGCGCCGCATTGCCCACTACGATTATTGGTCGGACAAAGTACGGCGTTCCGTGCTGGTCGATTCCAAGGCGGACATCCTGATCTACGGTAATGCGGAAAGGGCACTGGTCGAGTTGAGCCATCGCATAGGCAAGGGCGAAAAAATAGCTGAGATCACCGATATTCGCGGTACGGCGTATTTGCGCAAAGCCTTGCCCGAGGGCTGGCAGGAAGTCGCTTCGACCAAGCTGGATCGGCCGGGCAAAGTAGATACGCCGATAGACCCATATGCCATGGAGCCGGCAATGGAAAAAACTGGTGAGTCATGTGCCAGTACCTCAGCCAAGGCCGCTGAAGCAGATGCAGTAGTTAATGTTGTTCAAATAATCCGTAAACCCAAGGCAGACCGTGCTTTTCAAGTGGTGCGCCTGCCGGCGTATGAAGAAGTAGTGGCTGATCCAGTCCTGTACGCCCACGCCTCGCGCGTGTTGCACCTGGAAGCCAACCCCGGCAATGCGCGCGCGCTGGTGCAACGGCATGGCGACCGCGAAGTCTGGCTCAACCCGCCGCCGATTCCGCTCACTACCAAAGAGATGGATTACGTCTACGATCTGCCGTACGCGCGCAAGCCGCATCCGGTATACAACAACGCCAAAATCCCGGCATGGGAGATGATACGTTTCTCGGTCAACATCATGCGCGGCTGCTTCGGCGGCTGTACTTTCTGTTCGATTACCGAGCATGAGGGGCGTGTTATCCAGAGCCGTTCTGAAGCATCCATCCTGCGTGAGGTCGAGGATATCCGCGACAAGGTAGAAGGTTTCACTGGCGTAATTTCCGACCTCGGCGGCCCGACCGCCAATATGTACCGCATGGCCTGCAAGTCAAAAACCATTGAAAAATCCTGCCGCAAGCTGTCATGCGTGTACCCGGGTATTTGCGAAAACCTCAATACCGACCACTCGGCGCTGATCGAGCTTTATCGCAAGGCGCGGGCTATCAAGGGCGTGAAGAAGATCCTGGTGAGCTCCGGCTTGCGCTATGACTTGGCCGTGACTTCGCCCGAGTATGTGAAAGAACTGGTGCAGCACCATGTTGGCGGTTACCTCAAGATAGCCCCTGAGCATTCTGAAGAAAACGTGCTGTCCAAGATGATGAAACCGGGCATGGGTGCCTACGATAAATTCAAGGAAATGTTCGAGCGCTTTTCCAGGGAAGCCGGCAAGGAGCAATACCTGATTCCGTACTTTATCGCGGCGCACCCCGGCACCACGGATGAAGACATGCTCAACCTGGCTTTATGGCTCAAACGCAATAGTTTCAGGTTGGACCAGGTGCAGACTTTCACGCCGACGCCCATGGCCATGGCGACCGCCATGTATTACTCAGGCAAAAACCCGCTGCGCAAAGTCACTGACACTAGTGAAGAAGTGGCTATCCCCAAAGCCGGTGGTGTGCGTCGCCTGCATAAGGCCTTTATCCGCTACCACGATCCCAACAACTGGCCATTGCTGCGCGAAGCATTGAAAAACATGGGGCGTGCCGATTTGATCGGTAACGGAAAAAAACATCTGGTGCCGGCCTGGCAGCCTGTTGCTGCAATACCTGTGACGCCGGCAGCGAGAAACAGCTTCAGGGTCAGAAAGCCTGAAAGTCTGGCGAAAAGGGTATCTCGCCCTTCAAGATAGGCATCTTAAGCTCCTGCATTGCCATTGGGAGACCTGGCTTGCTGCGAAAAGCAGGCTCGCTTTTATCCGAGGATCAACCACTGGCAAATTGTTGTATATTGCGAGCCATGGTCTGGTATTTATATCTTTTGGAGTGCAAGGGCGGTGCCTACTATGCAGGCATCACCAATAACCTTGAGGCACGCTTTGATGCCCATCAGCAGGGGCGAGGTGCGCGCTATACACGTGCAAATCCGCCGTTAAGGATACTGGCTTCCATGACATTTCCAGATCGCTCGACCGCCACTATTGCCGAGGCCCAGTTAAAGCGCATGCCCAGGAGCAGGAAGCTTGAATTCTTCAGTGAATAAAGATGATTTGAAATTAGCGGTTACTGCGGCCTTGGGTGGAGATTGGAACCAGGCGCACCTGATTGCCCAGGAGTCAGATGACCGTATCGGTCACTGGATCCATGCGGTACTGCATAAAATTGAAAATGACGAAAGCAACAGCCGCTACTGGTATGCAAGAGCGCATAAGGATTACGAGGATTTTACTGATCCCGCCGCGGAGCTAAATGCCATTCTGCAATTTCTGCAAAATACATCTGCTTGATGGCGTTTTGCAATGGCTGGCAGGCGCCATCAAGCGGCCGGCTGGCTAATTATCACGCCAGATTTTGCTCCTTTGCCAGTTGCAGAATGTAAGCAGAAAAATCCGGATCTTCACCATGCAGCAGACGCGGCAGCATTTTGCGGAAATCATCACGGCCGCACCATTCGCGCATGTAATCATCCCATGAGCGCCATCGCCTTAGCTGCTTGCCAGTCATCTTGTCTTCATAGGCCAGCAGGTAGGCCCGTTCGAATAATGAAATCAGGATTTCAAACATCACCTGTATGCGTTCCTGCTGCTCTTCGGTAAGTTCAGGAATCTCATTTTGTGAGCGCAGCTTGAGGTCGGGGTTGCTCATTACCAATTTGAGGAAATCGGTATAGGCATCGGATAGCAGCTGATAAACCTCTTCCTCCTCGTTTTCCCGCTCCTTGCGCTGCTCAAACATGAAGGAAATAATCGCCAGCGGCAGGCCGAATACCGTAACGACATAGCTCAGCAATTCCCAGGTTTCAAGTTTCACAGGCGCAGATCCAGAGTGATAATAATGCCCACCAGCATGCCCATGCCGGGGTAGGCAGTCAAGCCGAAGGCGCGTGCTGGTGTGCCGCCGCCATTATGGCTTGCCCCATAATTTTCTCCTGCTCCAGGATAGAGGCATTCATGAACAATCCTGCTACGTTATCGCGTGGAATTGCTCGCTTAATCTATCTGTGCTTCCAGCCCCATCGTACTTTAACCCAGATAATTCATTAGGACGCGAGATGACCGCAACCTGAGCGTCAGCGTTTGTATAGGCTAGAAAAGTCGCCCAATGGATTATCGGTGGCTAAAGAATGAGATTTTTCTGCGCATGGCGTCCAGACAAGCCAAGGTTAACGACAATCAATCTCCGTGCTATTCTGAGGTCGCGCATTGTACCTTTGAATAACAGGCAGATGCATCACTGACATCACTCGATAACTTGCCGTTTTTAAAAAAGCAAATATTTAAACGGTGATTAGGCACAGACTGCATTATTATTCATGGAGATTTGGTGATGAGAGAAATAGCGCATGATTAGCGTGACTATCAACGTCAAATAAGGATGCAGCATATGCGCCTATTAGCAATGATGCTATTGCTGGTTTTTGCCGGCATGGCTGGCGGGACTGGAGTAAACACTGACAGGCCGCTGCTGGTTGGAAGCGAGCCGGATTTTCCACCTTTTGCCGTTGGCCAGGCAGATAAAACCATGGATGGGTTTGCCGTTGACTTATGGAAAGCGGTCGCCAAGGAAGCCGGGCTCAGCTATACGATCCGCGTCCAAACTTTTAATCATATTCTTCATGAGTTCGAAACAGGCAGGATTGACGTATTAATCAATCTTGCCCCATCTGAGGAGCGTCGTCGCTTTGCGGACTTCACTGTTCCCTACGTGACTGTCAACGGCGCCATCTTCGTACGCAAGAGTGAACCAGGCATCCGCTCGGAAGCTGACCTGGCAGGCAAATCCATCATTGTCCTCAATGCTGATCTGGCTCGCGATTATGCTATTTCGCGAGGCTGGCAGAAACGGCTCGTACAGGTAAATACTGTCGCAGAAGGTTTCCGGCTGCTGGCCTCGGGTCAGCATGATGCAATGCTAATCGGCAAGCTGGTCGGGATGCAGACCTTACAGCAATCAAAGATTTCGAATATCCGCGCGCTGGATGTCAAACCAGGTTTTTCACAGAAGTTCTCTTTTGCCGTGCAAAAAAGCCATACCGAATTGCTTGCCAGGATTAACGAAGGACTGGCATTAACCAAATCCAGCGGCGTTTATGATGCCATCTACGAAAAATGGTTCGGCGTATACGAAAAAAAAGAGCCTACGTTCAAGGACATGCTCAAGTATCTTGTGCCTTTGGTCATCGGTTTCATGGGGTTTGCAGCCTTTTTTCTGCACGAGCGCCAATCCGAACGCAGGCAGGCCGCTGAAGCATTGCGTATACAGCAAGACCGGCTTCATCTCATACTGGACTCAACTGCAGAGGCGATATATGGCATAGACCTGGAGGGGAACTGCACATTCTGTAATGCCAGTTGTGTCAACTTGCTCGGGTATACGCATGCGCAAGAGTTGCTCGGAAAAAACATGCATAGGCAGATGCAGCGTGCACGTGCGGATGAAACACATCATCCAGTAGATAAGCGACTGATTTTTCATAATTTTGAACGAGGTGCAGGTGCACACGCTGAGGATGAGATGCTATGGCGGGCGGACGGTAGTTGTTTTCCTGTCGAATACTGGTCGTATCCGCAATTCCAGGATGGTTTGATTATTGGCGCGGTAGTCACCTTTATTGACGTCACCGAGCGTAAGCGTGCCGAGCATCGGGAGCGTGCGCATAAACAGGTGCTAGGCTTGCTGGCCAAGTGTGCACCATTAAAGGAGATCCTGCAGTCTATTACAGATAGCATCGAACTTGAAAACCCGGCCATG
>JBDTOX010000006.1:0-2107 GCA_039933015.1 Methylophilaceae bacterium
TTTCCACACCCAGCGCTTCCAGACTTGAAAGTTCTGAACGATAGAAAGGTTCAATATGAATATAAGCAAGCCCATTCTACTATTAGCCGCGCTCCTACTGCCCATTGGGGCATTGGCCGCCCCAATGGGCACAGCACTTAAGGCTGATAGCGTACGTGCCGAACCCTATTCCGATGCAAAAACTACGGGAAAACTGGCGCGCGGCGATAAGCTGGAAATCCTTACCAGGCGGGGTGCCTGGCTTAAAGTAAAAACCACAAAAACCAGTGGCTGGGTACGTTTGCTTTCCGTCAAGCGTGGCAGCACCAGCGCGAGTGGATCAGGTAACGCCGCAGCTGTGCTGGATCTGGCCAGCGGCCGCTCCGGCACCGGCCAGGTGGTCGCTACCACAGGCGTGCGTGGCTTGAGCGAAGAAGACCTGAAAGCTGCAAAGTTTAACGAAGCCGAAGTGACGGCACTGGAAAGCTATACACAAAGTGCTGAGCAAGGCCAGAAATTCGCCAGCAAGGGCGGCCTCAAAGCCATCAGGTTTGCTTACCTGCCTGCGCCCGCCCAGCCAACGCCAACTGCATCCTCTGCCACCTTGCAACCAGGAGGGCACAAATAATGTTACGTCCACACTCTTTCCTGTTAATCGCATTATTGGCAAGCGCCATGCCGCAAGCCCAGGCAGCTTTTGACTTGGGCGGCGCACTCAAGGACGCTATTGAGAAAAACACCGGTACGCAGAGCAATACGCAAGATGCCAAAACTGCTGATACGGCATCTAGCGGCGAGCCCGCATTTAATCTCAAGAGTCCATCCAAAGCCGAGGAAATCAAGCTCGGGCGTGAAATCACCGGCAACCTGCTAGGCGCCGCGCCGCTAATCAAAGACGAAGCGTTGCAGAAGTATGTCAATGAAGTTGGCCGCTGGGTGGCGAGCCAGAGCGAACGTGCAGACTTGCCCTGGCACTTTGGCGTGATTGATAGCGAGGACATCAATGCCTTCTCTGCCCCGGGTGGCTTTGTGATGATTACCAAGGGGCTATATCGCAAATTGGAAAATGAGGCGCAACTGGCCGGTGTACTAGGCCATGAAATTGGCCATATAGTGAAGAAGCACCATCTCAAACTGCTGCAAAAATCCCAGCTGCTTAATTTTGGTGCTGACCTGTTAGGCTCCAAGCTGGGCAAGGGCAACCAGACCATACAAAAAGTCATCGGCAGTGGTGCTGAAATTTGCGCCCGCGGCCTGGATAAAGATGCCGAGTTCGAGGCAGATCGCATGGGGATAACGCTGGCTACCAGAGCCGGTTATGAGCCATATGGCCTGCCTGAAGTACTGCAGACCATAAGCCAGGTAAGCACAACCGATGGCAGCGTCGCCCTGCTATTCAAAACCCATCCAGCCCCCGATGATCGCTTGACCCGGCTTGCTGATGCAGTTGGTAGCCGCTTGGACAATATCAAGGCCGGCCAGACCCTGAGTAACCGTTTTTATAAGCTGAAAAATTAACCGCCCATACAAAGGAACCCTATGCCACTCGTTAATATTTCCATACTTAAGGGCAAATCACCGGAATACATCAAAGCTGTGGGTGATGGCATTAATTCCGCAGTGATTGAAACGATGGGGTTCCCGCTGGATGACCGCTACCAGATCATCCATCAACTCGACCCGGAATGCCTGCAAATGCAGGGGCGTGAAGGCGAGCGCGTGATAATGCACTTGGTCATGCGTGCCGGGCGCTCGAATAAATCCAAGCAGGCGTTTTACAGGAAAGTCACAGAAAACCTGGCAGCCAATCCCGGCATCCCCCCTGCCAATATCCTGATTACCATTACCGAGAACCACGACATCGACTGGTCATTTCGCGATGGCGTGGCGCAATTTGTGGTCTAAATCTGTCAAGTCGTCAATCACGACTGGAAATTACTAACACTAGATTGGGTAGAGCTTATGTTGATTGGCGTGCCGAAGGAAATCAAGGTTCACGAATATCGTGTTGGCATCGTTCCCGCGAACGTCAAGGAACTTACTGCACGCGGCCATAAGGTGATTATCGAAACTGAGGCAGGCGCCGGCATCGGATCCACTGATGCTGCATATGAAGCAGCTGGCGCCA
>JBDTOX010000007.1:0-2445 GCA_039933015.1 Methylophilaceae bacterium
AGAAAAGCGGTAGCGCGCTGATGCAGCGCATAAAATGATTCACCGTTCGGTGGCGCCTGGTCCACGTGGTCATGCGCCCAGGTGTCAAACGCAGCGCGCGGGATATCGTCCCAGCTGCGCAGTTCCCAATCGCCAAAATCAAGTTCCATCAGTCGCGCGTCTTGCAACGGGGCGCTTAAATTCAAGCTGCTTGCCAGCTCATCTGCCAATTTAATGCAGCGCTGCATCGGGCTGGAATAAATTACGCTGCCCGGGATTGCCAGGGGCTCAAGGCCAGCCAACTTGTTGCGTACAGCTTCCAGCTCTGCCGCAAAACTGTGGGGGGCCACAGCAATATCGCTGTTGCCGTAGCAAATGCCTTTGGCAATATCAGGCGTGGTGTGGCGGACCAGATAAAGCTCCATCTACATTACGCCCCAGACCAATACCCCCAGATAGAAGGCAATCTCGCACAGCTGCTGCATCGCGCCCAGACAGTCCCCGGTGTATCCACCCAGGCGTTTTTTAAGCTTATGGCTGAACCAGAACCAGACCAGCGCCACCGGCACGAGGGCCAGCAAAAACTGATGCGCCAGCAAGGCCAGTGGCGCCAGCCCAAACAGGCCCGCCAATAATAATTCACCCCTGCTCAACCGGGTTGCCAATGGCTTGGCCTTGCCTTGCTCACGCACATAGGGCTGGGTATAGATCACCAGCACCGCGGCAAAACGGCTCAAGCTGTGGCCGGCAAGCATAATCGCCGGCAGCAGTGGCGCGGAGAGATGAGCCAATGCCTCGAATTTGGTCAACAAGGCCAGAAACAAGGCGATGGCACCAAAGCTGCCCAGGCGCGAATCCTGCATAATGGTGAGCACTTGCTCTTTTTGCCAGCCGCCGCCAAGGCCATCAGCAGCATCCGCCAGACCATCTTCATGGAATGCACCGGTGAGCCACAGCGTAGCCGCCATACTGGCAAGCACCGCCAGCTCCATGGGCCAGACCAGGATAGCCAGCCCATAAATGGCTGCCGCCACCATGCCCACCAACACGCCCACCAGAGGAAAATATTTTGCGGCGTAGTTAAGGTCGGCTTCTTTAAAATCTGCAATCTGAACGGGCAGACGCGTGAAAAAACTCAGTGCCACCAGCCACAAGCGCCATTCCCTTTGCATACAGGGGTTCATGCAGCATCCTGGCGGCTGACATTGGCAGATTCAAATGAAGCCATGTCATTGAGGAAATTCACCGCTGCCTGCACCAGCGCATAAGCCAGTGCAGCCCCGGTCCCCTCACCCAGGCGCAAGCCGAGATCAAGCAAGGGCTTGGCACCAAGCTCTTGCAACAGCAACGCATGCCCGGCTTCATCGGAACAGTGGGCAAAAATGCAGTAATCCAGCACTGCAGGGGCGATGCGTGAGGCTACCAGCAAAGCGGCTGTGGCAATAAAGCCATCTATCAGCAGTATCGCCCGGCGCTCGGCAGCCCCCAGCATGGCACCAGCCATCATGGCGATCTCAAAGCCGCCAAAAGTAGCCAGCACCTGCAGCGGATCCTTGCCATCCAGCCTGTGTTGACGCAGCGCTTGCTCGATAATTGTCACTTTGCGCGACAGCCCGTCATCATCGAGACCCGTACCGCGCCCGACACAATCCTGCGGCGGCAAGTGGCATAGCACGCACATGAGCGCAGCCGCTGCCGAAGTATTGCCTATGCCCATTTCGCCAAATCCCAGCACATTGCTGCCAGCGGCAATTTCAGCGCGTGCCAGTTCTGCACCTTGCGCAAGCGCTTGCTCACATTGCGCAGGCGACATTGCCGGCGCCACGAGAAAATTACGCGTGCCCATGCCGATCTTGGCATCTACCAAATCCGGATGCGGAGCAAATACATGATTTACCCCTGCGTCTATGACGCGGACTGCCATATTATTTTGTTTGGCGAATACATTAATGCCAGCACCGCCTGCCAGGAAATTCAGCACCATTTGCTGTGTTACGGCCTGCGGATAAGGGCTGACGCCAGATTCCACAATGCCATGATCGCCAGCAAACACCATCATCACGGGCTGTGTCAGTCTGGGTGATAAGGTGTTTTGTATGAGGCCAACCTTTAGCGCCAGCGTCTCCAGACGGCCCAGCGCCCCCAAGGGTTTGGTTTTATTGTTTATTTTGCTTTGAAGTGCGAGCGCTAGACTGTCATCTGCTGCTGCAATAGTGAAGGTGTGCATAGGGTACATAAACCGGATTCAGAACTTTGCGAGCATACCCGAGCAGGCACTTTTTTTGAATAAATCTTGCGTAGCATGTGATTGGTATTTGAAAATGACACTAATCAACGAAATTTGCTATAATGCGCGACTTGCAAAAGTCTGCAAGTCGCAAAATGTAGTAAATAGCTCGTAAAGATGGCCGGGTAGCTCAGTCGGTAGAGCAGCGGATTGAAAATCCGCGTGTCGGCAGTTCGATT
>JBDTOX010000008.1:0-16872 GCA_039933015.1 Methylophilaceae bacterium
TCACGGCGTACGGCCGTTAGCCGTCATCCTGCTCTGCGGAGCCCGGACTTTCCTCTCTCACTTCAGGAGCAGACCGCAAAGACCGTAAAGGTCTTTACCATCCAACTAAGCCAGTAAACCGGCAAGTTAAATGCGAGGGTCTTCTCCAATTTATCTGGCAATAAATTGCCAGATAAAATGTGACAGCGACTGTCTAGCCAGCTTCATCTACATTCTAGCACGCAGCGCAAATGTCCACCCAAACGCCCACCGAAGTAGAGCAAGTCCATTTCACGTTCAAGCAATGAATAACTATAATAGAGCGTACTACGCAACGTAATATTTAAAGGGTTATACATGGATATCACCGTAAAAGACAGCAACGGAACCACGCTCAATACAGGAGATTCTGTGCAAGTCATCAAGGATTTAAAGGTAAAAGGCACCTCCATTACCCTAAAAAGAGGAACGGTAATAAAGGATATCCGCCTCACTGATGACGAAGAAGAAATTGAATGCAATGCCGACAAAGTCAAGGGCCTGGTACTCAAAACCTGTTTTTTGAAGAAAGTTTAATCTAAGCCTGACTCTTATTGAGAGTCAGGCTTTTTATTGGCTATATCAAAAGCAAGAGATGGATTGGATTCCTTAAACAATTTAATCGTCAAGCAGCGACCCATACTATTGAAAAACCCTCATCAACCCAAAGCGGAATAGCCCATACAAGGCAGCCGTCTCCATTAAGTGACAGCCTAGTAATAAAGCCATCTATGTATATAGATTTAATGAAATTTTTCTGTCTCCAAACTGCGACGAGGCGACGCGTACTGCGTCTTTACAGCCCACTCAGCGGGACAAACTTATCATTAGGAATCACTGACTATCAATCATCATCATCGTCGTCATGTCCGCGATGCTTGCCCCAACCGTGATGGCCATGGCGGAACCTTCTATCATCATAGCCATAATAGGCCTGCGGTCCATATGGCTCGTAATAGACAGGTGCAGCACGTACATATACCGGAGGTCTCGTGTAATACACCGGCGCGGGTGCATAGTACACGGGCGGATCGTAGTAATAGGCCGGCGCGCCTATGTTAAGGCTAAAGCCTACAGAGTCATGGGCATAAGCGCTGGTTGTACCAACCAGACCAAAAGCTATCGCAATCAATGCAAAATGTATTTTTTTCATCATAAACTCCTCAACTTACCCTTCCCGATCAATTAAGCATTTCTTAATTTGCCAATTAAAACCACCCATACAGAATTGCAACTCAATATGCAGCATGATTCGTGCCACATGCATAACAAATTGTTTTATATGTTTATTATTATTTTTACGCGGGGAAGTGCCATCAGACAACGTCGTTGTATTTAGACATCTGCATAATTCAGCACATCAAGTGGAATAAACATACTGAGCAATGTCTTGATATGTACACAACTGTAACTGCTCAGCCATAGCGCCTCGATCTGCCAAATTCATAGGCCAAAAGCTGGGGAAGCGGGCCACGCCAGGTGGAGGTTGCAAGACCGTTGGTGGTGAGCGCACAGACGCTGCACGACTGGCTGAAGGCGGCGAGCGCCATCCCAGATGCTCTATGATATTTGAATCAAATCAACCACTAAAATCCGATACCCTTAAATTTTCTGCTGGTTTTAGGATTTCCGGGCCATCTTGTTGCTTTCCCCGGCTGCTGATTGCATATAAAATAGGCAGCTTTCCCGCAGCTATACAACGGCGTACAACCCCACGTGCAAATTGGCCCATATAAATTAAAGAACAACCTGATTGTTGCGCCCATGGCAGGCGTGACAGACCGGCCTTTCCGCCAGTTGTGCAAAAGACTGGGTGCGGGCATGGCGGTTTCCGAGATGGTAACTTCCAACTCGCTGCTTTACGGCAGCGCCAAGACCCTGCGCCGGGCCAACCATGAAGGTGAAGTGAACCCGATCTCGGTACAGATTGCCGGAGCCGACCCCAAAATGATGGCGGAAGCGGCCCGATACAATGTTGATAACGGTGCGCAGATCATTGATATCAACATGGGCTGCCCGGCCAAGAAAATTTGCAATGTGATGGCGGGCTCCGCGCTGTTGAAAGATGAGCCGCTGGTTGCACAAATTTTGCGGGCCGTCGTCAATGCAGTCGATGTGCCGGTGACGCTAAAAATTCGCACGGGCTGGGACAAGCAGAACCGCAATGCCATTGCGGTAGCCAAAATGGCCGAGGATATCGGCGTACAGGCGCTGGCCATGCATGGCCGTACGCGCGCCTGCGCCTACACTGGCGATGCTGAATACGACACGATTGCTGCGGTGAAACAGGCCATAGGCATTCCGCTGATTGCCAATGGCGACATTACCACATCGGAGAAAGCCAAGTTCGTGTTGGAAAAAACTGGTGCTGATGCCGTCATGATAGGCCGCGCCGCTCAAGGCCGTCCCTGGATATTCCGCGAGATCGAGCATTTCCTCAGCACCGGCAGGCATATGCCGCTGCCTGAAGTCTCGGAAATTCACAGCGTAATGCTGGAACACCTGAATGATCTTTATGCGTTTTACGGAGAGCTCACGGGCATGCGCGTGGCGCGCAAGCATATTTCCTGGTACACCAAGGGCTTGATCGGCTCAGCAAATTTCCGCCACAACATGAACCAGTTACAAACCATAGAAGCGCAACTCAATGCCATTAATGAATTCTTTGCCCAGTTGCAGCAGCAAAACAGCCGCTTGCAATACGCAGACGAATTACCAGAAAAATCAGAAGACGCATTGGCTGCCTGAGGATATTAAATTGGACCACATAATAGACAACGACCTAGCCGCTTGTGTGCGTAGCGCATTGGATGAGTACTTCAAGGACCTGGACGGTGAGCCGCCCCATGCCGTCTACGATATGGTGCTGCAGTGCGTGGAAAAACCCATGCTCGAATACGTGCTGAACCGCGCGGGCGGCAATCAGAGCAAAGCCGCTGAAATCCTTGGTATGAACCGCAATACGCTGCGCAAGAAACTCCAGCAGTACAACCTTCAATAATTTTCCTTATCTTAAGTCTTCATCATGGCTGTTATCAAAAGAGCACTCATTAGCGTTTCCGACAAACAGGGCATACTGGAATTTGCCAGCACCCTGAATAGTTTCGGCGTGGAAATCCTTTCTACCGGTGGAACGGCAAAACTTTTGCGCGAGCACAATATTGTTGTGACCGAGGTCAGCGATTACACCGGCTTTCCGGAAATGCTGGATGGCCGCGTTAAAACACTGCATCCCAAGGTGCATGGCGGCATTCTCGGCCGCCGCGATTTGCCGGAGCACGTGACGGCAATGCAGCAGGCTGATATCCCGCCGATTGATATGGTAGTGGTAAATCTGTACCCATTCCGCGAAACCATTGCCAAGGCGGATTGCAGCCTGGCGGATGCCATTGAAAATATTGATATCGGCGGACCGACCATGGTGCGCGCCGCCGCCAAGAATTATGACCATGTGGCCATAGTGACCGATCCTGCGGATTACGCACTTGTCACGCGCGAAATGCAGTCCAGCAGCGGTGCCATAGGCGCCGAAACGCGCTTGATGCTGGCGAAAAAAGCTTTCTCGCACACGGCAGAATACGATGGCGCCATCAGCAACTACCTGACTGCCATCAATGTCCAGGGCGAGAAACAGGCCTTCCCTGAGCGCTACACCACGCAAGTGAGCAAGGTAATGGATTTGCGCTACGGCGAAAATCCGCATCAGGATGCTGCCTTTTACCGCGATGCGTGCGTTCCCGCTGGTGCACTCGCCAGCTTCACTCAGTTGCAGGGCAAAGAACTTTCCTACAACAACATCGGCGATGCCGACGCTGCCTGGGAATGTGTCAAGACGTTTGATACCCCGGCCTGCGTCATCGTCAAGCACGCCAACCCGTGTGGCGTGGCAGTAGGTGCAACGCTGCTTGAAACCTATCAAAAAGCCTTCAGTACCGACCCCACCTCGGCTTTCGGCGGCATCATCGCCTTTAACCGCGAAATTGACGCAGCTACCGCAGAAGCCGTTATCAAGCAGTTTGTTGAAGTCGTCATCGCGCCCGCGGTATCTGAATCCGCCAGACAGCTCTTTGCTGCCAAAACCAATGTGCGGGTGCTGACTGTGCCACTGCATGCAAACGGACGCAACGGTCTCAATGCCCTGGAATACAAGCGCGTGGGCGGCGGCTTGCTGGTACAAACACCGGATGCGCTGAATGTAGCTGCGGACCAGTGCAAGATCGTCACGCAAACGCAGCCCACGCAGCAGCAGCTGCAAGACCTTGTATTCGCCTGGCGTGTGGCAAAATTCGTCAAGTCAAACGCCATCGTCTTCTGTGCCAATGGCATGACGCTAGGCGTAGGTGCCGGCCAGATGAGCCGTGTCGACAGTACGCGCATTGCAGCCATCAAGGCGCAGAATGCCGGACTGTCGCTGACAGGCGCTGCGGTAGCTTCGGACGCTTTCTTCCCGTTCCGAGACGGCATTGATGTGCTGGCCGAAGCTGGTGCCAGTTGCGTCATTCAACCCGGCGGCAGTATTCGTGATGATGAAGTCATTGCGGCAGCGGATGAGCACGGCATTGCGATGATATTCACTGGCATACGCCACTTTAGGCACTAATGGGACAACTATGAAGGTTCTTGTTATTGGTGGTGGCGGTCGCGAACACGCATTGGCGTGGAAAATGGCGCAAAGCCCCAGAATCAACCGCATCTACGTAGCGCCGGGCAATGCGGGTACGGCACTTGATCCAGGCATGGTAAATGTGCCGATCAGCAGCGTTGCCGAGCTCGTCGCGTTTGCTCAATCTGAGCAGATTACACTGACCGTGGTCGGCCCGGAAGCCCCGCTATCGCAGGGTGTGGTCGATGCCTTTCGCGCTGCTGGGCTCAAGATTTTTGGCCCTTACAAAGACGCAGCCCAACTGGAAAGCTCTAAGGATTTCGCCAAGGCTTTCATGATACGGCATGGTATCCCTACCGCCGCCTATGCGACGTTTACCGATGCCGCCGCCGCGCATGAATATGTACACAAGCAAGGTGCACCTATTGTCATCAAGGCTGACGGCCTCGCCGCCGGCAAGGGTGTGGTGGTTGCCATGGAGGCAGCCGAAGCGCACGCTGCGATTGATTCCATGCTATCTGACAACAAGCTCGGCGACGCTGGTGCGCGTGTCGTCATTGAAGAGTTCTTGCAAGGCGAGGAAGCCAGCTTCATCGTCATGGTCGATGGCAAGAATATCCTGCCGCTAGCCACCAGCCAGGACCACAAGCGCCTGCTGGATGGCGACCAAGGCCCCAACACTGGCGGCATGGGTGCTTATTCGCCGGCACCCGTGGTAACGCCTGAAATCCACGCCAAAGTTATGCGCGAAATCATCAAGCCTACTGTAGCCGGCATGGCTAAGGAAGGCATGCCTTACACCGGTTTTCTGTATGCCGGACTCATGATAGATAAAGCAGGCAATCTGAAAACCCTGGAATTCAATTGCCGCATGGGCGATCCGGAAACACAACCCATCATGCTGCGGCTCAAAAGTGACCTGGTCACGCTGGCAGAGCACGGCGCCAATGGCACGCTGAACGAGGTGGAAGCAGACTGGGACCGGCGAACCGCATTGGGCGTGGTGATAGCTGCCGCCAATTATCCTGACACGCCACGGAGTGGCGATGTGATTACAGGCTTACCCAAAAATTTACAGGATGCGCATGTGTTCCATGCCGGAACCGTGCTCAAGGATGGCCAAGTGGTTACCAGCGGCGGCCGCGTGTTATGCGTGACGGCACTAGGCGAAACAGTGAAATCTGCCCAGGCGCGCGCCTACCAGATCGCTGAGGAAATCCAGTTTGACGGCTGCCAGATGCGCAAAGATATCGGCTACAAAGCCCTCAAACCTTAGAGCTGCCAAGGAATATCACGGAGTGAGTAATGCGCGCGGACTACATCATTACCTCCGTTGCGGCGGCATCATCGCCTACCCCACGGAATCTTGCTATGGTTTGGGCTGCGACCCCCAAAACCGTTTAGCCGTGCAGCGCCTGCTGCGGCTTAAACGCAGGCCGCAGCACAAAGGGCTGATCTTGATCGCCAGCCAGCTGGCTCAATTAAAGCCTTATCTTGCGACCCTTAATCCGCCACAGGTTGCCCAGTTAAATAAAAGCTGGCCCGTACCTCACACCTGGCTGGCACCTGCTGCTCCGAATTGCCCTGTTTGGCTGACGGGTCGCCATCCGACAATCGCAGTGCGCGTAACCGCATACCAGCCTGCCGCAGATTTGTGCCGCAAAGCCGGCATGGCCATAGTATCCACCAGCGCTAATCGCAGCGGCCACAAGTCTGCCAGGACTGCACGCGAGTGCTACAGACTCTTCGGCACCAGCGTAAGAATAATGCCCGGTCGCATCTGCAAGCGACGCAAACCCTCTACCATTCAAGACCTGGCCACAGGCAAAATCTTGCGTGACTAACTCAATGAACCTGGAACCTCCCATGAATCCGAACGCTGTTTTAGAGTATCTCCAAGGTCTGCAGAGCCGCATCGTTGAAGCACTGGAACTGGTGGACGGCAAAAACTTTTTGCACGATAGCTGGCAACGCGCGGAAGGCGGCGGCGGAACATCCTGCCTGCTGGAAGATGGCCATGTGTTTGAACGCGCAGGCGTTGGTTTCTCACATGTGCTGGGCAATAAGCTGCCGCCATCCGCCAGCGTGGCGCATCCGGAAGCAGCAGGACGCAGCTGGCAGGCCATGGGGGTATCGCTGGTGCTGCACCCGCGCAATCCATATGCGCCCACTGTGCATATGAACATCCGCTTCTTTATTGCAGAAAAGGAAGGCGAAGCGCCTATCTGGTGGTTTGGCGGCGGCATGGACTTGACTCCCTACTATGGCTTTGAAGAAGATGCCGTGCACTTTCACCGCACCTGCCGTGATGCACTAGCCCCTTTCGATAAAAGCTATTACCCGCAATTCAAGCAAGCCTGTGATGAGTATTTCTACCTCCAGCATCGCAAGGAAGCGCGCGGCATAGGCGGTATCTTCTTCGACGATTTTAATGCCCTGGGCTTTGAGCGCAGTTTTGCCATGCTCAAAAGCGTGGGAGAAGCTTTTCTTAATGCTTACCTGCCCATCCTGCAGCGCCGCAAAGATACGCCGTACGGCGAGCGCGAGCGTGATTTCCAGGCTTATCGCCGTGGCCGCTATGTAGAATTCAACCTGGTGTACGACCGCGGCACCCTGTTCGGACTGCAATCCAATGGCCGCACTGAATCCATTCTCATGTCGATGCCACCGGTTGTTAAATGGCGTTATGACTGGAAACCTGCCGAAGGTAGCGCAGAAGCGGCGCTCTACAGCGACTTTCTGTCGGTCAGGGATTGGCTAGCTTAACACCCACGTAACAATGCAACTTCGTGCATAATCTGGGCTGCCAAACACTTGATGGAGACACGCATGGCAATGCAGATTTTCCGCACCAAGCACATTACCCCAGATGACTTCACCCAAAGCGGCCTCAGTCGCTGCTTGTCCGCATGGGATCTGACCTTTCTCGGCATTGGCGCAATTATCGGTACAGGTATCTTTGTGCTGACGGGCATTGCCGCAGCAACGCAATCCGGACCGGCTGTCGTACTGTCTTTCGTGATAGCAGGCTTCGCCTGCGCGTTTGCGGCGCTGGCCTATGCGGAACTGGCATCGGCCGTGGGGGGATGCGGCAGCGCCTATGGCTACAGCTACGCTGCCTTTGGCGAATTAATGGCGTGGATGATCGGCTGGGACTTGCTGCTGGAATACGGCATCTCGGTGGCGGCCGTAGCTAACGGCTGGTCGGGCTACTTCAATAATGCGCTGGCCGCCATCGGCATCCCGTTGCCGGTAGCCCTCACCAAGGCTCCAATGCTGGGCGGCATTATTAATCTGCCCGCAAGCGTTATCATCCTGCTGCTAATGAGTCTACTCATCATAGGCGTCAAGCAAAGTGCGCGCATCAATAATGCAATGGTGTGGGTCAAGCTGCTCACTATCTCGGTATTTATTGGCATTGCCATATTCCATATCAACCCGGCTAACTGGCATCCGTTCATACCATATGGTTGGTTTGAAACACTGCCAGATGGTAAAACCACCGGCGTGCTGGCCGGCGCCTCCATGGTGTTTTTTGCTTATGTAGGCTTCGATGCCGTATCCACTGCCACAGAAGAAACTGCCAATCCACAGCGCGACGTGCCTATCGGACTGGTGTCTTCATTGGTTATCTGTACCGTGATCTATATCGTGGTCTCCGGACTGCTTACCGGTATAGCACACTACAGCGACCTCAATGTGTCATCGCCAGTCGCTCACGCATTGCAGCTTATCGGCTTCAACTGGGCGTCGGCGCTGGTTTCCACCGGGGTCATTGCCGGCCTGACCACAGTCATGCTGGTACTTTACTATGCGCTCACGCGCATTATTTTCGCCATGTCGCGCGATGGCCTGCTGTCGCCTTTCTTTGCCGCGGTCAACCCGAAAACGCAAACACCAGTGCGTGTCATTGTGCTGTGCGGCGTCATTATTTCCACCATCGCCGGCCTGGTGCCGCTCGGAGAACTGGCGGAACTGGTCAATATTGGCACGCTGGCAGCTTTTGTCCTGGTCTGCTTCGGCGTTATCGTGTTACGCGTGCGCCAACCCCACCTCCACCGCCCATTCCGCAACCCGCTCAACCCGCTTTTTCCCATACTCGGCATGTTGTCCTGCGGCGCCCTGATGGGGTTCCTCCCAGGAATCACCTGGCTACGCTTTATCGTATGGCTGATAATTGGCTTGATCGTTTATTTCACTTACTCCATACATCACAGCAAGCTGAAATCCAGCTAAACAGGCTCCAGTGCCAACCCAAGCGTTTAGATTTGCAACATGGGTGTGATATGCCCATAAATCGGCAAGCCAAATGCAAAAAAGCCAGTTCAAAAAACTGGCTTTTTTGATTCCGGCTGTAACAGCTTAAATTACAGAGTCAGAATCCACTGAACAATAGTCTTGATATCTGCGTCTTTAACTTGCGGGCTGTTAGGCGGCATTGGGATTGGGCCCCAAACGCCACTGCCACCAGCCTTGACTTTGGTGATCAGCTTGGCTTCAGCAGTTTTGTCGCCTTTGTATTTGGCCGCCACGTCCTTGTAAGCAGGGCCAACCACTTTGTTAGCTACGGTATGGCAAGCCAAACAGCCATTCTTTTGTGCCAAGGCTTCTGCCGCCTTGGCATCTACTGCGCCTGCCTGTCCCGCCAGCATCAGAGAGCCAGTGGTGGCAACCATCATTAATAATGCTTTCATGCTTTCTCCTTTGTTATCACGAACTATTGGACATTTAAATTTGCAACATGCAATCATCCCACCTTTGGCTGTTCTTGAAAAGAGCTCATATACTCTGCATCAATTCATCCAAACGATTGACGGGAGGTAAACACTCAACGCCACGGCATACCCAGGCGTTGACAGACTCTGGAAATATTCTCGCCAGCGTGGGCGGCAAATCGTCCAGCGTTGCTGGCAGGGCGAAACACAGCACAGACGGCAAATAATTCTGATTCAACTGGTGACGCCATAAAGCCATATCATTATCCGGACCGCGCAGCATAACAATGGTTGGCGGCTGCATATACTCCTGTAGCGCCGTCAGCAAGCTGGGGCAACCCGCCGGGTTACGTTGCATGATGCTGTCGAAGGCCTTCAAGGAACGCTCCACCGCTTGCAGATAGCGCGGTTCGCCAAGCACGTGACCTAAGCGCTGCAAGGCAATTGCGGCGATGCCATTGCCGCTGGGCGTGGCATTGTCGTAGCCCTGCTTGGGCCGGTGTATCAGCACCTCGTGGTGATGGCCGGTGAAATAAAAACCGCCACTTTCCGCCTCAAATTCCTCCAACAATGCCTCTGCCAAATCTTCAGCAAATGCCATATCTTGCGCACGGTATTCCGTCTGCATCAACTCCAGCAATGCATCCAGCAGAAACGCGTAGTCATCGAGATAGGCATTCAGGTGTGCGGTTTGGTCTTTGCAGGTAGCCAACAGGCGATCATTCACCCATAGTTTGGCATGGATAAAATCCACCGCCTTTTGCGCAGCGGCAATCCAGTCAGGCCGCTTCAGCACGCGCCCGGCACGGGCCAGCCCCTTGATGGCCAGCGCATTCCAGCTGGTGAGTATTTTGTCGTCGCGGCCAGGACGTATACGCCGCTCACGTGCCTGAAATAATTTGCTGCGTGCGTTATTGAATAAAGCAATATCTTCCGGCGCAGGCGAAGCCGCCAGATAGGCATGCCAGGCATGGCCTTCAAAATTCGGCGCACGGTCGAAGCCCAGGCATGTAGTAGCTACCGCGAATTCCTCCGGCGTTAGCAAGTTTTTGATTTCTGCAGGCTGCCAGACATAAAACCTGCCCTCTTCGCTTTCCCCTTGCTCATTGGCAGAATCTGCATCCAGCGAGGAATAAAAAGCGCCGTCCGGTGCATGCATTTCGCGCAGCAGCCAGGCCACGGTTTCTTCCATCACCGTGGCTAAACGAGGGTCCTTACTGATTTGCCAGCCATCCGCATACAGACATAGCAATTGACCGTTGTCGTAAAGCATCTTCTCGAAATGCGGAATCGCCCAGCGCTCGTCCACGCTGTAGCGGCAGAAGCCGCCGCCGATCTGGTCGTAAATGCCGCCCGCAGCCATGCTGCGCAGCATCTGCAAAGCCATTGTCTCGGCTTCCCGGTTGCCGGCTTTTGCACGGCGCAGCAGAAAATCGACATCGGCCGGATTAGGGAATTTAGGCGCGCTACCAAAACCCCCATGCTCAAAATCGAAACTGCTTTGCAGGTGTTCAAACGCGAGTTGCAGGGTATCGGCATTAGCCGTCAATGCCGGGCTTGCAGCCGGCACGGTGCGCGCCATGGCCTGCAACAGTGCGCGGTTCTGCTCGGCCAGGTCATCCTTGCGCGCATGGTAAAACGCCGCCACGCGCAGGATCAAATCACCAAAGCCTGGCAACTGGTAACGCGGCGTCTTGGGGAAATAGGTGCCGCTGAAAAACGGCTCCTGCTGCGGTGTCAGAAACATGGTCAGCGGCCAGCCGCCACTACCTTGTGACAGCATGTTATGCGCCGTCTGGTATATCTGGTCGATATCGGGGCGCTCTTCGCGATCCACCTTGATATTGATGAAATGCTCGTTCATCAAGGCGGCCACCTCGGCATCCTCGAATGATTCGTGCGCCATGACGTGGCACCAATGGCAAGCCGAATAGCCGACCGACAGCAGTATCGGCTTATCCTGCTCGCGTGCGAGCTGCAGCGCTTCTTCACCCCACGGAAACCAGTGTACGGGATTGTCCGCATGTTGCTGCAGATAAGGGCTGGTTTCGCTACCAAGACGATTCGACATAGGGTGCTTTAAAGCGCCTCCGTACTATATTTCACTGTGAGCATATGGGTAGTCCCCGGTGCAACAGTGACAACGTTGTCTGATGCGTTGGCCGATTCCACGCACAGCGCCCGGCGCCAACCCTCATTGCCGCCCATGTCACCCAGCTGGTCAGCTTTTTGCTTCCATGGCGTCCACACCACGGTGGAACGGCTGCCGGACTTGGCAATCGTGATGCGTCGCTTCAGGCCCGGATCATTGATGGTGCAGGTGGCTTCAGTGTTAACGTATACACGGTCGGTTTCACTGGCAAAGGTAAGCTCGCCAGCTTGTGGTTTACGCGCAAAATTTTCCACCTTGTCGAGATATTCGGTGTTGGCCAGACCGCTCACGCTGACCTTCTCAATGTCACTAATCTGGAAATAAGTGTGCATGGCTTTGCCAATCACGAAAGCTTCTTTTCCGGTATTGGTGGTAGCCAGCTGCATCTTCAGGGTCTCGCCCATGATGATGCTCAGCTTTAATTCACAGGCATGCGGCCATTGTTGTTGCGCCTGTGGGCTGCCCAGCATTTTCAGCTCCAGGCGGGTCGCGCCATCTGGCTCGGTAGCACTTTCAATGAGCTGCCACGGCACCGCCCGGGCAAAACCATGGCGTGGAAAACTGCGATCGCTTTCATGTTCGCCAAACCATGGCCAGCATATGGGCACACCTCCGCGAATAGTGGGGCTTTGGGTCAGATTCGTATGTTCCGACAGCCAGATGACCGGCGTGGAAGTAGATCGCGGACGCCAAGTCAGCAAGTAGGCGCCTTGCAGGCATAGCCGTGCAGAAGCGAGATTATTTTCAATTTCCGCCACAACCAGATCGTTACTTTGCTCGACAAAACGCAGTTGTGTGCCTATGCCAAAACGGCTGTTCAGTTCCTGTACATGCATGGTTGGCTTATTTTTCTATCTGACTGACGTCGCGCACCGCACCCCTGGCAGCCGAAGTGCTCATGGCGGCATAGGCGCGCAAAGCAGGCGACACGCTGCGTACGCGCGCCACAGGCTTCCAGGCTTGGCTACCCTTCTCTTCCATGGCTGCACGGCGGGCAGAAAGCTCTGCATCCGAGACGGCCAAATGAATAGTGCGGTTAGGGATATCGATTTCGATGGTATCGCCTTCTTCCACCAGTCCGATGGCTCCGCCTTCTGCAGCTTCGGGGGAGGCATGGCCAATACTCAGGCCGGAAGTGCCCCCGGAGAAGCGGCCATCGGTAAGCAACGCGCAGACTTTGCCCAAATCCTTGGATTTGAGGTAGGAAGTCGGGTAGAGCATTTCCTGCATACCAGGACCGCCGCGTGGACCTTCATAGCGAATGACCACAATATCACCAGCCACGATTTTATCGGCCAAAATACCTGCTACAGCGTCGTCTTGTGATTCAAAAATTCGCGCACGGCCAGTAAATTTCAGGATGCTGTCATCCACACCCGCCGTTTTGACGATACAGCCATCCAGCGCAATGTTGCCGTAAAGTACTGCCAGGCCGCCATCCTGCGAATAGGCATGGGCTTTGTTGCGGATACAGCCTTCGGCACGGTCGTCATCCAGTGTGGGGTAAAGCATGGATTGGCTGAAGGCAATGGTGGTTGAGATGCCGCCAGGTGCCGCGCGGTAAAACTTCTTCACGTCTTCGTCAGTCGTCGTCACGATATCCCACTGTTCCAGCGCGGCGCCCAAAGTCGGACTATGCACCGTTGGGCTGTCGCGATGGATCAGGCCGGCACGATCGAGCTCGCTCAAAATACCCATCACGCCACCGGCACGATGCACGTCTTCCATGTGGAATTTCGCGGTAGCGGGCGCAACCTTGCAAACGCAAGGCACTGCGCGTGAGATGCGGTCAATATCGGCCATGGTGAAATTAATACCGGCCTCATGCGCCGCTGCCAACAGATGCAGCACGGTATTGGTGGAGCCGCCCATGGCCACGTCCAGGCTCATGGCATTTTCGAAAGCCTGCATATTAGCGATGGAACGCGGCAATACAGAATAATCGTCCTGCTCGTAATGGCGTTTGGTGATCTCCACGATCACACGTCCAGCGCGCAGGAACAGCTCCTTACGTGCGGCGTGGGTTGCCAGCGTACTGCCATTACCGGGCAGGCTCAAACCCAGCGCCTCGGTCAGACAGTTCATGGAGTTGGCCGTGAACATGCCGGAACAGGAACCGCAAGTTGGACAGGCCGAGCGTTCAATCGCGTCGGATTCAGCGTCACTTACCTTGCTATCCGCCGCCGCCACCATGGCATCGACCAGGTCCAGCTTGTGCGTTGTACCTTGCCAATTAACCTTGCCCGCTTCCATCGGGCCGCCGGAAACAAATACGGTGGGGATATTCAGGCGCAAGGCCGCCATCAGCATGCCCGGCGTAATTTTGTCGCAATTGGAAATACACACCAGCGCATCGGCACAGTGCGCGTTGACCATGTATTCAACGCTATCGGCAATCAGATCCCGGCTTGGCAACGAATACAGCATGCCGCCATGGCCCATGGCTATGCCGTCATCTACCGCAATGGTGTTGAATTCCTTGGCAACGCCACCGGAACGTTCAATTTCGCGCGCCACCAATTGACCGAGGTCTTTCAGGTGTACATGACCCGGCACAAACTGGGTAAAGGAATTGGAAATGGCAATGATGGGCTTGGTGAAATCTTCGTCCTTCATGCCGGTAGCGCGCCACAGGGCGCGGGCTCCGGCCATGTTACGACCGTGGGTGGTAGTTCGTGAACGGTATTCAGGCATGGCAAACCCCAAAGAAACAATCAGAAAAAAAGTATAATTGCATAATTTTACTCCATTCTGAGCGCCTACCCTACATGCTAGTTCATCCGCAATTCGACCCCATCGCTATCCACATCGGCCCTTTGGGCATCCACTGGTATGGCCTGATGTATCTGGCGGGCTTTCTGACACTGCTCTGGCTGGGAAAATGGCGCATTCGGCATAACCCGCAAAGCGGCTGGAAAGAGTCCGAAATGGACGACATCCTGTTCTATGGCGCACTAGGCGTGATTCTTGGCGGGCGCTTGGGCTATGTGATTTTTTATCAGCCCGCCTATTTCCTCAGCCACCCCTTAGAGATTTTTGCCTTATGGCAAGGCGGCATGTCCTTCCATGGCGGCTTTCTCGGCGTGCTCGTCGCCATGTTGCTATTTGCGCGAAAAACTGGCAAGCGCTGGCTCAACATCATGGATTTTGTCGCACCGCTGGTACCGCTGGGCTTGGGTGCGGGGCGCATGGGCAACTTCATCAACGGCGAGTTGTGGGGGCGCCCGACCGACCTGCCGTGGGGCATGGTGTTCCCGCAGGTGGATGCGCTGCCGCGCCACGCTTCCCAGCTTTACGAGTTCGGCCTGGAAGGCATCGTTCTTTTTATCCTGCTCTGGTGGTATTCCAGCAAGCCGCGTCCGCTGGGCGCAGTCTCGGCCCTGTTTTTGATGGGTTATGGAGCTTTCAGGTTTTTAGTGGAATTCACGCGCGAACCGGACAGCTTTTTAGGCGTATTGGCGCTGGGCATGAGCATGGGGCAGTGGCTCAGCTTGCCTATGGTGCTGGTGGGCATCTGGATGTGGCGCTGCGCTCACAAAATACAGGCGACCACTACAAATTAAAAGGCCCGACATTGCTGTCGGGCCGGATTCGATACGTTGCCCTAAGGCAACGATCTTATTGCAGCAACGGCTCTCACCCCGGTAAGCTACAACTTCAGGCAGTTTATCTTATCGGGCGGACACAATGCAAAACAAAAATATTCCGTATACCCTGGGGCTGGATATCGGCATGGCGTCGGTCGGCGCAGCACTGTTACTACCAGACCAGCAGCGCATCCTCGCGCTGCATGTACGCACCTTCGACAAGGCAGAAACCGCCAAAGAAGGCGAATCGCTGAACAAAATACGTCGAGATTCGCGTCTCACGCGACGTCGCATCCGCCGCCGCGCGTTTCGATTGTTACGTCTGGCAAGGTTGCTGAAACGAGTCGGCTTGATTGAAACAGCCCATCCAGATATGTTCGCCATACCCGCTACAACTCCGTGGGAATTGCGTGCCGAAGGGCTCGATCGGCGGTTTGAAAACCATGAATGGGCAGCCGTGCTGTATCACATGGTCAAACATCGCGGTTTTCAGTCCAATCGCAAATCAGAGGCCAAAGCCGACGAAAAAGCAGGGCAAATGCTGTCCGGCGTCGGGCGTAACCAAGCGCTGCTCACAGAAGCGGGCTACCGCAGCATAGGTGAACTGGCGGCAAAACACCCAGACTTTGCCGAAGCCAAGCGCAACAAGGGTGGCAGCTATAGTCACACTTTCTCACGGGCTGATCTTGCCACTGAACTGGCTTTACTGTTTGAGCGTCAACGGAAGTTTGGCAACGCAGTTGCCAGCCCTGATTTTGAGAAGGCTGTGCACGACCTGCTGATGGCGCGAAAGCCAACGCTCTCCGGTGACAATCTGCTCAAGATGATAGGCAAATGCACCTTCGAAAAAAACGAATACCGCGCACCCAAAGCCAGCTATCGTGCTGAACGGTTTGTCTGGCTGGGCAAGCTCAACAATCTCAAAATTGTCGGTAGCGGTGATGCACGTCCGCTAGCTGAAAGTGAGCGCCGCGCTATCATTGATTTGCCTTACACGCAGGCTAAACTCACGTTCAAGCAAGCCCGCAAAGCCCTCGACCTCGCGGCGCACGAGCGTTTCAATCTGGTTTCGTACCGTCCTGACCTCAAAGGCAAAGACAAAGACCCAGAGGAGGCAACGTTCTTTGAAGCCAAAGCCTGCCACACGCTGCGTAAAGCCTATGAAGCAGTCGGCCTCAAAAGCGAGTGGCAGCGCGATGCACTGGATGCCGACCGGCTGGATACGCTGGCCTATGCCCTTACCGTATTCAAGGACGATGTTGAGAGCAGGCAGTGGCTATTGGCGCAAGGTATTGAAGTGCCAATTGTCGAGGCGGTGCTCAATGAATCGTTCGACAAATTCATCCACCTGTCACAGAAAGCGCTAAAAGCAATTCTACCTTTCATGGAACAAGGCCAGCGCTTCGACGAGGCGGCAAAATCGGCGGGCTATCACCATAGCCAGCCCGATGCGACGTCGGTCAAGCAAAGCTATTTACCGCCGCCGGATAAGGAACTCATCCGCAATCCAGTGGTGTATCGCGCCCTCAATCAGGCACGCAAATTGGTCAACGCCATTGTGCGCGAATATGGGCCGCCCGCCGCTGTGCATATCGAATTGGCACGGGATTTATCCAAACCTTTTGATGAACGCAAACGCATAGAACGCGAGCAAAAGGAATATCGGGAAACCAAAGAAAAGGCAGCTGACGATTTCGACCAGCGCTTTCATTTTTACCCAAAGGGTCAGGATTTACAGAAATGGCGACTGTTCCGCGAGCAGCTCGACCAGTGTCCGTATTGCCAGCAGGCTTTGCA
>JBDTOX010000009.1:0-19092 GCA_039933015.1 Methylophilaceae bacterium
CTACAAGGCTTGAACAATCGACCATTCCAGAAGAACAAAACGGAAACACGCCGCTCGCTGTATAAATCAGCGTGCAAAACTGACCAGGAAACCGGGGTAAACAGCGTCCAAATTTGACCACCCCGGTTGTGTCATCATCCGGCCTTTTGGCTGGAGCAACCTGGAGTGATATGCATGGAAACCATCGGCAAGATACGCCGCCGTCACAAGGTCAAGGGCGAGAGCATCAGTTCGATTGCCCGCGACCTCAATCTGTCCCGCAATACCGTCAAGAAGTACATCAATGCGGAGACTGATCCCGTTTATCAGCGAGGCCACCAACCTGCGCCCAAACTGGGTGCAATTCAAACTGTGCTGGAAACCTGGCTGGACCAAGACAGTCAGCGCCCCAAGCGAGAGCGCCGCACCGCCCAGCGCCTGTTTGAGGATCTGCAACAGGAGATGGCTATGCCGGCGCCTACGACAGCGCGCAGCGCTTTGTGAAGCACTGAAAAGCCCAACGTCCCGGCGTCAGCCAGGATGCCTTTGTGCCGTTGGTCTTTGCGCCTGGCGACGCCTGTCAGTTCGACTGGAGTCACGAGCACATTATTCTTGGCGGCGTGCCTCAGGTCATCAAACTCGCTCACTTCCGTCTCACCCATAGCCGTCAGATGTTCCTGGCAGCCTATCCGCGCGAATCCCAGGAAATGTTGTTCGATGCCCACAATCACGCCTTCGCCTTCTTCGGCGGTGTGCCTGTCCGGATGATCGACGACAACCCCAAGAGCATCGTGGAATCCATCTTCAGCGGCAAGGATCGCCAGTTCAATCGCCGCTTCCTGGCACTGGCCAGCCATTACCTGTTCGAACCGGTGGCCTGCACACCGGCTTCTGGTTGGGAGAAGGGACAGGTCGAGAACCAGGTCGGCAACGTGCGGGAATGGCTGTTCACTCCCATCCTGCGCTTCGACACCCTGGCGGAATTGAACATCTGGCTGGAAACCCGCTGCACGGAGTTGGCCAAGCGTCCTCATCCCACATGGAAGGAGCCCCCCATAGCGGAGATCCTCGCCGAGGAACAGACCTGTCTTCACCCCATTACCGCCACCTTCGACGGCTACTTCGAGCAAACCCTCCGTGTATCGTCCACCTGTCTGGTGAGCTATGACCGCAACCGCTACAGCGTGCCGGCAGAGCATGCCGGGCAGCGGGTTTCCGTGCGGGCGGACGCGAACCGCATCCGGGTCGCGGCAGACGGCAAACTCGTTGCTGAACATACCCGCCACTTTGGCCGGGAGCGGTTGATTCTTGACCCTTGGCATTACCTCTCGGTGCTGGAGAAGAAACCCGGTGCGCTCAGAAACGGTAAGCCGTTCCAGGAGTGGGCATTGCCGGCAGCTATTGGAACGGTGAAGGACAAGCTGCTCAAGTCACCTCACGGCGACCGGGCCTTCGTGGAAATGCTGCTGGCGATGCGCCAGTATGGTGCCGACCTGGTGACCGTCGCATGCGAACTGGCGCTGGAGCAGGGCACAGCGTCCGCAGCGGTCATCCTCAATCACGTACACCGATTACTGTCCCCTACCAAACCCGAGCCGGTCACTGTCTCCACCGCGTTGGTGTTGGGCATCGAGCCAGTAGCCGACTGTGGGCGTTACGACAGCTTGCGCGGAGGTGTGCCATGCTGGCTGAACTGACACAACGTCTCAAGGGGTTGCATCTCTACGGCATGGCAGCGGAACTCCAGGAGATGGGCGCGGAACGCGCCCGCAAACCTGAAGCACCGGAGGTGTGGCTCCAGCGCTTGGTCGAGGCGGAAGCCGTGGACCGTCAGGCCCGTTCCTTGCGCTACCAGTTGCATGTGGCGAAGTTCCCGGTCCACCGTGACCTGGATAGCTTCCAGTGGCCGGAATCGCCACTCCTTGAGCAGCAGATTCGGCAATTGGCGACCGGTGCCTTCATGGAGGAGGCGCATAACCTGATTCTGGTAGGTGGCACAGGCACGGGCAAAACTCATCTGGCGACCGCACTGGGCGTGTCGGCGATCCATGCGGGGAAACGGGTGCGCTTCTATAACGCTGTGGATCTGGTGAACCAGTGGGAGAAGGAGAAGGCCCAGGGCCGGGCGGGTGCATTGGCGCGTCAGTTGACCCAGATGGATGGGGTGATCCTGGATGAACTCGGCTATCTGCCGTTCCCGGAATCGGGCGGCGCCTTGCTGTTCCACCTCATCAGCCAGCTCTACGAACGTACCAGCCTGATCGTCACGACCAACCTCAGCTTCGGGGAATGGGTGCAGGTCTTCGGCGATGCCAAGATGACCACGGCGTTGCTCGACCGTATCACGCACCACTGCGACATTCTGGAAACCGGAAACGATTCATTTCGCTTCAAACAGCGTAAGAAAATAGGGTGAAATTTATGTCTTTACCCTGGTCAAAATTGGACGCTGATTGACACCTTAGGCAAACTTAAAAACACTAAGCTTTATTCTGACGCCCATGCGTTGACGATTGAAATCCTTCCGCAAGATGTCATTTATGAGGTCAATGTAACTGCAAACGAGCGGCAGCCCCAGTGGAGGCCAAAATCATATTTGATGAACTGAGCACCAAAGGGATAGCTGATGACCATAGAATTAATTTTAGCCACATCGAAGGCAAGCTCTATGGTGGAGATTTAAAAGCGCAAATGGCCATCCATTGGCCAGGCCAGTGGAGCGCCATGGGAAATCTTGAGCGATGGCAAATCAATCTGATAGAAATAATGCTCGAGTTTAGCGGCGGTATCACCTAAAAGTGGGACCTGAATAGGTGCGCCACTTTTCACTTAAAACGTATGGCCTGGCAAAATTAGTTGGTACCCTTGAAATAAACGCCAATTCTGAGATTATGAGTGGCCATGTTGACGGCATAGATCTGGTTCGTGCCATGCAAGTCGCAGGCCAGAATTGGGCTGGCGGTTCCACTCACTTTGTAAAGCTTTCGGGGCACTGGATACTAAAGGACCGGCATTACCATCTCAGGCAACTGACGCTGAAAGCTGGCCAATTACAAGCCCACGGCGAGATTGATATTTCCGCGAAGCAAGAAGTTACTGGCAAAATTGCTACTAGATTAATCCTGAAATCACGCCAGCCACAATCTCGTTGTAGTTGGCATGGCAAGCTGGGAAGTTGCGAGACTGCATCAATCGTTCTATACACACATCCTCTCCGAGAGCGCCAGAATCAACATTACTCAACTATTGTTTCACGTGAAACCTTCACATCTTTAATACTTGCTCTGCCTCATTGTCACTACAGGGCCACAAATTTGGCACAAAATTCGCTTTCATTACTAATGTCTCTTTGTACCTGATTTTCTAATGCGGATTTCTAAACATGGCGAAAAGCATATATCATATTAACGAATGGCTAGCGCTTTGATCCACGTAGTTACTAAATATTTGAAGCATAAAACGAATGTTTAATATTACTTGAGGAGTCTTTATATGAAAAAGATCAGTATGGTTTTATCAATGTTACTCGGCATGTCTGTGTTTACAGTACAAGCAGACGTGACAACAGCCCAAAAGCTTGCCGATAAATATGCCGCCATCGCCAAGCACATTAACCCTGCATCTACTGGTTTATCAGCAAACGATGGTAAAGACTTTTTTAACCGTGAAATTATCATTAAAGGCAAACCAGTAGCTTGTGCCTCCTGCCACACCACCAGTCCGGCAAATGTTGGCAAGCATATTGTAACGGGTAAGCCAATTCGCCCACTGTCACCTTTAGTTAATGCCAAACGCTTCACTTCAGTTGATAAGGTTGAAAAGAACTTTACCAGCCACTGCAACGACATTATTGGTCGTGATTGCACAGCTCAAGAAAAAGGCAATTTTATTGCCTACCTACTCACTATAAGCAAGTAGTAGCTGCAATCGCTAACAAGCACTAACAATCAGGTAAACAGCTTATTAAACAACAAATAGTGGAAAAGGCAGTATCCGCAAGCGTACGGCAGATTTACGTGTGGGATTTATTTGTTAGGATTTTTCACTGGTCGTTGGTAGTTGCATTTACCGTAGCTTTTTACACTCATGCTTCCGAATGGGAGCGTTTGATTCATGTAAGGGCTGGCTACGTAGCAGGCGCATTAATGCTGGCCCGCATTGGCTGGGGGTTTATGAAAACTGGCTACGCCAATTTTCATAACTTCCCTCCCAACCCGATTAATGCCGCCAAGTATGTTTGGCAGATTTTACAAGGCTCTGCAAAGCGTTTTATCGGCCACAATCCTGCCGGCTCTTTTATCATCTACGTCATGTTGGCTTGCGGGCTAACTACTGTTGGCTCAGGCTGGCTGGTATTCAACGAAGGCTGGCTGATAGATCAGCCAGAGCTTCTACAAGATATACACTTCTACGCATCGTGGGGCTGGCTAGGTCTGGTCATAATTCATGTTACCGGCGTGGTTGCTGAAAGCATACTGCATGACGACAACCTGATTAGGGCCATGATCACCGGTTGCAAACGAACATCGAGAAAAGGCGAAAGCAAGCTGTAGAGGAGCATCCTCCCAAAGCTTGAGCGAGACTGGTATTTCACATAAAACCAATCTACTTACCGATACAAAAACGGCTAAAAATCTCGCCCAGCAAATCGTCCGGGGTAAATTCTCCCGTTATCGTATTTAATGCTGTTTGGGCCAAGCGTAATTCTTCAGCCAATAACTCGGGCTGAGCCTGCAACGCAGATGCGCGGCCTAGATGCTTTTCCACGATGTCTAGCGCAGCCAAGTGCCGAGCGCGGGCCATAAAAACGCCCTCGCCAGACGGTTGCCAACCTGCAAGTTTCAATAGGTGTTCGCGCAGCAATTCTACGCCTGCTCCAGTTTTTGCCGAAAGGTGAATATGGGTTTCACCATCGCGCGTATTGATTTTTGGCACTTCCGCGCTCAAGTCTATTTTATTGTGAACCCATATTTTGGGTAAAACAGACGGCAAACGCCCTATAACATCTTTTTCGGCATCGGTAATACCATGAGCTGCGTTCAGTAATAATAATGCGGCATTGGCGTTTTGCAGAGCCCGCCAAGTTCTGGCTATGCCCTGCAGTTCTACTTCATCAACCGTTTCGCGCAAGCCGGCGGTATCAATAATATGCAAGGGAACACCATTAATCTGGATTAAGCTTTTAAGCGTGTCGCGGGTGGTCCCTGGGATGGGAGTAACAATGGCGACTTCCTCTCCAGCCAATTGATTCATCAGGCTGGATTTTCCGACATTAGGCTGCCCCACCAATACTACTTGCATGCCTTCTCTTAATAGATTGCCTTGCTTGGCTCTGGTAAAAACCGACTGCAGCTCAGCATGGATATCGGCTAATTTTTCTATGACCCTGCCTTGCGTAATGAAATCGATTTCCTCTTCCGGGAAATCCAGACAAGCTTCAACATACATGCGTAAATCAATGAGCCGGCTGAGCAAGGCGTGAATGCGCTGGGAGAACTCACCTGAAAGGGAGCGCATGGCACTACGTACCGCCTCTGTAGTGGCTGCATTAATGACGTCAGCCACGGCTTCCGCCTGAGCAAGATCGAGTTTGCCGTTAAGGTAGGCGCGACGGGTAAACTCACCGGGTTCGGCCTGTCGCGCGCCCAGCGCCAGGCAACGTGCTAACAGCAACTGCATGAGGGCAGGGCCACCATGCGCTTGCAACTCCAATACGTCCTCTCCGGTATACGAGTTGGGGCTAGCGTAATAAATAGCGATACCGTGATCAATCAGGCTATTGTCGGCATCCTTAAACGCGAGATAGGCCGCATGGCGCGGTGGGGGACATGTCCCAAGAACACCTTGGGCGATCGCCTGACAACCCGGACCGGATACACGGACGATGCCAATGCCACCAGAACCTGGGGCAGTGGCAATCGCAGTAATGGTATCTGGCTGAGTATTAACGGCCTGCATTTCCTTTTTTCTTGGCCGCTGCCGCACGCTCGGTACTACGATTAATGTGCCACTGTTGGCTAATAGACAGCACGTTATTCACCAGCCAGTAAAGCACAAGGCCAGCAGGGAAGAAGAAGAAGAACACACTGAACACGACTGGCATGACCATCATGACTTTAGCCTGAACCGGGTCCGGTGGTGTTGGATTGAGCCTGGTCTGGATAATCATGGTGGCGCCCATGAGAAGAGGCAGCACGTAATATGGATCAACCGCTGATAAATCATGTATCCACAGCATGAATGGTGCGTGACGCATTTCCACGCTGCCAAGCAACACCCAGTAAAGCGAGATAAACACCGGTATCTGTACCAGAATAGGTAAGCAGCCACCCATGGGGTTTATTTTCTCGGTTTTATAGAGCTCCATCATGGCCTTTTGCAGCTTCTGACGATCGTCACCGTATTGCTCTTTCATGCGCTTCAGGCGTGGAGCCAGTTCCCGCATATGCGCCATGGAACGATAACTGGCTGCAGATAATGGATAAAATGCCAATTTAATCAACACAGTAAGCAGAATAATGGCTACACCCCAGTTGTGTACCAGCTTTTCTATCGCTGACAACACCCAGAACAAGGGGCTGGCAATGACCGTGAGCCAGCCGTAGTCCACCGTATATTCCAAGCCTGGTGCAGCTGCCTTTAAATCACTGTGGGTTTGTGGCCCGGCGTAAAATTTGGCATCCACATTCAGACTTGCCCCTGGCGCAATACTGCCCAAAGCGCTTACTGTACCTATTGAATAAACCTTACCCGTCAGCTTCTTGGTATAAAACTCACGTGGCAGACCTTCTTTAGGAATCCATGCGCTGACAAAATAATGCTGCACCAAAGCCACCCAGCCATCTTTGGTATTTTTGGAAAGGTCTGCTTTTGCCATGTCCTTGAACGAAATCTTTTTATATTTGTCCGCTTCCGTGAAATAAGCACCCCCGGTAAAGGTAGGCATCATCCTTGAACCCTGGTTGGACTCAATGTCATGCACAATCTGGTAATACACCGAAGGCATAATGGCGGCTGTGCCCCCATTGTGAATCTGGTAGGTGACATTGATTGCGTAGTTGCCACGATGGAAGGTGTATATTTTGTCGACCTGAATGCCATTATCACCATTCCAGGTAAGCCGCACTTCCAGTTTGTCGCTACCATCTGCCAGCTTGTAGCTGGTGGCTGCACTGGTAAATGGGGTTTTATGGGTAGGTAGCTCCGCGCCAATCAAGCCGGTTTGGGCGACATACAGCATAGGTGCTGCACCGTCATCCATCAGCACAAAGTCTTTGTTGTTTGAGTCGTTAGCTTTGTGCTTTGTAAGCTCAAGCCTGCGCAAATCACCACCGACGCTGGCAATATCGGCTTTGAATAAATCCGTTTCTACGTGGATACGCTGACCCGCCTGCAGATGGAAACCTGACTCTTGGGGCAGCTCGGCTTGCCCGTTCGCCGCCTTACCAGTAACAACTTGAGGAATACTACTATCCACCGCCTGCTGTGCCTCAATTGCCCGGGGTTGAGGCGCATGCTGGCGTTGCCAAGCGTCCCATAGCATCAGAATGGAGAACGAAAAAATGACAAACAGGATCAGGCGTTTGGTATCCATAAATCTCTTATCTAATAATATAAAGGCACAGGAAAATATTACGGCACAGGATCGTGGCCACCAGCATGCCAAGGGTGGCAGCGAGACAAACGACGTATGGTATACGCAGCGCCCCGCAAAGCGCCATGTTTATTAATGGCTTCAATAGCGTAATGAGAGCAGGTCGGAGCAAACCGGCATTGCTGGCCAAAGTAAGGGCTCAGGGTGACTTGATACAGCTTAATCAGCGAGGTCAGCATGCGTACCATGATATTCAGCTATATTTTTGCGTGTTGCTCAATTTGGTGGTGCAGTTTAGATAACAGCTCAGCAAACTCTTGTTCCACAAGTTGGTAATCCATTCGGGCAAAAGGTTTTTGCGTACGCACGACTAAATCTACGCTTTGCAATTGGCTTTGCTGTTTTCTGAATAACTCGCGCAGTACCCGTTTCATATAGTTGCGATTAACAGCTAATCGCGCCGTTTTCTTGCCTACTATCAAACCCAAACGGGCCCAGCCATACTGGTTTTGCTGGTAATGTATAGCAAGAAAACGCCCAGAAATGCGTTTGCGGAAATTAAAAACGGATGAAAAATCATCCGTTTTAATCAATCTTACTCGGCTAGGAAAGCTAGTAATCGGCAAAACCTAAATTCGGCAGCCTTAAATTTTGGCAAAACCGAAGACCATCACAGAACTAAACTGCAAGACGGGCACGACCCTTAGCGCGACGCGCAGCAATAACAGCGCGGCCACCACGGGTTTTCATGCGCACCAAAAAACCATGGGTGCGAGCGCGACGAACTTTCGAAGGCTGGTAAGTACGTTTCATAATGAATCTCCGGTAACTTCTTAATTGCGTTTCAAAACAAGGGCGTAATTTAACCTGATTTGCCACCCCCATGTCAATGTTTATTTATGCGCTAGATTGGTCTAAAAATCTGAGGAAAGCCTGTGGATAAGTTGGGTTAAACAGGCTAGAATAAACTCATATTGCTGAGCAAAGTACCTGTGTAAAGTTTCGTTCTTGTCCGGGTAATCTTTGACTACAGCTTCAGCGCTCGGAATACATCGAAAAAGCACTTCGAGCAAAACACCACACTTACTATCAGTTGAGGATTCGGGCAACCGATGGAAAATTTTTGGTCTATTTGTCTCGGCCGCTTCAAGCAAGAGCTCTCCGCTCAACAATTCAATACTTGGATCAAACCTTTAAAATTTGAAGCTAGCGATGACACATTACGTCTGCTGGCACCCAATCGTTTTGTCCAACAATGGGTCAAAGATCGCTTTTTACGCAGAGTTGAGCTATTGGCAGAAGAGTTACTGCCGCAACCTATCAAAATTGAACTGGCTTTGATGGAAAATGGCCCTGCCAAAGCCGATCAGCCTTCGCCCAAATCTGCCTCTGCATTTGATGCCGCCGTTACCAACGAAAAACCCATTGAAAAGCCGTCGCCTGCCCTACCTAAAAAAGCCAAGCCCAAAATCGGCAGCGAAACATCCGGGCTTAACCCATCTTTCAATTTCGATAATTTCGTCACCGGTAGAGCCAATCAGTTAGCGCGCGCCGCGGCTTTGCAGGTCGCTGAGAACCCAGGAACGGCCTATAACCCTCTGTTTATATATGGTGGTGTGGGTTTAGGTAAAACCCATTTGTTGCAAGCCATAGGTAATCATCTAAAGCATCAGCGGCCAGATGCCAAAGTACGTTACCTACATGCCGAGCGCTATGTTTCCGACGTAGTAAAAGCATATGAACATAAGGCATTTGATGAATTCAAACGGCAATACCATTCCTTGGATTTATTGCTGATTGACGATATTCAGTTTTTCGCTAAAAAGAGCCGCACCCAGGAAGAGTTTTTTTACGCATTCAACTCCCTGATCGAAGCCAAAAAGCAAATCATCATTACCTGTGACACCTATCCCAAGGAAATCGCGGATGTTGATGAACGCTTGCGCACACGTTTTAGCTGGGGCTTGACTGTTGCGGTAGAACCGCCAGAGCTGGAAATGCGCGTAGCTATTTTGCTTAAAAAAGCGGAAGCGGCGAAATTCCAGCTACATGAAGATGTCGCGTTTTTTATCGCCAAGCAGGTACGCTCCAGTGTACGCGAACTGGAAGGCGCCCTTAATCGTATTATCGCCATGGCAAAATTTACCGGACATGTTGTTGACGTGAACCTGGCTAAAGAAGCATTGAAAGACCTGATTGCAGTACGAGGACGTCAGATCACCATGGAAAACATCCAGAAAACCGTGGCTGACTACTACAAAATTAAAGTCGCTGAAATGTATAGCAAGAAGCGTTCACGCAATTTTGCACGTCCGCGTCAGATCGCTATGGCCCTGGCTCGTGAGCTTACTAATCATAGCTTCCCTGAGATTGGAGAAGCCTTTGGCAGCAGACATCACACCACGGTAATGCATGCATGCGATGAGGTTGAGCAATTACGTCAGAATGACCCCAATGTAGCACGCGATATTGCATTTCTGGTTCAGGTAATTCGTGATTAACGGCTAACTGTTTAAACTCTGTTATTAATTTGTTAGCCGGTGGATAGCCTGTGCAGGAAAAGACGGTTTAGCCGAGTTTTTGATAAACGGGTAAAATACTCAACATTCTATCCACAGTAGTTTCTACGGTTGTACCCGATGGTTTACTTAAGGTAATTGATTGATTAAATATATCAATCTAGATTACCAACAGTTTTTTTAAGCATTATCTTTATTACTATGTATTTACTCTTTAGGTTTTAAAAAGATGAACATCAAAATAAACCGCGATACGTTGCTTAAACCACTTTCTTCAGTCAGTGGCATTGTAGAAAGACGGCATACCTTGCCTATCCTTTCCAATCTCTTATTGGAAGCCAAACAAGACAAGATCGTGTTAACAGCAACCGATCTGGAAATGCAAATTTCGTTATCCATTGAAACGGCAGTTGGTAGCGAGTTATCCACTACCATTTCAGCCAAGAAGTTATTGGATATCTGCCGCTCCTTACCAGAAAACGCAGAAATCAACCTGACCCCTCAGGAAAGCCGCATCCAGGTAAAAGCCGGTAAAAGCCGATTTAACCTACAAACATTGCCAGCTGCTGATTACCCAGTAATGTCCAAAGCGGCTGCTAGCGCTGGCGCGGTAATCAAAATCGGCCAAAAAACGCTGAAGCGCCTATTCAAGCAAGTAGAATTTGCCATGGCGCAGCAAGATATACGTTACTATCTAAATGGCTTGCTGTTTGAAGTGAGTGCAAATCGTTTGAACGTGGTCGGCACCGATGGCCATCGTCTGAGTTTTACTTCAACCGAGCTGTCTCAGAATTATGAAAAACAGGAACTCATCCTACCGCGTAAAACCGTAGTCGAACTGATAAAGCTACTGGATGAAAGCGATGAAGAAGTCAGCATAGAAATTGCCACGGGCCAGGTAAATTTTACTTTTGGCGATATCCGTTTGATTTCAAAAGTAATTGACGGAAAATTCCCGGATTACACGCGCGTCATCCCTACGGGTCATCAGAACAGTTATACCGTGGATCGCCTGACGATTTTGCTTTCCATGCAGCGCGCATCGATACTTTCCAACGAAAAATATCGTGGTATCCGCATGGTCCTGGACAAGGACAGTTTGCGTCTCATCAGCACCAACAGTGAGCAGGAAGAAGCGGAAGAAGAACTGGAAATCAATTATTCTGGTGACCCGTTGGATATAGGTTTTAATGTGACTTACATGATTGACGTTTTGAACAACGTAGATAACGAAAATATAATTTTTTCTTTTGCTGACGCCAATAGCAGCTGCCTGGTTACCGTGCCCAATGACAGTAATTACAAATATGTCGTAATGCCCATGCGTATTTGAAGCATAGTTAATGTTTCACGTGAAACGTCTAAATATCAAAGCATTAGCCGGCAATTTATGACACAAGAAATTTAAATCAAGATAAATACTATGACAGACAACGCAACCCAGAAACATACCGATTACGATTCCTCTAGTATCACCATACTAGAGGGTCTGGACGCAGTACGTAAGCGTCCAGGCATGTATATCGGAGATACGTCTGACGGCAGTGGTTTACACCACATGGTGTTTGAGGTTGTGGATAACGCAATTGATGAAGCGTTAGCCGGTCATTGCGATGACATCAAGATAATTATTCATCCGGATAATTCCATCAGCGTTGCAGATAACGGGCGCGGAATTCCCGTGGATATCAAACAGAATGACAAGAACGATGTTAAACGTTCTGCTGCTGAAATCGTCATGACAGAACTGCATGCAGGCGGTAAGTTCGACCAAAACTCTTACAAGGTATCTGGCGGTTTGCATGGTGTTGGTGTCTCTGTGGTGAATGCGTTATCCGACTGGCTGCGCCTGCGCATATGCCGCAATGGCAAAATGTATCAAATGGAGTTTAAACGCGGCGTGCCGGTTTCACCGTTGGCAGAAACAGGCACGACTGAGCGTAAAGGTACTGAAGTTCATTTCTTCCCCTCCATAGAGACCTTCGGTTTAATCGAATTCCATTTTGATATTCTGGCAAAACGCCTGCGCGAACTGTCTTTCCTGAATAACGGCGTCAAGATTGAACTCATCGATCAGCGTAACGGCAAAAGTGAAAATTTCGCTTATTCTGGTGGCGTAAGAGGCTTTGTGGAGTACATGAATCGTAGTAAATCTGTGCTGCACCCCAAGTCTTTTTATGCCGTGGGTGAAAAGGAAGGCATGACCATAGAGGTCTCCATGCAATGGAATGACTCTTACAGTGAAACCGTGCAATGCTTCACCAATAACATACCGCAGCGTGATGGTGGCACTCATTTAACCGGCTTGCGCACGGCAATGACACGCACGCTCAATAGCTATATTGAGCAAAATGACCTGGCCAAAAAAGCAAAAATAGAAACTAGTGGTGATGACATGCGCGAAGGCCTTACCTGCGTGCTTTCCGTCAAGGTGCCGGAGCCCAAGTTTTCATCGCAAACCAAAGATAAACTGGTGTCAGGTGAAGTTCAGCCAGTAGTGCAAGAGGTGGTCTCGTCCAAATTGGCCGAGTTTTTGCTGGAAAACCCGATCGACGCCAAGATTATTTGCGGCAAAATCGTAGATGCCGCGCGCGCGCGCGATGCCGCACGCAAAGCACGTGAAATGACGCGCCGTAAAGGTGCCATGGATACCATGGGCCTGCCCGGAAAACTGGCAGATTGCCAGGAACGCGATCCAGCCAAATGCGAGATTTATCTGGTCGAGGGCGATTCCGCGGGTGGTTCTGCCAAGCAAGGGCGAGACCGCAAGAATCAAGCGATTCTGCCGCTTAAAGGTAAAATCCTGAACGTAGAAAAAGCGCGTTTCGACAAGCTGCTTTCCTCGCAAGAAATTGCCACATTGATTACCGCGCTGGGTACCGGCATAGGCAAAGACGACTTCAGCGCCGAAAAACTACGCTATCACCGCATTATCATCATGACCGATGCGGACGTAGACGGCGCCCACATTCGTACACTATTGCTCACTTTCTTCTATCGCCAGATGACGGAGCTGGTTGAGCGCGGCCACATTTATATAGCACAGCCGCCTTTGTACAAGGTCAAGCAGGGCAGGGACGAGCGTTATCTGAAAGATGAACACGAGCTTGACGAATACCTGCTGCAATCGGCACTCAAAGGTGCAGAACTCCTCACTAAAGAAAATGGTGAAACCATTAGCGGAGAGCCCCTGGCCCTAATTGCCAAGCAGATGGTACTGACCGAAGCCGTGATTCGTCGTTTAGTGTCACTCTACGACGAGAGTGTACTGCGCGCGCTGCAAGATTTGGGAGAGCTGGATTTGACCACTGAAACCGGTGCCCATGCCGCTGCCGAAAAGCTGCGGCCATTGCTAGGCCACACGGGCAGTGAAGTGATCGTAGGGTTTGACCAAGAAACCGCCAGCTACCGCCTGGAAGTTAATAAATATGTACATGGCAACCTGCAATGCTGCGTAATCGATCCTGACTTCATGGCCAGCGGCGATTATCGTCAGATCAGCCGCGTATCCGTGATGCTGCAAGGCTTGCTGGGTGAGGGTGCGGTTATCAAGCGCGGAGAAAAACAACAGCCTGTCGTTAATTTCAAAGCCGCGCTGGATTGGCTGCTCAATGAAGCCAAACAAAATCTCAATGTCCAACGCTACAAAGGTTTGGGCGAGATGAACCCGGAGCAATTGTGGGAAACTACGATGGATCCACAGGTGCGCCGTTTGCTGAGAGTACAGATAGACGACGCCATTGCTGCCGATGAAATTTTCACGACCTTAATGGGTGATCAGGTTGAACCGCGCCGTGCGTTTATCGAGAACAACGCTCTGGGTGTGAATAACCTCGATATATGATTTTGTAGGATCCCACCAAAATTTAGATTTTGTGAGACAAAAGATAAAGGCTCATTATTGGGCCTTTATCTTTATTACGGCTCAGTAATACTGCCGAATGTAGCTATAAGCTTTCTCGAACAGCTCATCATCTGCATGCAGTTTGTACTTAAAGAGTGCCTTGCGCAGCGCTTTCTTCACCTCGCGCTCGCCCGCTTGCGTACCCTGCCAGCCGGGAAAGCGGACTAGCCGAACGATCTCGTCGATATCCGTGACCACACGCTCAACCATGATGGGCGTTTCGGCTATCTTGATCTCGTTAAATAGCTCAGTCAGGGCAGGAGTGTTTGAATGCGCATTGGTTTTTATCACTGGATGACACCGCTCGAATACGTCCGAAAATATTGGGAAACTAACCCCAATGACCATACAAATGAGGCCGAAATTTCTACTTAAAGCTGGCTCGGTTCTTGGTGCAGGGTCAGTTGTATCTGGCCGTTGTACTGGACCTGTGCTCACTGCAGGTCACTAAGGCCATAATAATTTATTGGAATAAATTTATAGTTTTATATTATTTCTGATTTTATTATATCCAGATTATGCTGCCAGCAATTACAACCTATTGAGCGGCATGAAATGAAATTTCGCGACCTTGATTTAACCTCCAACTCCGTCAATACTCAGCACGAGGCCATCGGCCTGCCGCCGGTGGAAGAGGCGGTTACCCATCCCGGGGATCACCCGCTGCTGCATTCGCTGGCCTGGCTTGTCGGCTTTCTGTTGGTTGCGGCTGTGGGCTACTTGAGCTTTCGTCTGCTAAATGATTCGGGCAGCATAGCTAACGCTCAGGAGATTGTTATTGCCACGCTCGGCAGTGAGATTTTCTGGATGGCGGTCGCGGTCGGCGTGCTGGCGCAGACCATTGACGGCGCTCTAGGCATGGCTTACGGCATCACCTCCAATACCTTCCTGTTGGCTTCCGGCGTTTCACCGGCGGTGGCCACGGCCAGCGTGCACATCGCCGAAGTGTTCACTACCGGTGTTTCCGGCATCTCGCATGTGAAGATGAAAAACGTCAACGTGAAGCTGTTCCTGCGCTTGTTGATTCCCGGCATGATCGGTGCGGTGGCAGGAGCCTTCCTGGTGTCGTCTATCGACGGCAAGCTGCTCAAGCCTTTTATTTCGGCTTACCTGCTGCTGATGGGTTTATATTTGATTAGTAAAGTCTACCGCAGGCATCGTGCGGCCAAGGGCGAACCGAAACACGTCGCCAAGCTCGCGCTGACCGGCGGGTTCGTAGATTCGGTGGGTGGCGGAGGTTGGGGGCCGGTGGTCACCACCACGCTGATCGGCTCTGGCCATGATCCGCGCACCACCATCGGTTCGGTCAATTTTGCGGAGTTCTTTCTCACCTTCGCCAGCGCTATCACGTTCTCGGTGCTGGTGGACGACGGCCCGTGGCCGATCGTGGCTGGTCTGGTGTTCGGCGGCGTGTTTGCCGCCCCGCTGGCCGCCTTCATCACCCGCAAGGTCGAAGCGCGAAAATTGCTGATACTGGTGGGCGTGCTGATTTCGACGGTGAGCGCGGTAACATTGTATAAAGCGTTTGTTGCCTGAACGGGTGTGTAATACAGTTAAGGGATTACAGCCACTTTTCGTACTGAGTTTGAGTTGAACGAGAAAACTAGCACAAGAAACTCTAGCAATCTAAACCGCTGTTTTCTTAAAACTTACAACGCGATATCTTCAGTGTATAAGCTTAACATCTCAGCTTATACACTACATCTCCTTTGTTTATGATGCAAAATGAAACTTGCGACCTATTTCATCATTGAAAGGAGTTACAGCATGCAAACTAGCACAAAATGTAACAATGCATTTGCGCTCAAGGCTATCACTGTTGCGCTACTTCTCAACACTGCAAGTTTCGTCCAGGCAGAGGAAACAGCGACCGTTGCGGAAAAGCCAGTGACAGAGCAATTGGTCGATACCGTGACCAAAATTGCCGGCGGCCCATATAAAGGCTATCGCGCTAACCATGCAAAAGGCATTTTGGTCACTGGTACATTTACGCCTGCCGCCAGTGCCGCAAGCTTAAGCAAAGCTCCTCACCTGCAAAAAACCAGTAATCCAGTCATTGTGCGTTTTTCTAACGCAACTGGCATGCCAACGATAGCGGATGCCAATGCAAAAGCAAGCCCGCATGGCATAGCAATGCGTTTTCAATTGCCAGGAGGTGCTTATACCGACATCATTAGCTTTTCGGTCAATGGCTTCCCGGCAGCAACGCCAGAAGAGTTCCTGGGTTTGCTTAATGCCATAGCTGCTAGCGGACCGGATGCTGCCAAACCTTCACCAGTTGAACAATTCCTGGACTCACATCCCGCAGCGCTTAAGTTTGTGACTACGCCCAAGCCGGCACCAGTAAGTTTTGTGACCCAGGCTTTTTATGGGGTTAATGCATTCAAGTTCACCAATGCCAAAGGTGAAAGCCATTATGGGCGCTATCGCATCATGCCATTAGCCGGCCAACAAGCTTTGACAGATGATCAGGCTGCCAAGGCTACACCCAACTACTTGATGGAAGAATTGCCAGCACGTTTGAAAATAGGCGTAGCGAAATTCAGAATTTCGGTTCAACTGGCGGAAAAAGATGATGTCATTAATGATGCTACCGCTGTATGGCCAGAGAATAGAGCCCAAGTCGAACTGGGTGTTTTATCACTGAAGGCCGTGGTGCCGGATAGTCAGCAGGAAGAGAAAAAGCTCGCCTTCAATCCATTGATTCTGACTGACGGTATCGAACCTTCGGATGACCCTATCCTGTTGGCTCGTCCGGCAGCTTATGCGGTGAGTGTAGGGCGTCGTTTTGCTGATTGATTTGCAAATTTTACAATAGCATGGACAAAAGCTTGCAAAATTCATTGCATTGGATTTTGCGAGCTTTGTATAATTGCAAGTTACATGTTTTTGCTTAAATAAGTCCTAATAATTAAATTGAAAAACTCTTTTTATTTTTCAGATGTCTAGGGTTGTAGTCGAAGCATGTGGCGTCTGGCAAATTAATCACTGCAATCCATTCCGGCATGCTGTGCCGGAACAAATAAACAACACTGAAAGAATTGAGAAATCATGAGCACAAATACCGCGGATATTGGACTGGTTGGTTTAGCAGTTATGGGCCAGAACTTAGCATTAAACATTGCCGATCATGGTTATACCATTGCGGTATTCAACCGTAATCCGGAAAAAATGCGTAGCTTTATTGCCGAATGCCAAAAAAATGAACCATCGCATGAACGCGTGGTTGGTTTTGAAGATTTGGCTTCGTTTGTGCTCAGCATCAAGCGTCCGCGCAAGATTGTCTTACTGGTTAAAGCCGGTAGCGCGACCGATGTAACGATTAACGCCCTGGTGCCTTTCCTGGAAGAAGGAGACATCATTATTGATGGTGGTAACGCCTTGTGGACGGATACTATCCGTCGCGAAAAAGAACTGCGTGCCAAGGGCTTGGAATTTATTGGCTCCGGTGTTTCCGGTGGCGAAACCGGCGCGCGCTTTGGCCCATCGCTCATGCCTAGCGGTACACGCAATGCATGGGCTTCGCTTGAGCCTATCTGGCGTGACATCGCCGCTAAGGTTGACCCTAAAACCGGTAACCCGCTAGAAAGCGCAACTCCAGGCAAGCCGGTTGAGGGTGGCTTCTCTTGCACTGAATATATTGGCCCGGATGGTGCCGGCCATTACGTCAAAATGGTGCATAACGGCATTGAGTACATTGATATGCAACTCATCTGCGAAGCCTACTGGCTCATGAAAAACCTGTTGGGCATGCGTGCAGACGAGATTGGTGCAGTGTTCAAGGAATGGAACAAAGGCGAGCTCTCCAGCTATCTTATCGAAATTACTGGCGATATCCTGCAACAAAAAGATCCGGCAGGTGAAGGCTTTCTGGTCGATAAAATCATGGATGCGGCAGGTCAAAAGGGTACAGGGCAATGGACTGCGGCTAACGCGCTGGAGCTGGGTTCGCCAGCCAACGCGATCGCTGCAGCAGTATTTGCCCGCGCATTGTCTACGCTGAAAGAGGAGCGTGTAGAAGCTAGTAAAATCCTGAAAGGGCCAGCAATCAAGCAGGAGACTGACCGCAAAGCTGTCATTGAAGCCATTAAGAATGCCTTGTACTGCTCCAAGATTTGCGCCTATGCGCAGGGCTTTCAGTTAATCGATAAGGCGCAAGTAGCTTATAACTGGAAGCTTAATTTTGGTGAGATCGCGCAAATCTGGCGCGGTGGCTGCATTATTCGCGCACGCTTCCTGCAAAAGATTACCGATGCATACGCGCTTGATTCCCGCCTTAAAAACCTGATGTTGGACCCATACTTTTCCAATGCACTGCATGAGGGGCAAACAAGCTGGCGTGACGTAGTTGCGCTGGCTGTACGCAACGGCATTCCTGTGCAAGCCTTCTCTGCTGCGCTGTCCTATTACGATGGCTACCGCAGCGCATCCTTGCCGGCCAATCTGCTGCAAGCACAGCGGGATTATTTCGGTGCCCATACTTACGAACGCACTGATCAAGCCAGAGGCAGTTTTTTCCACCTGGATTGGCCAGCAGCAGAACGAGAACAGCTGGAAATGTAATTGATCCTGCTTGCACTTTCGTCTCTGCGTCTTAAATGACAGCAAGGCTCGAACGAAATTAAGCCCAAGCACTAGATGAGCAATTGGTTTTTGCCTATCTAGTGCTTGGTTAAGATGATGGATTGCATGCGGATGCCTTGAGAGCGTAATTGTTATACAGCGACCATCTCAAAATCTGACTTGGACACGCCGCAATCAGGGCATGCCCAGTCTTCAGGCACATCTGCCCATAGAGTACCTGGCGCGATGCCGTCTTCAGGCCAGCCTTTGGCTTCGTCGTAAATCAAGCCACACACAATACATTGCCAAACCTTCATAGTGCCTTCCTATTTAAAAAATCGACGTTAAGCCATAATTTTAGCAAGCATAGCCTTGTAAAGGTTGGCGTGGTGCACTTCTATCTTTGCCAACGTTGACCTGCCCCTGTAGCCTCACAGCAACGGACTTTTCAACGCATAGATGTGCGATTAGGAGACAGGTGCGTATTCTGCTGAACGTGAACAGTGATTCTGCTCGAACGTGAACACCTGAAC
>JBDTOX010000010.1:0-18254 GCA_039933015.1 Methylophilaceae bacterium
GCCAACAGCTCATTAAACAGTTGGCTTACCCGCTCAGCATTGCGAATCCAGGTAAGCCCTTGCTCGTCGATAGTGGCACGTGCACTGGCACCGATGCGCTGCCGCAGTCCAGTGTCGCGGCTCACGCGTTCGATCGCATCAGCCAGTGCGCCGGGCTGCCCTGGCTCGAACAGCACCGCATTCTTGCCGTCGCTCAAAATTTCCATGATGTTAGGCTGCGCCGGTGCAACGATAGCGCGCCCGAGCATCAGGTATTCGAACAGCTTCAATGGGGATGCGTAGGCAACTACTGCCGGCTGCAGGGCTATGTCGAATGCGGCGACATGGCGCATGACGTCGTCGCGTCCGATGATGCCGGTAATAGTCAGTCGATCGGCGATGCCAAGCCGGTGCGCCTGGGCTTCCAGATTTGCGCGTGCCGGTCCATCGCCAATCACTAGCAGGTGCCGCGTTGCGTTGGCATTGTCGTGCGCGATTAAATCGATCACGGTATCGAGACCATGCCAGTCCCGCAAGAAACCGGTAAAGCCCAGCACCATTTTACCTTGCAGACCGAGCATGTTCTTTGCTGTCTCGGTGTCGGGCGCGGTACCAAAGCGTTCCAGATTGATGCCGTTGGGAATCACCCGAATGCGTGCCTTGGGTACACCCTCAGCAGCAACCATGTCGCCCAGCACATGCGTGACCGGCAACACGTAATCTGCACCGTGCCAGGCATAATGTTGCGTCCATTGCGCAAATCGCTTGAGTGAAATGCCGTCATAACGTGCACGTTCTTGATACAAGGGCGCATTCACTTCCAGCAGCATCGGTAAGCCATATAGGCGCTTGAGCCATATGCCAGCCGGCAAGAACAAGTTATAGCGCTCATACAGGCAATCCGGACGGTGCTTACGCATAGCGTGCCGTAACCGGAAAAAGGCTAGCACCGCGTAAGACAGCTCTAATAACTCGTATGCGATCTGGGGCAAATGCCGTTTCATCCAGACCACTAAGCCAGCATCCGCACCGAACTCTTCTTTCTCCATTGCCGCTGGCGCGACCAGGATGACTTCATGGCCGAGCGCCTTCAATGCGCCTATCATTTCCTCAACATGGACGTACTGGCCATCTTTGGAGCGGATGCGGTGATGGTAGAGGATTTTCATGAGGTGTGTGCCCGAGTCAAGCGGTTGAATACCTGCACCTGTCCAGCGCTTGTTTCGTCCCAGCTGAATTGCTCGGCATAAGTGCGCGTGGCGACACGGTCAGGATAGTGCTCCCTGAGCTGGCGGATTGCCGCAAGCAGCGCTGTGCTGCTGCGCTCGGCCACCAACATGCCGGCTTCAGGTGCTGCGACGATGTCTGGTGCCGCGCCTACGCTGGTCGCGATCACAGGCGTGCCGCAAGCCAGGGACTCCAGCAATACGTTAGGCCAGCCCTCGCGCGCCGAGGCCAGCACCAAGGCATCAGCTGCGCCATAATGATTGCGCAGCGCATCCTGTTCCATGTTGCCCAGTATGCGAACTCGATCATCAAGGCCGAGGTCTGCGATCATCCGGCACAGCCGAGGCTGATCTGGCCCTTGGCCGATGATCAGCAGCATGGCATCAGGCAGATGCGCGACGGTTTCAATCACAAGATCATGGCCTTTTGCGGGCACCAGATTGCCGACAGATAGCAGCACGAAACCACTTACACCCAGCGTGCGACGCATCATCTCGCGTTCAACAGGCCTGAACAGCGCCATATCTACACCATTGCGCAGCGCCGTAATTTTTGAAGGATGCACGCCCATTTCAACCAGTACTTGCTTCAACGCCGTACTCACTGTTATCAGGTGATCGGCACGGCGCGTCGCCCAGCTAATCCATTTGCGCGGCAAAGGCAGGCGAGCGATCAGGTTGAGGTCGCTGCCACGCGCGGTTATCACCAGCGGCTTGCGGAAGGTGCGCGCAAGTAATGCCGCCGCGACTCCATCGGGATAAAAATAATGTGCATCAATCACATCAAAATCATAACCATCGCGCAGCAATCCCTGCAGGATAGGCGTTACCGCTTGCGCCATCAGCCAGGGGGTGAGTGACATCCCGATTTTGGGCAGCAAGGGGTAGCGTGGGTGATAAACCTCAATGCCGTGGTATAGCTCTTGACGCGGTACACGTGCATAAGCGGCATAATCGCCAAACATTGAAGCTTTCCAGGGGAACCAGGGTACCGGTGCTACTACCTTGGCTTCGATGCCTGTATGCATGATCAACTGACGCAACCGGGTTTCAACAAAAATACCGTGCCGGTTGCGCGTCGTGTCGGGGTAGAGTGTGGTGAAAGTTAGAATCTTCAAGTTTTTTCAGCTTGTGTGGAGCCCGTGCTGGATTTGTATATCTTCTTTTTTATCGTGCATGACCAGACGACGGCAGGACATGTCAGACTGCGCATGAACGCAGCGACGGAAATCATGCCATCGCCTCGGCGACACGTGTAGCAGGATTTACCTGCACATTGCCTTCATTGTTACGCAGGAACGCTTCGAACATCAGCAAAGTCCAAATTGAGGTGCTGTAATCGTGCAGACCACTTTGGTGCTGATCTACCATTCCGCACAGAAAATCCATGTCAAATAAACCCGAGTCTGACATGCGTGTGCCCAGCACGGCCGCGCGCGTTTGGTCGCGTAAAGGGCCGCGCAGCCAGCTCGCCAGGGGTACTGCGAAACCCATTTTCGGTCGGTACAGGACCTCGTTTGGCAAATGTGCTTCCATGGCCTTTTTGAGTACGTGCTTGCCTTCAGTGCCATTTAGTTTTAGTTCTGGCGGCAGGCCAGCTACCCATTCGATCAGCTTGTGATCCATAAGGGGTTCGCGCACTTCCAGTGCGTGCGCCATGCTGGCGCGATCCACCTTGGTATTGATGTCTCCTACCAAATAGGTTTTGTAATCGAGATATTGAATTGCAGACAAGGGGTGCTCAGGCGCATTTTTTGCGTGACCACGCATCACCTCTATGGCCTGGTAGCCTTGCAGGTCCTGCTTGAAACGTGCGCTAAACATGCGTCCGCGCAGTTCATCCGACACGAATGAAACGCTGTGAAAATACGCTTCCATGCTGTCGCGCGCCAGTGCCTGAAGTGTCGTCTTGGCACGTAGCATTTTCGGCGCCCAATCGGCCTTGGGGTAGGTTGTGCCTAGCAGGCCAAACAATGGACGACGCAAAGACAAGGGTAGTAGATTACGTACGCGCTCCTCGTGCATGTGCCAGCGATAGCGCCGGTAACCGGCGAAAGTCTCGTCGCCGCCATCGCCGGATAAGGCCACAGTGACGCGCTTGCGCGCTAATTGGCACACGCGATAGGTGGGAATGGCGGAGCTGTCGGCATAGGGTTCATCGTATAACGCAGCGAGGGTATCAATCAGTCCATAGTCGTCGGTATCTACTATGTCTAGCGAATGGTGCGTATGGTAGCGATTGGCGACTAGCTCTGCGAATTCTGATTCGTTATATGCACGGTCGTTGAACCCGATTGAGCAGGTGTTCACCGGATCGGACATGAGGCCAGCCATCATCGCGACCACCGCGCTGGAATCAACGCCGCCGGAAAGAAATGCACCTAGCGGTACTTCGGACATCAGGCGAATCTTGATTGATTCGCGCAAGCGGTCGACCAACTCATGTTGTGCGTCCTGTTCGCTGATCAGGCCGATACTCTTGAACGATACATCCCAGTATTGCCTGGGCGCAGGCAAGGGCTCGCCGCGCTTGACCGTGAGCGTATGTGCAGGCGGAAGTTTGAGCGCCTGTTTGTAGATGGTACGCGGCTCCGGCACATAGCCGTAGGCAAAATATTCCTCTACCGCATATGGATCAATTTCGCGTTTGAGTCCGGGATGCGCGGTCAGCGCTTTGAGTTCAGAACCGAAAATCAGTTGGCCATCATCGAGCAAGGCATAGAATAGCGGTTTTACGCCCATGCGGTCGCGCGCCAGGAATAGGGTTTCCTTGTTGCGATCCCACAGGCCGAAGGCGAACATACCACGAAAGCGTTCGACGCAGCTCTCACCCCACTGTTCCCAGGCATGGACGATGACTTCGGTATCGCAATGGGTGCGGAACGTGTGGCCCAGTTGGATCAATTCTGCCATGAGTTCTGGATAATTATAGATTTCGCCATTGAACGTGACGATCACGCTGCCGTCTTCATTGAACAGCGGTTGTTGGCCGCTGGAGAGGTCAATGATGGAAAGTCGGCGGTGGCCCAAGCCCAGACCCGGTTCCGTGTGCATACCACCCTCATCGGGTCCCCGGTGGAACTGGGCCTGGTTCATGCGTGCCAGAAGTTCCTGATTGATGTTTCGTCGCCCCTTGAGGTCGAAAATGCCGACAATTCCGCACATGGTGATGGTTATCCTTATCGTTTCAGTATGCGTCCGTAGACCGACAAATAGCCCTGTACCATTGCATCCAGGCTGAACTGGCGATCAATGATGGTGCGCGCGGCACGACCATGAGCATGCCGCTGGTCAGCATCGCGGACATAATTTAGCAGAGCATGTGCCATTGCATCCGGGTCGGCGGGAGGAACCAGGAAGCCGGTCGTCCCTTCATGCACCAGTTCCAGATTGCCGCCCACTCTGGTTGCAATCACGGGCAAGCCGGTTGCCATGGCCTCTAGAATGGTATTGGAGATACCTTCGCCCAGGGAAGGTAGTACGAAGATATCCATGGCGGCCATGAGTTCGGGGATATCGGCGCGCTCGCCTGGGAGCCACGCGAGTTGACCGGCGCCTTGCTGATCTAGCAGTTGCAGACAGGTGGCGCGAGTTTCTCCATCACCGACGATGAGCAGGCGCAGACGGTTACGTAGTGCCGGAGCCAGTTCCAGCAGTATTAAAAAGGCCTGGACCAGATTGGGGTAATCCTTGACGGCTACCATGCGCCCGACACTACCGATGATGATGTTGTCGTTGTGAAAAAATCCCGGAGGGCCAAGGTATTCGCGTGGGGCGTGCGAAGGGCGAAAACGGATATTGTCCACGCCGTTGTAGATCTGACTCGCTTTGTCGCGCATGACGCCAACCGTATCCATAAGCCAGTTCTGCAAATCCTTGCTGACGGCAATGTAGTGGCCGACAAACGGGCGAATCAGCTTGCGCAGCAGGTTGTATTTCTTATTTTTGCCATACAGGTCGTAGATGTCGCGGCCATGCTCTCCATGCACGCGACCACGCACACCCGCCAGCGCAGCCACTACTTGGATTTCCAGGGCTGATAGGTTGCGGGTATGCACAATCGCAGGCCGCAGCTGCCGAAAAATCCGGAACAGCCGCACATACAAGCCAAGATCGTGGCCATCCTGCTTTGCCATGTCATAGATCTCGACGTTATCCTGCTTTAGCCGCTTGCGGAAATCGGTGTACCCCTGCAGACACACGATGGCGTGCCGATAGCGATCCGCAGGCATGTGATTGATCAGGTTAACCACACCGTTTTCCAGGCCACCGACACCGAATCGGTGGATGACGTGGACAATCAACGGCATGTCTGTGACGGGGCGCGTCATTTATTTCCTCTCGCTTGTTCCAGGCTTTGCCGTAACGCAGGAGAAGCCTGTGCAAGAAAATTTTCCATTGTCGTCACAACTCCATCGGGCCGCGTGTCGTAAGGGGCAAAAATAACAACATCCACACCGTCATTGCTCCTGCCCATGAGACGTTGTTTGGCCTGAAGCCATTTTGCCCAATAGGCATTGGCGGTTTGCGTGTTGCCTATCCAGTACCACTGCCAGGCCAGCATGTGGAGATTGCCCCAGCGCAAGAGGCTTTGCCGAACGCTGCCTGGCTCTTTTTCACCGTGCAGGGTGCGTCTCGATTCGCCGATTGTGCTCCATTCATGAATTTTTTCATCGGCGAGGACATTCAGGGAAGTGATCGCTTCGGCATTCTGGCGCTGGTTGCGGAAAAAGGCGATATAAATGCCGATGACCTGATCACCGTTGCGATATTCCTGCATCACAGTAGATGCCGCACCCGGAAAGCGGGGTTTTAGCCCGGTGATAGGTGACGCAGCAGTCCATGGCCCTATGGTTTGTGGCAGTAGCAGTGTCACTGGAGCAGGGTTGAAAGTTTGCTGTTCCAGATGATGCAGGTAGGTTGGTGGGGTCCATGCGATCGCAAGTGCGGCGACGGCAAAACCGGTGGCCCACAAGGGGGTAGTAGCGGCTGTAGGAGCGACGCCAGGTATTGACGCCGTTTTGCTTTGCGCGGGTGCTTTGCCATCTTCACGCCAGCGGCTGCCAACCCAGAATAGCGCCAGCATGACGAGGCCGAAGAACAACCAGCCATAAATCAGATGATCGACCCCGACAGCGAGCTGCATGTTGCTGAAGTGACCGATCAACACGATCATGTAGGCACGCAGGCCATTTGCGATAATCGGCACGATGATGGAAAGCACGATGAAAACGAGTTGGCGCAGTCGCGAGCGATAAGTCAGGTAGGCATACAGACAACCCAGGGTGAACGATGCGATGAGGTAACGTACGCCGCTGCAGGCCTCTACTACTGACCAGTGGCCGGAGGGGATGGTGAATTGAGTGCCTTCGCGAAATACCGGAATACCCGTAAGTTGCAGCGCAGACACGGTGAAGTCTGCGGTGAAATTGATGAGGGGAAGGACAAAGATTTCGCCGAACGGCACAGCCAGCAAGGTAAATGCCAATGGAAAAGCCATGGCGCGGGCAACGCGTAAACCGAGTATGGATGCGGTGACTGCCGGAATCATGGCAACGAACATATATTGTTCGGCGACCTGTACGCCTGCGGACTGGGCAATCAGCCACCCAAGGCCGAAAACCGCGAGGGCGGCGAGGGCCAATGCGCTGGGGCGGGGTGTGATCGAGCTTAGGTGAGTCCGCTCGCGCCAGATGAGATAGAGGCTAATGGGATAAATGATGAAGCCATGGGCGTAGGTTTCTGAGCTCTGCCAGAGGGCAACCAGAGATACTGCTGTTTCCTGATAAATCCACACCAGGCTGACCAGTGCCGCAATTACGAGCGCCATGTATACGCGCCAGTATTTGCCAGGGGAGTGAGGAGTGAATATTGGGCTTGGGTTTTTCATTACACCTGCCTGGGTTGATCGACTGGGTTTGAAATAGCGGGAGCCTGCTCCAGCAATCGATCCACACGCTGCAGGCTGTTGTTCCAGCTGTAGGTTTGTTCCACGCGCCGGCGCGCTGCCTGCCCCAGTGTTTCGTCAGGCTGTGACAATTGCGCTGCAATGTGCGAGATGAATGCTGCCGCATCATACGCGAGGATCACTTCATGGTTGATTTCGGCATCAATGCCTTCAAGGGCCTGTGGTGAAACGATGACCGTTTTGGCCATAGCCATGGCCTCGAGTACCTTGTTCTGAATGCCGCGCGCAATGCGCAACGGCGCCACGGAAATCGCAGCGTGGGCCACATAGGGGCGAACATCTGGCACGCTGCCGGTCACGATAATGGCGGCACCAGCTAGTGCCTGCACCTCTGCAGTGGGCCGCGAACCGACGATGTAGAAGCGTACATCAGAAAATTGCGCGTGCAGCGCGGGAAAAACTTCGCGGGCAAACCAGGCGACGGCATCCACATTGGCCCAGTAGTCCATTGCGCCGGTAAAGACAAGCACGCGTTCACCAAGCGGGTAGGGCATGTCGTAGGTACGTGCAGGAGAAAAGTAATCCAGGTCCACGCCATTGTTGTAATAGCCGACCCGGCTGGCACACTCGGGCGCCAGCTGCTGAAACAGTTCAGCCTCGGCGCGAGAGACAAAGGTAGAGGCCTCCAGGGTGCTGGCGATGCGGCGCTCGTAAGCGAACAGCGAGCGCGCTTCGCGGCGATATACCCAGCTTATCGGCCAGGATTTGCGCTCGGCATATTGCCGCCATTTGTCGGAATCGATATCCACGAAATCGATAACACGATGCAGTTTCGGGTATGCCATGACGTACTGGGCCATGGCGGACGAATACACCACAACATGACGGATGTGCCGGTTGGCAATCAACTGGTCAACCCAGTTTTGTAGCGCGGCATCTCGATAATACGGGGCTGTGAGCGGCTCTCCACTCAATAACCCATAAGTGCTGCGCAGTGTGGCCCAATGTGGGTTCAACGGCAGCAATTTCATTTCACCAGCCACCATGTCTACAAGGGACTGCGTGTATTGCCAGTCTTCAGCGGCATCAACGAACGCACCAAGATGAATCCTGAAATTACGGGACAGATGTTTAAGCAGATGGTACGAACGAATCTTGTCACCCTTGTTGGGTGGGTAAGGGATACGATGAGCAAGAAACAGCAGCTCTTTCATGCCTTATCCCAGGTTTTTCACGATGTGCGGACCCAGGAAATTGGCGACAGAAGTCGGTAGCTTGCGCCACATTTGAATGGGTAAGCGGTATTTGGGGTTGAGGGGGTTGTGTTGTGGAATGCTCCGGGCATTGACCAGATAATACTCATAGTGGAGTGGTGTAGGTTCAAAGCCCCAGTTCTTCTTGAAATGATATTGTCCCGTGCCGAGCTTACTTCGCCCGTAATCGAACAACCGGTAGCCGCGCTCGCACCCCATGCGCATCAGTTCCCAATATTTGAAGTCATTTGCCGCCAGGTGTCGGGCATCCTCCCGGTCGCCGGCGTAATAGGGGAGTACTTCATTTCTGAAATAGAATGTCAGCACGCTGCTGACGAGTTGGCCTTCATGAAGTACGGAGAGTATTTCACAATCCTTGCCAAACACTTCTCGCAGCAGGGCAAAATAGCGTTTGGGCAGGGCTGGCGTGCCGTGCCGTTTCACATTGTCGGCGAACAGGGAAAAGAAGCGATCAACCCCGCTATCCAGTTCGCTGGTGAGGCCGTATTTGATGCTTTTGCGAACCATGGCGCGCTGTTTGCGCGGGATGTCCAGCATATTTTTTTCTACATCCGGATCAATCGGCTTGCGGAAAGTGAAGTACAAATCCTGGCTTGGCCAATCGGCATGAAACGGGTCGAGCTGGCGATATTCCATGTGGTCCACGTTCAGTTCTCGCGCCAGCGCTTGTGCATGTTGATCTAGCGCGTTGCGGGCCTCCTCATCCGAGGCGGCAATCCCGCCATATGCGCAAAACGCATTGGAGACCAGTGAATGACCAAACAAGTAGCTTTTAATCTCCGTCAGCGGCAATACGCCAACAATGGCGTCGTTTCGTTCCGCCAGCAGGTAGTGTGTGCGATGGCCGAAGGCTTTCTCAATGATGGTTTTCCATCCCGCACGATGGAAAAACGTGGCTTCCTGACAGGTTTCGACAAAAGCGTCCCATTTTCCGAAGTCGGTGTGGCTGAGCAATGTGATTGTGATGTGGGGTGATGCGCCGGGTGGCGCAGTTTCAAATCCTTGGCGAAACGTCATGATTCCTTCTCCCGTCACTAGTCTTCTCCCATGAAAATGTGGTCCATGCGCCCCCATTGAAAATCCCGGAGCAATGAGCGAATGCGTGGCTCGGTGCGAGACAGATTTACATAATGACGGAAGCGGGTTTTCAAGCCGATATTTCTTTGTCGGGGCTGCCCCGGGTCAATTTCCCAAGGGTGAAAATAAAAAATGCAGGGCTGTAGATCGGTATGGTTGACATGATTCATGAGCCAGCGGGAAAGGCTGTACGGCAACAGACGGAAATAGCCGCCGCCACTTGCAGGTAGATTACGCCCTAACAGCTTTACCGTGGTGGCGGGCAATTCGACCAAGCCACTTTGCCCACGTGGCTGGAATTTGAAACGCGGCGCGTCCGGCATGCCGTAGTGGTCATGCTTGATTGGATAAATACTCGAGCTGTAGCGGTATCCTGCCTCTAGCAAAATATCCAGTGCCCATAGGTTGTTGGTGCTGATCGAGAAGCTGGGCGCGCGGTAACCAATAACCGCTTGGCCCCCAAGGTCTTCCAGAAGTTTTTTGCTGCGGGTGATGTCATCCCGGAATTCGCCCGGACTTTGGTCTGACACGCGTAAATGATGGTAGCCATGGCTTGCCAATTCGTGGCCGTTATCAACGATGCTGCGAGCGAGTTGCGGGTAGCGCTCCGCAATCCAGCCCAGAGTGAAAAATGTCGCTTTGACCTCTTTTTCATCCAGTATGGCAAGGATACGCTCGATGTTTCTCTCCACCCGACATGACAGGGATGGCCAGCTATCTCTTGGGATGTGGGGGGCAAAAGCCGAGACCTGAAAGTAATCCTCGACGTCGATGGTCATGGCATTGCGTATCAGGGCTAGGGTTATCTGTTCCTTGTCTGCGGGGGGCTTCATGTTGATCATCTCCGCAAGTTATTTTCCAGCTAGCAGTAATTTCTTGTAGCAGTGTGTGTCGAGGCCTGCACATGCCGGATTTCTGGCACCTTGCCAGTCATGCCGCCACTGCGCTCACAGGTAGAAAGGGGGTCAGTAATCTGGTTAGTCAATATTCGGTTGATTTCCTCCGGCATAGCAAAGTTCGGACGCGCTCCTACCACACACAGCATTCTGTGTGGAGTTTGTGCAGAAGCTGAAATAAGGATAGGCATCAATCTTTTTCTTTACCAACAAGGCGCTTGACGCTGGTCAAGGAGAGAACCTTCTTGAGCAGGCCCAGCACGAGGATGACTGACTGCTCCATCTTGGCGAGCCTTTCGTCCGTATCTTCCAAGTTGGCAAGTATAATTTCGGTCTGCACAATTTGCGTGGCGTCAGAAACGTTTTTGGTTTTGGCATCAGTTTCCGAGACGGGGACAGTAAACTCCTGCTGAATGTCGCTAATGACCTCATTGACCTCTGAGCTTCCGAAATTATGAATTTCCTCAAGATAGCCCATGAGAAAAAGTCGATCACATAGGGTATTTATTTTTCGTGGGATGCCTCCCGTGAAACCGTAGATGCTAGTGAAGGCATCTTCACTCAACGATGGATCACCCTGCCAGCCAACGGTATGTAGCCGATGTTCAATATAGGCCTGTGTTTCCGCAGCATCCATTGGCCCCAGGTGGTAGCTGGCGATTACCCTTTGCAGCAATTGTTGCATGTCACCACTAAGCAGAGTTTTTCTGAATTCTGGCTGACCAAGCAGGAAGATTTGCAGCAATGAATTGTCAGCGGTTTGAAAGTTGGAAAGCATTCTTAACTCCTCGACAGTACGAGTCGAAAGGTTTTGTGCTTCGTCCACTATCAGGAGTACTCGTTTTCCCTGCTTGTCACACTGCAGAAGGAACTGCTCAAGCTTGGTTAACAGGGCCGCCTTAGTGACGTCTTTGAAAGGAAGTCCAAAAGCCGCGACTACCATTCTTAATGTGTCGTTAGAATTGAGGTGGGAATTTACTATTTGTGCAGCTATGATTTTTTCAGGTTCGAGTTTGCGGAAAAGATTACGAACCAAGGTGGTTTTGCCCGCCCCGACTTCACCTGTGATGACGATGAATCCCTCTCTCTGGCTCAGCCCGTATTCCAAATAGGACATAGCACGCTTGTGGCCTTTGCTGCCGAAGAAAAAATTCGGGTCAGGCCTTAATTGAAACGGTTTGGCACTGAGGCCATAGTATGATTCATACATAGTTGCCCGCTAAAATATTATGTTTACCGAGGCTAAAATGGAATTCTCCTTATAGCCAAGGCTACTGCCTTGGTTGGAATCCAGCTCATTATGTCGTAATTCAATTGTTCCGTTAACTTTGGACTGAAGCTGTCTTGTTAGGCCAATTCTAAGTCTCTTGTAGTTGTCCTCCCTGCCGGTTGCGGGAGAGCTTGTTCTGGTATACGCCGCGCTGAAGTTTGCGCTGGTTCGTTGCGAAATTCTCCTATTCCATAAAGCATTGACACCCACTTGTTTTGTGCTGTTGAGTAGTGAGAGGTCGCTTGTCCCCAGTAGAGTGCTATCTGAACTTTGTGATGTTTGTGCATCGCGTTTTATATCGAATAAGCTGAGTACGACAGTGTTTCGCACACCGGTGATAGATACGGACGCGCGCAAGCTTTTTTGCAGAAAAAATCGGTTGGTTATTAAATTAACGGAATCCCCGAGTGACTCTGGAAGGCCATTGGCGCTGATGAAGGCTTCTGCGGCCGCCAGACGCTCGGCTTCTGTAGGGAAGGCGGCGACGAATTCTGGGCTATTGGCCAGGAAGGCCGCTGTATCGATGGTGGCAGGAAGCAGAAACTGACCACGGGTAGTCGTGATGCCTTCGTCGTAACGCACGTTCCAGTATGTTTTGCGCGAACGATAATCAGCCTTGAGGGAGGAGGTGTTGCCAAAAAATCTTTTTCCTACATTTGCCGCAATGCTTGTTCTTTGGGATGGGTTCCATTCAAACCCGGCTGTCCAGTAAGGGCCGCCGGTTGACTTGCCAGCTAATGACAGATAGTTGTTCTTTTCTTCTCCGCCGGTTGCTGTCAGGCCAAAGTGTGGTGTGATCAGGTAACGAAGATCTCCGCCATAGCTTTCCAGGTCGACAGTTTGGCCGCTATTGAAGTCAATGCGTTGTTTATTGTAGTTCAGGCCCCAGCCTAGAATTCTGAAGTCAGTGCCACTTCGCAGGCTCATCAGGATTTTGTCCGATTGGCTGTTGGATAGCCCACTTGATACTGCTGACCCGCTATTTGTTGTGCTGACTGAATCATGGGTGTAGCGCAATTCAGATGAAGCAAAATTTTGGTAGTGGTTTAGTAGGTAGGGGCTGATGCTATAGGTTTTTACGTTGGTGCTGTTATTAGTGATATTGGTGTTGTCCGTTGTCTGCGGGCCAAAGGAAGATATGCTGCGTTGGGCGATTGAGGCTTTAGCATCAACAAAAAAAAGGTCGTCCAGCAGTTCCGCATTTGCGTTGGCATTTAAGCGGTGGTTTGTTGCGTTATGGTTGTTTTCTTCAACATAGAAAATATTTTGCATTACATAGCGGGCATCGGCCGTCAGGTGGGGGCCCGTTCCAGTCAAGGATATGCCGGGATTAATCTGAGTGATGAAATCGCTCTGCTTGTTATCGTGCGTCAACCTCACATTGTCGGTATAGGTTTCTTTCAACCCCAGAGTCGGGGTGATGGTCCAGTCGGCTGCGCCAGAATGGAACGAGAGCAGCAACATTACCGTTGCTGAGGAGCCGACGAAAGGAAATAAACTTCTATGGGAGAAGGTATTCGTAGGCACTTTAGTTGTAGTCATAGCCGTAAAGATCTCCACCGGGGAATGGTCTTGCCTTATTGTAGATTAAATTGATGACCTCGCACGATTCGATCTGGCGAAGCGCTTCCATGACAGTCTTTTGAGGCGTGGTTTCAGCCTCTACCACCAGCACGATCTGTCCCATCTGGCTTGCCAATACGCGTGACTCACTGGTGAGCAGTAAAGGTGGGGAGTCGAAAATGATAATACGCTCAGGGTAACGTTGTGCGATTTCCGTCAATAAATCGCTCATGCTCTGGCTCGCCAACAGTTCGGTTGCATGCCTGCTTTTTCTCCCGGACGTAAGGATTGAGAGTTTTTCGACATTGGTTCTCATCATGACGTCAGCCAGTTCAAGTTTGTCGTCAAGAAGGACATCCAAAAGACCCCTGTCGTTTTTCACTCCAAGGGAGTTAGGTATTGAAGGGCTGGCTACGTCAGCATCAATCAATAAAACAGTGTGATCCATTTCCATGGCGATACTCATTGCCAGGTTGATGGCACAGTAGGATTTTCCCTCGCCGGCAAGAGCGCTGGTGACCATAATCAGATTGCCATTGTTGATCCGTTTGGCGCCCTGATTGAAGGCGTTGGTAATCAATGGCCGCTTGATAATGCGAAATTCTTCGACAATTTGAGTTTTTTCATCGTTAGGTGTGACCATGCCCAAGCCGTGCAACCTGGTGAGGTCGATTATGGCCAAATTCGATTGCGATGGCGCGTCATGTAAAAGAGTTTTGTTGATCTCGTCCGCTACTTCACTCTGTCCAATCTCGGGTTCCTGATCAAATTCGATTGAGACTAGCGCCTTCGGTATGCGGGCTTTTTGCTCTTTTTCGATCTGGTCGAGTTTGCCTACTGCTTTTTCAATAATGCTCATACTGCCTCCGGTGGTATGCGTTTCCTTGATGGTTAGCGTGCCATTCTGGTGTTGCTTAAATCATACTGTTCTGCGGTGTATCTTGTGTCAAAAATGTTTGAAATCAATGTGGCAAGGTGCTTGACGGCAAGATGCTTGGAGCCAATGTTGTCATTAATGTGCCATACAAGCCCAACAAAAATACCAAGGAAAAGCAGAAGGCATAGAGTTTCTTTTTGCGTTTGACTATTTCCTGCTCAGTCCAAATCATCCTCACCGTACCCAGGATAGGCCAACCGGTAACCTCCCGAAGACTGCTCTGGCTATGAAAGGTGGGGTTAATTTGACTCATTATGAATGCGCTCCCGATTCCGCTTGCTAAAGCCGCCAGTAATACAAGAGTGAATAGTATTGCTCGATTAGGACCTGTGGACATTTTGGGATCCGTCGGCGGGTCAATAATCCTGAATGTCATCAAATCGGAAGTGGCTCTCATATCACCAGACATCTTGGCGGTTTCGCGACTTTCGAGGAGTTTTTCATAATTGGCCTTGTTCACTTGGTAATCGCGATTAAGTTGAGATAGGGCCGCTTCTACTTCGGGCACGGCATTGCTCATGGATTTTATGCGATTGTAACGGGAAGAATATTCTTCTACACGGGCGCGCATAGATGCTACGGTAGCCTCAGCCTGTGCTAGAGCAATATTCAGCTGTTGAAGCATGGGGCTATAATTTTTTCCAAGGTCGCCGCTTGGTTTGATTAGCTTGGCTTCTTCTTTTTTGCGCTCTTCAAGTTGTTTAATCAGGCGCTTCGTCGAAACAATGTCCGGGTGCTGCTCCGTAAATTGCAGGCGCAGAGCATCCAGATTTTTGTTTAAGGCTTGGATGCGTTCGTCGATTTCAGGATTGGGGGCCGTTGCTGGACCCTCATCGATGATGAGACCTGGCTCGTTCCCCGAGATTTGGTTTTTGATGGCGTCGCGTGCCCGTTCTGCTTCCTTCAGTTCCAGACTGGCCTGGTTGAGCCCATCCACAGCTTCAGACAGTTGCGTTGCATAGTCGCTGTTTTGACGAGGCATTAGGCCTATATTTTTTTGCTTGAATGACTTGAGGGCGGTTTCCGCGGCGATCAGTTTGTCCTCATATTCCTTGATTTGATCATCTATAAAGCGAATTGCCGAAGTCGTGTTTTTCTTATTGTCTCTAAGGCTTCCTTCGACAAAGATGGTCAATAAAGACTGAACGACCCCTTTAGCAACCTTTGGGTCTTTGTTGGCATAAGAAATCGTGAAGAGGTTATCACGCTTGGTTGCCTCGATCTTGATGTCGTCCATCAAATCTTTGATGAGTTGCTCACTGTCTTGCGCGTTCTTGGTCTTGATATCCAAGTCGCCCATGCGTATGACTCTTTCCACATTGGGGCGGCTTATCAGGGTGCGGCTCATGATCGTCACTTGCTGCTCAACGTTGGGCGGTTGCGCCATTCCTGCTAGCAGTGGTTTCAAAACGCTTTCGGTATCTACGTAAATTCTTGCAGATGACTTATAACTTTCAGGCAGTTTGTACACTACTAGCCATCCGGCTATCGCAACAACCCAAATAATAATTGCTCCGTGCCAGCGATATTGCCATATCCCCTTTATATAGGGTAACAGCTGGTTTTTGAGATCCTCCATCTTAACAGTCTCCTTTATAAGGATCGTCTATAAGGTCCGTCGTCGGCTTTGAGTCTTCAAAGCCTCGGACTTGGTCATTATTTAGCTCAAGTGCGAATCTCAGCTAATGGAATGGGCGGTAATCGCGTACCGCCAATCAGAAAAAGCTTTCCGGTATCACCAGAACATCGCCAGGTCGCATGAGTACGTTGGCAGATATGTCGCCGTCCTTGATCAGGTCGTCCAATCGGACACTAAACTGCTGCGATTTTCCCCCGATGTTCCGAATGACGCTGGCTCTGTTGCCGGCGGCAAATTCTGTGACGCCGCCCACTGCAATCAAAACATCCAGCATCGTCATGTTCTCACGGAATGGGAGGGCCTGAGGTTTCGCGGCTTGGCCTATGACGCGGATTTGCTCGCTGTATGGCCCAACAAACTCTGCCACAATAACGGTAACAATCGGCTCTTGAATATATTTGGAGAGTGCTTTCTCAATGTCCCTGGCTAATTGAGATGCCGTTTTTCCGCTGGCCGGCAGGTCTTCCACTAGGGGTGTCGTGATTTTTCCGTCTGGTCGAACCGGAACCGTCATGGAAACTTCGGGATTGCGCCAGACAATGATATTCACGCTGTCACCGGGCCCGACCAGGTAATCATGCACGGGAACTTGCCCTTCTCCGGCAGAAAGTGGCGGATGTCCGTTGCCGGCACATCCGCCAAGGGTCAGGATGGAAAATACGAAAGCTAAACAGGCCAGCCATCTCGTGGTGTTAGTGTATTGTTGTGTATTCACTTTGATTACCTCTTTCGCAGTTGGAAGGAGCGGCGGCGTAACAAGTCAAAATTTTTGTGCGAATATTAAATAACGAATATTCACCTAATTTTACATGGAGTACTGTTTCATTTTCATTTCAGCTTGTCCAAGGCTCATTTTACACAAAGATAAAAATTTTCCTATCTTAATGACATAAATTCATATTGTAGAAAATGATTCTGATTATTATGGCGTTAAGCTGATTCGTTAAACTGATTTCTTATGCTGAATTCAGCTTAGCATATAAATGATGAGCCAAGTTATATCTACTAGCTCACTTAAGCCCGAAGAAAATGACCCGAGCTGACTCCGGCTCAAGCCAGGACACTATTGCCGCTTCGGAAATCTTCTCCCCGTCAAGTGGCAGTTTACAGCGACACAACATGCGCATGTCACGAGGAATGACAATCATCCAAACAAAACATCTCCTACGGGTAGCATCGCTCCCAGGGGATTACTAGCCAGTGGCGGACTAATGACGGGGCTGTTTACATTGTCGGATTTATTTACACTTACAGTTGGACATGCTGGTGGATGTTAGTTAGCAAATCTTTATCCAAATACACTGATTACTCTCTTTCCCGCAAGAGGCAAGTAGCAAGACGATTCCGGATGAGTGCCAGCTAACAGAGAAAATTATAATAAAACGCTGGTGCGTAATTTGCTTGCCTTTATTTAATATCAAATAGGGGCGGAAATATGGCTAATTCAAACAAATCATTGCTTGCGCTGGCTATGTGGACCTTGATTGTTAGTAGTGCACAAGCAGACGACAAGCTTTTTATGGACTCGCCGGATGTGGTTGAGATTTTGGATAAACCTGCTGCACTGGTGGCCATGGCTGTCAAATATGAACATGCAGAAGGCGTATCGCTGGACTATACCAAAGCGGTTGATCTCTATTGCCGTGCCGCCAGATCAGGATATGCTGATGCACAATACGCTCTCGGATGGATGTATGCCAATGGACGTGGCGTTACCAGGGACGATGGCGTAGCTGCGCAACTGTTCACCCTGGCTAGTAACCAAGGACACATACACGCAAGGGATATGCTGCGATACATCCGGTCTTCTACCCCAGCGCCATTGCCTTCATGTCTATTGCCTGATAAGCCTGCAATCGATACAGATCATGATCATGGGCAGACAGATGAAACTGTCTATTTTAAGGGCCCTATCTCCGATTTGGTGTATCAGCTGGCACCTGACTACAAAGTTGATCCTAAACTTGTTTTGGCAATAATTTCTGTTGAGTCGGGTTTCAATGTACACGCAAAATCACCTAAAAATGCGCAAGGCCTGATGCAGCTCATCCCTGAGACTGCCCAGCGCTTCCGCGTCAAGAATGCTTTCGACCCGGCAGATAACATCAGGGGCGGATTGGCCTATCTGCAATGGCTGCTGGCGTTTTTCAAGGGTAATGTACCCTTGGTTGCTGCAGCTTACAACGCCGGTGAACACGCTGTGGAGAAGTACCGCGGTATCCCCCCCTATCCTGAGACCAAGGACTATGTACGGAAAGTTACCAAGTTGTACAGGAGTCCTACCCATCCCTACAAATCCAATTTGGTGGAGGCTGCAGCCTTTGTGGTCTTGCCTGTTAAATAAATCAAACCAATAGAGTGGGCGTGAAGTTACTCGTTGATGATAGTGGTGTATCTATCATCAATCGCCAGACAGGGAAAGTAGCCTCCCCAGACTTACAGTTGACATTTGGCGTGCCTATCCCAGTGCAGGCGCGGAGCATTT
>JBDTOX010000011.1:0-2429 GCA_039933015.1 Methylophilaceae bacterium
TAAACATCAAAAACAATGTCTCAAAAGCCTGGGCCAATATCGATGTGCTGCTCAAGCAGCGTCATGATGAGCTGCCCAAACTGGTGGATACCTGCAAGCAATACATGAAGTACGAGCAAGATACACTGGAAAAAGTAATCCAGGCGCGAGCCCGTGTGGCTGACGCGCAGGAGTCCCGTGATATTCGTTCATTGGGCACTGCCGAAGGCGCTCTGCGGGCAGGCTTGGGTAATTTGTTCGCGCTTGCCGAAGCCTACCCTGACCTGAAAGCCAACGAAAATTTCCTGCATATGCAAGCGCGTATAAGCGGTCTGGAAAACGCGCTTGCCGACCGTCGCGAGTTCTACAACGATAGCGTCAACATCAATAACGTCCGCATCGAACAGTTCCCCGATTTGATAGTCGCAAGGCTATTCAGCTTCCCGGCTTTTGATCTGCTGCGTTTTGCCAATGCTGAGCTGAAAGACGTCGATATTAGTCAGCGTTTCGCCAGCTAAGCTCGGATATGCTGAGGGGTATTCGCGGCCAGTACGTTGATGCACTGACGTCAGCCGGCCATCTGGGTTTGCTAATGGTCGCGCTGTATTCAAGCGATCGTGCAATCTGGATGGGCTGCTTGACCTTAATCGCAATCATCAGCCTGGTTGCCTGGACTTCCAATTACCGGCGCGTTCGTGCCATTGCCGATATTCCGACTTCGCGTATTGCTTCGGCCGCTCAAGGCTATGTCGAGCTCTCCGGTCGCGCCAGCGTTGATCACGACTATATGCTCGTAAGCCCCTTGAGCGGTATTTCCTGCATCTGGTTTCGTTACTGGGTTTATACCAAAAGCGGTAAGGGTGAGTGGTCCCAGACCAGCAATGGCGTCAGCAATCAGACTTTTGAAATCGGTGATGGCACGGGGCAGTGTGTAATCGACCCAGATGATGCAGAGATCATCGCCGCAGACCGTCGCGTGAGTTATCACGGTAACTATAAGCATGTTGAAGAGCTGCTGTATGGCGGCGTTGCCATCTATGTGTTAGGCGAGCTCTCCACGTTTGGCGGCGCCAGTGCTGCACTCAACCTCAAAGAAGATGTCGGGGAACTGCTGGCTGCATGGAAAGGGAATCCAGCAGCACTGCGTGAACGCTTTGATCTTGATAAAAATGGTGAGATAGATCAGCGTGAATGGGAGCTGGCCCGCCGAGCAGCGGTAAGGGAAGTGCAAGCCGAACATAGGGAAATCCGCACACAAAGTGACGTCAATGTCCTACGAGCCCCACGGGACGGACGTATGTTTCTGATTTCCAGCCTGTCTCCGCAAAAACTCAGATTCAAATACCTGCTCTGGGGTGGCTTGCATCTGCTGATTTTTTTATGCGCGGCGAGTGCCGCGCTGTGGCTTTGGCAAGGTCAGCATTTACAGGAATTTCTCGCTTGACAGAGGATGGCGCTAGATAGTCAGCGCTGACTTGGCCTGTGGTAAAATCCTGCCCCTATGAGCACAGATAACATACTAGAAAAACCCCTCGAAAAGTCTTTTGAACCCAAGAACATAGAAAGCCGCTGGTACCAGTTTTGGGAAGACCGCGGTTACTATGCTGCCGGGTTGGAAGCTGATAACACCGACAACTTTTGCATCTTGCTGCCGCCGCCGAATGTGACCGGCACGCTGCATATGGGTCATGGTTTTAACCAGACCATCATGGATGCACTGACGCGCTATCATCGCATGCGCGGAGATAACACGCTGTGGCAGCCCGGTACCGACCATGCCGGTATCGCCACGCAGATCGTTGTTGAGCGCCAGTTGGACGCCCAAGGCGTATCGCGCCATGATCTGGGCCGCGAAAAATTCCTGGAAAAGGTTTGGGAATGGAAAGAATACTCCGGCGACACCATCACCAAGCAGATGCGCCGCCTCGGCACCTCACCGGACTGGAGCCGCGAGCGCTTCACCATGGACGCCGGCTTGTCAAAGACCGTTACCGAAACCTTTGTCCGTCTCTATAACGAAGGCCTGATTTACCGTGGCAAGCGCCTGGTGAACTGGGATCCCAAGCTGCATACCGCGGTTTCCGACCTGGAAGTAGTGCAGGAGGAAGAAGATGGTTTCCTTTGGCATATCCACTATCCGCTGGTTGAAGTGGATAGCGTCAAAGGCCTAACGCATTTGACGGTTGCCACCACGCGTCCGGAAACCATGCTGGGCGACGTTGCCACAATGGTGCACCCGGAAGACGAGCGCTATGCCCACCTGATAGGCAAGACCGTCAAGCTGCCGCTGTGTGGCCGCGAAATTCCGATCATAGCCGATGATTACGTGGATCGTGAATTCGGTACCGGCGTGGTCAAGGTGACGCCCGCGCATGACTTCAACGACTATGCGGTTGGGCAGCGCCACCAGCTGGAAATGATCGGCATTCTGACTTTGGATGGCCATATCA
>JBDTOX010000012.1:0-55427 GCA_039933015.1 Methylophilaceae bacterium
AAGGGGGCGTTGCAGTACAGACACAGCGTGAATGGCCGCATGTTGCGCACCAGGTCCAGGCGTTCAAATATTTCGCGCAGCTGCTGTGTCGACTTCAGCCTGTGCACGTAGCAGCCGTGCGTAATCCCGCGGCGCTTGAGCAGCTCGCGATCGCGCGTGAGCACGATACGGCCCTCGCGCGCGGCGATGGCTGCAATTTCGCTGTCGTCGAAGTCAGTTTCATAGAGCGTGTCAAAACCGCTCATGCGCAGCAGGTGGGCAAGCCCGCCCAGATGCACATCGGCGATGAAGCGCGGCACACGCAGGGTGCGGTCGCGCACGCACAGTAGTGGGGTAACGTCGAGCGCCTCGAACTTGGGATAGACGGCCACGCGGTCGCCATCCTGTAATAGCCGATCGAAGCCGACCGACTCGCCGTTAACCAGCACCAGCTCAACTTCGGTATGCGGCACGCCCAGCGCCTCGATCATGTGCTTGGTCGTCGCCGCCCGTGCGCAAGGACAGTCGAATGCGCGCTTGCGTCGCTCGGGCGCCAGGAAATCATTCAACTCCTCGTAGAAGCGGAAGGTTGCCATCACCATTACGAAAGTATGCCCCTCGCCGAAGTACGCACGCTGCGACTACTCAAGTTTGCAGCATCTATACAGGCCAGGGCTAAACTAAGCCCTGTGCCGTTCTGCTCCAATTTACTACTAATCAACCGCCCAGAAAATCCCGCTTGCCGATTTCCACGCCGTTGTGACGCAGAATGTCATAAGCCGTCGTCACGTGGAAATAGAAGTTCGGCTGCACCCAGGTCAGCAGATATTGCAGCCCTTTGAACTCAAGCTTCTTATCACGCAAGGTCAGCACGATGTCTCGGCTTTCGCTGCCCTCTAACTGTTCCGGCTTGACGCTGTCGAGGAAAGCGATAGTCTTGGCAATGCGCTCATGCAATTCGGCAAAATTGCTTTCGTTGTCTTCAAATTTAGGAATTTCCACGCCAGCCAATCTGGCTGCCGCGCCTTTTGCCTGATCTGTAGCAATCTGGACCTGTTTGACCAGCGGATACATATCGGGGAACAGCCGCGCATTAAGCAATACACTGTGATCGATCTTCCTGGCATCGGCATAATCGGAAGCTTTGGTCAGCATCGCTGAAAGGTTGCTCAGGAAGCGCTTAAACACCGGGATAGAAGCCTCATACATTGAAATTGTCATCGTTGCGTACTCCATAAAATTACTATGCCTTATTCGGAATAACCATAGGAAAACCGCAAGCCCATTGTCGGCTTCACCATTTTCGCTACAGGGCTAACCCTAATTCTACGCCACATAACCATGAGGGCAGACCACTAGTTTAGTAGAGTAGAATAGGCATGTTAGTGCAGTGAATAAGGCAGTAAGTTTGGTTTTCCAAGCCGATGAGTCGTCATTGACCTAGTGTGACTCTGCCGACATAGATTAGGCGCACTAACACCCCATGACCTTAGCTTCATCCATCGCAGGCTAGCGCACCCGTAATGAATTCACCGCTTACAGCATCGCTTAACCTGCATGATTACCCTGCAACCTTCCCGGTGGCGCGGGCGCTTAACAGATACATTCACTTCCATTTAGGGCCTACCAATTCCGGCAAAACCTACGAGGCCCTGCAAGTGCTGCAAAAGGCCCGCTCCGGCGTTTACCTTGCGCCACTAAGGTTGCTGGCTATGGAAATCCGCGACCGCCTCATGGAGGCTGGCGTGCCTTGTAACCTGGTAACGGGCGAGGAACGCGTTTTGATACCAGAAGCCATGCATACCGCCTGCACGGTTGAAATGATGAACCCCAGCCATGAAGTTGATGTGGCCATCATTGATGAAATACAGATGCTACAGGATGTATCGCGCGGCTATGCCTGGACTGCCGCAACGATAGGCGCGCCCGCCAGGGATGTGTTTGTTTGCGGTTCTGATGCGGTGACTGAGCCGTGCCTCAGGGCAATAGAAGCGCTGGGAGAGCACTACGAGATTGTCAGGCTGGAACGCAAGACGCCACTGGTGCTGGAAACTGAAGCGCTAAGCGGCGCACGCTACAGCCGCTGGAAACTCAAGCAGCATTTACGCAAAGGCGATGCTGTCATTGCCTTTGCGCGCAAGGACGTGCTTACCCTGAGCGCCAGATTCCGCCAATGGGGGTTTGGCGTTGCCAGCATCTACGGTGCGCTGTCGCCCGAGGTCCGGCGCACCGAGGCAAGGCGATTCAGCAGCGGGGAAGCCGGCATTATGGTGGCCACCGATGCGATAGGCATGGGGCTTAATTTACCGATACGCCGCGTGGTGTTCTCCTCCACCCATAAATTCGATGGCATTGCCACGCGCGACCTCAATGCTACCGAAGTCCGGCAGATTGCCGGGCGGGCAGGGCGCTATGGGATTTACCCTACAGGCTATGTGAATGCCTTTGAGAATGACGAACTCATGCATATCGACCACATGCTCACCACCTCGGATACTGCAGAACTCAAAAAACTGCCCATCACACCCAACCTGTTTCATATGCAGGTGCTTGCTGAAGCACGGCATAGCAACAAAATCGGTGAGCTGCTGGCTTACTTTACCGAACGTGTAGGGGTAGACAGCCCTGTCTTTGAAACTGCTGCCTTGAGCGTGCATGTGAATCAGGGCAATTTGATCGATGAGCATGCGCCACACCTAAACCTGGCGCACAAATTTATTTTCTCCTGCGCGCCGGTTTCACTGGATAAAGACCACGAACGAGATTATTTTCTGGCTTGCCTGAAGAGCTTTGCCGAGTCCACAAAAAGACGGCTGCCGTTAGCGCCAAACTGGCTGACCGCCACCAGCCCCAAATACCTGGAAAATGCAGAAAACCTGAGTAAGGATATAAGCCTGTATGCTTGGCTTGCCTTCAAATTCACCGATATTTTTTATCAGGGAAACTTGGTACCGGAACTTAGGAATACAGTCAGCCGCTATATTGAACAAGCCTTGCTGACCCAGGCTGGGTTTGGCGAGACCTCCAAGGAACTGTTATATAGCTATAAATAATTCCCTATTGCCTCAGTTACTAGTGAGCATAGCCGATTTATTGCGCCTTCAATTCTTCTACCGCTGCACTATCCAGCTCTTTGAGTAGCAGGGTTAGCCGTTGCACTTCCGCCTGATCACCCTGCTTTGCGGCAATTTTGCCTAGTGCCAGTAAGCTGGCTGTGTGCCTGGGGTTGAGCTGCACAGCTTGTTGGTATTGGCGCTGCGCCGGCTCTGTCTGGCCGAGGTTTTGTTGTGCCAGGCCCAGATAGTAATACGCCTCTGCGTTGTTTGGCTCCTTGTTTACCCAGGCTCGTGCAATATTGTTCAGGTCGCTCCACTTCTCGTTTTGCGCCGGAAGCACTACGCGCATCAGGTAGGGACGCTGGCCTTCAGGCATATCCCAAAACGGTATGCCCGGCGGGCCGATATGGTTGTTTTCGGGTGCAGCAAGCAGCTGTTTTACCCACTTGACAGGTACACCGTAGAAAAAACCGTGACGGCCCGGACTTTTGAAAGTATTGAGTCCCAGCAATTTACCTTCGTCATCAAATATCGGACTGCCGCTGGCGCCCAGGACAAACGATGCTGAGGTGCGAATGATAAAACCATCATCCAGGGGATATAGCGCCTTGATATTGCCATAGGTAGTGAGCGGCCGGGGCGGCCCGCCCGCAAAGCCAATAGAGAACACGGCTTGCTCGTATTGCGGTTTTTCGTTGTCGCCTAAGGTGACAGGTTTCAGCGGCAGATATTCAAACCGGAGGATACAAATATCATGGCGCCAATCTTCCTGGATCGCCATTGGGCTAAAAGTATCGCCTAGCGCTGTAGCGTTGATACCGTTTGCGTTTGCCAGCACATGGCAATTGGTCGCAATGTGATTCTTCGACACTACCACACCGGAACCTACGCCATGACCACCGCTTTTTGTAACGGTGTGTATTTTTGCGACAGATCCCTTCAGATTGTAGACAAGATCGGCGGATGGCGCGGCAAACGCATGGCTGCTGAGGACAGCAACAATAATGGCTATACAGATTTGACGCATGAATACTTTCCAACAAAATTAGGCATTGCAGCCAATTTTATTGGACGTTTTTGCGACGCTGAAATTCCATCAAAACCGGGGTGGAGCTATTCTTGGAACCAGGTGCCGCGCTGCCTAATTTAAACCCAGCGTGGTCAGCGTTCTTAGTCTTATGGTTTGTAGCAGATCGGCATTTTCGACCAGTGACTCACCGTAAGATGGCACCATTTCTTTCATCTTGCTTTTCCAGCCGCCATCATCCAGCCTGTCCTTAAAGCATCGTTCTATCACTTCAATCATGGCTTGCACCGATGTCGATGCGCCCGGTGATGCGCCGAGCAATGCGGCTAATTTACCATCTTTTGAAGCTACGATTTCTGTCCCGAACTCAAGCTTGCCGCCTTTTTCATCGCATTGCTTGATGATTTGGACGCGCTGACCTGCTGTCTCCAGTGACCAGTCATCTTCTTGGGCTGCCGGGTAAAAATTGGTTAACGATTTAACCCTTTCCCTGTGTGACTGGAATACCTCGCCTACCAAATACCGCGTCAAGTCCATGTTGCGCATACCTGCCAACAGCATGGGTTTTACATTATTCGATTTGACCGACGAGAACAGATCAAAAACAGAACCTTTCTTCAAAAACTTGGTGGTAAAAGCGGCATAAGGTCCGAACAACAAAACGGGCTCGCCATTGATGATGCGCATGTCGAGGTGCGGCACTGACATCGGCGGTGCGCCAAACGCAGCTTTCCCATAGACCTTGGCATTGTGCTGTCGCACAATCTCAGGCTTTTTACATACCAGCCACTGCCCGCTGACTGGAAAACCACCATAGCCTTTGCTTTCAGGAATGCCTGATTTCTGCAGCAACATGAATGCACCTCCGCCCGCACCCAGGAAAACAAAACCCGTATCTATTGTTTTATTTGCTCCGGCTTTATCCTGTACACGGATCTTCCAGCGTCCGTTGGCTTGCTGTTTAAGCGCTTTAACGGGGTGACTCAGCAGCAGTTTGAAGTTGGGATGCTGCTCAAGATGCCGCACCATGTTCCTTGTCAATGAACCGAAGTCGACATCTGAACCATATTTCACGCGCGTAGCTGCCACAGCCTGCCTGGAATCACGCTGCTTCATGACCAGAGGCATCCATGCACTCAGTATGCTGGGGTCCTCGCTATACTCCATGTCTTTGAACAGATGATGGGCGCTTAGCAGCTCATGCCGTTTGCGTAGAAAGGCAACATCTGCCTCGCCCCAGACAAAGCTCTCGTGCGGGGTGGGATTAATAAACTCGCGCGGCGCGGGCAAGGCTTTCTGCTCGACCAGGTATGACCAGAACTGTAACGAGACTTCAAAGGCAGCATTGATGGCTAAAGCCCTGCTGGTGACAATGCTGCCGTCCGCGTTCTGCGGTGTGTAATTTAACTCGCAATAGCCGGCGTGACCTGTCCCAGCGTTATTCCAACCGTCTGTGCTTTCATGCGCGACATGATCCAGACGCTCCACCATGACGATCTTCAATGATGGGTCCAACTGCATGAGCATCATGCCGAGGGTAGCGCTCATGACGCCGCCACCTACAAGCAATACATCTGCACTTTCAGTCATTACTGTTTGAAGCCTTTAATGGAAAACAATTGCATTGGCTAATTATGGACGAAAAAACGGCCCGATATACGGGCCGTTTCCAATCAAACTATCGCATTAAGCTTTTTGGATATTAGAAGCTTGCTTGCCTTTTGGGCCATCAGTAACATCAAAACTTACACGTTCGTTTTCTTTAAGGCTCTTGTAGCCAGTGTCTACAATTGCTGAGAAGTGAGCGAATAAGTCATCGCCGCCTTCGTCTGGGGTAATGAAACCAAAACCTTTAGAATCATTGAACCACTTTACGGTACCTGTTGCCATTTCATATTTCCTTGCTAAAACTAGGGGAGGCGTCCCCAAAAGATTGTATTTCAAACACTTAAAGTCGGTAGTGCCGGCTGCAATGAGCTCGAATTCAAACACCTGTTTTGCTTTTTACGTACATGTGCGCACTATGTCAAGCTTTTTTATGTGCGATTAAAAAAGTATCTGACCTGAATAGGCCCCATGCCTTTTGTAAGCAGCGGACAAATGGTTTACTATCAACATTGCTTGCGATGATTAAATTCCCTTACTTTTCAAGCTGTACGCATACATTAACTATGGAGAATGCCATGGATAATAAATACGGATTAGGTAGTGCCAAGGTCGCCACTGAACATCACGAGACGCACCACAAGCCTTCTGACAAACCCCCACTGGTCTGCAAGTTTTGCGGCAGCAGCCAACTGGCGCTGAGCCAGACCATGCATGATCATCGCTGTGCTGATTGTGGTGAATGGCAAAACGATATTTCCATGGGATACGCTACCGGCAGAAGTAGTGATTATTGAAGCCCTGTAGTGCCTAAAACCTGGCACTTAAAGTACGACTTCATAGCTTAATGCAGTTCCCGTAAATCCAGTTTACGCAGTTTGGGGGCAAGTTTTACGGTAGCTGCGACTACACTCAATGTCATCATGCCGCCGAAAATCACCGACGGCACCAGCCCCATCAAGCGCGCCGCCAGGCCTGATTCAAAAGCACCCAATTCATTCGACGAACCAATGAAAATGCCATTGATGGCTGCAACGCGGCCACGCATGGCGTCTGGCGTGATTAACTGCATGATCGTCGTGCGTAACACCACCGATATGCCATCAAAAATGCCAGACAGCATGAGCATTAGCGCTGCCATCCAAAATTGGGTAGTCAGTGCGAACGCAATGATACAAATGCCAAATCCTGCGACAGCTGCTAGTAGCAATCTTCCCGCATGCTTGTTCACTGGATTGCGCGCAAGCATGACGCCAGTCACAATCGCGCCGACTGCAGGCGCGGCACGCAGGATGCCCAGGCCTTCAGGTCCGTAATGAAAAACTTCCTGGACGAACATAGGCAGCATGGCGACCGCACCTCCAAACAATACGGCAAACATGTCCAGCGCCTGCGCGCCAAGAATGATCTGGTTACCGAATACAAAGCGCAAACCTTGTGCAATACTGGCGAACACCGGCGCACTCTCGGCAGCGGGCGGCTCGGTTACGCGCAATGCAAGCAGTAGCAGGGCAGCACCTGCACTAAGCGCTGCGCCCACGGCGTAGGCAATAGTAATGCTGGCCCAGCCTACCAACGCCCCACCAAGTGCCGGGCCGAGCACCAGACCCACCTGGAATACCGAGCTCCCCACCCCTGCCGCATGGGCATATTGCTTGCGCGGCAAGATCAGCGCAAATAAAGCATTGTAAGAAGGCCCAATAAATGCGCGGGCAAAACCCATGCAAGCAATGGATGCGTAAATCCAGATCGTTGGATTTCCGGGTATCCGGCCACTCGATACAGCTACCAGCATAAGCGCGTTCAGGCACAGTACCAGGCTTGCCAAAATCCCGAACAAACGTCTCGAGTGATGATCTACTGCATAACCTGCGAACAGCGCGGTGCAAAAATAGGGAATGACTTCGGCCAGACCTACCAAGCCAAGCGCCAGCGGGTCATGCGTCAGCGCATAAATATGCCAGCCGACCACCACCGCCACGATCTGATAGGCCAGAACGATCTGCAGCCGAAAAGACAGCAGCTTAAGAAAGCTGCGATTGCGCAAGGGCAATACTGAGGATGGGGAAAGCGATGACTGCATGTGACCTTTTTCTAGTGTTGTACTTAACTCTGGCTTCTACTTACCAAGACAGCCAATTCAGGCTCGCTAAATCCCGCTGCGCGCCTGGCCTCCAGATTAAATGGCCCGCGCAGCACGGGGGCTGCGTACTTGTTTGCCAACTGTGCATAGGTGGCAATGGGCTCCAGGCCGCGCTGCGCGCATAACCAGGCATACCAATGATTACCGATGGCCACATGCCCAATTTCATCGTGCAGAATAATATCGAGAATTTCTGCCGCCGCCATATCGCCTGCCTGCGCGAGTTTGGCACGCACTGACGGCGATGCATCCAGACCCCTGGCTTCCATAGTCCGGGGGACCAGGGCGATTCTGGCGAGGACATCATCATCGGTTTTTGCTGCCATTTCCCAGAGGCTGTTATGCGCCGGAAAATCCCCATACGCGTAGCCCTGCTTGTGCGGGTGACTCGCCAGTAAAGAGAAATGCATAGCCTCTTCCTTAGCCACCTGTAACCAATCCACATAATAGGCCGGCGGCATGTTGGCAAAGCGCCAGATGGCATCCAGTGCGAGGTTAATCGCATTGAATTCTATATGCGTCAGCGCATGAATTAATACAGCGCGACCTTCTGCTGTATGCATGGCTCGGCGTTTTACTGCAAGAGGCGATACGAGTATGGGCTTAACTGGCTGGCCAGGTATCGGGGATTGTGCGGTTAATACCGTGCGCGTACCCAGGCTTATGCTATGGCATAGCCACGCCTGCGCTAAAACGGCCACACCTTGGGCTTTTCTGTCGGGATCAGGCTCTGACAACCAGAAAAGCGCCGCGTCACGCAATTCCGCTGGATGGTCTTTGATTGGGTTGTTGTTAGCGGAAGGTGTCATGCATGCCTAGTTGCTGTGCTGCAATTCCCGGATTTCCCTAATCGCCACATCAAGTTGAGCAAATCGGTGATTGCCGCCTTCGAGTAAAACCAGTTTGGCATTTCCTGCAAAATTCTTCACGCTCTCCTCAAACGGAATGACTTCATCGCCTTTTTCATGCAGCACCGTACATTGCGTATGCCCCATGGTTAGTGCGGTGGCTGTGAGCCGATAGTCCGGATATTTGTGCAAATCATCCAACGTTAAAATACCCGTCGCACCCGTGTAGAAATGCTCTACCTTGCCCACCGCATGCCTCAGGGAAACTTCCGGCGTCATGCACGGATTGAGCAATACACACTTCAAGGCATACTTTCGCGCAAACTGGTAAGCCCAGAATCCGCCTAGCGAGGACCCGACCAGCACGGGCCGGTCCTGCAGCAGGGGATGGATCATGGTATTGATCTGCTGGAATCCGTGATCCGGATCCCAGGTGTCGTAGGTGGCAGCAACAAGCCCGGGGAAGTGCAGCCTGAGCTGTATCGATTTCTCACTTTGCGGGCCTGAATTAAAACCAGGCAGGTAAATAATAGGGTTATTCATTATCCGAATTCGGGTTTGTATTGCATTTCACAGATATCACTGGATCATTTCGAGTTTCTGAATGTGACCACCAACACATCGCGATATGCCGGCTTGGCAGGGTCAATTTGCTCAACCGGCGTGACGCCATGCATGCAGCGCCAGTCATTCACTATGGCACTATCAAGCGGCTGGGTAAGGGTAAAGCTATCCAGCTTGCGTTGCTCCAGATCGTGCATAGTCGTAGTGCCGCTGGAAATATTCACGCGCTTCACCATCATCACCAGCACAAAATCCACGCCATCGCGGTGCACGCCTTCAGGCGTGGGCTGGCCTTGCTCGCCAGAGTTGGCTTCAATACGGAATTGATGACACTCGATATGCCATGCCGCATCCGGCATCAGTTGTCCGAATACACGCAGGCAAAAATACAGAATGCTCTGCATGCTGTTACCCAGCATTACAGCTTCGGTAATCGGCTCATACTCGCGTGCTATACCGCCATTCAGCGCGTTGTAATCCAAGCTCTGGTAATGCGCCTGGTGCGGCTCGAGCCTGGTCTTGCTGGCGCCCGTTGCAGCGCTTAGCGTTGCATAACGGCGGCGGCGATAACGTCCGCCATCGGCCATGTATTGGTCGAATGGCATATCATCCCAGCTCGCCGCAAATGCCTGCCAGTCGCTCAGAGCCACAGGCGCGCCTGTCTCCAGCCAGCCGCGCATGCGCTCAGCCGGAGCAAAACAGAAGCCTGACTGCTCTATCTGCAGGTACAGATCAGCCAGCCCCCTTGTAAGCGTCAAATTGTTATTACTCATGAATTACCACCATGGAAAGACATGCATATTAGCCAATTGATCATTAGTTTGAAAAAATACTTGGTAGATATAACTAAATATATAGTGCTGAAATCAATAACATCCCTATCTTCGAAAGAGCTGCATGACCCAATATAGTTCAGTTCAAGGCCATCTGTTCTCGCGCGGCATGATTGCAGTTCTGGTTGCGCAATTTATCTCGGCACTGGCAGACAACGCGCTGCTATTTGCCGCGATTGCGCTGCTTAAATCGCAAATGGCGCCAGGCTGGCAAGCGCCATTGTTGCAGGAGTTTTTCGTGGTAGCCTTTATATTGCTGGCGCCGTTTGTCGGCCCCTTCGCCGACACCTGGCCAAAAGGCCGCGTAATGCTGGTGGCCAATGGCATGAAATTTGCAGGGTCAGCCGCCATGTTATCAGGACTGCACCCCCTCCTGGCTTATGGCATGGTGGGCGTGGGCGCCGCAGCTTATTCGCCAGCCAAATACGGCATTCTGCGTGAGCTGGTAAGCTCTGATAAGCTGGTCAAAGCCAACAGCATGATGGAAGGCTCTACCATCGTCGCCATTCTGCTGGGAGCGGTACTAGGCGGCTTGCTGGCCGACAACTCTGTGACTGGCGCGCTCACGGTTGTTGCCGGTTGTTATTTATTAGCAGCGGCTGTCAATTTGCTTATTCCCCGCCTGGCTCCAGCCCAGGCGCTGGAGCATTTTTCCCCCAAAGTGTTAGTACAAGACTTCATCCATGCCCTACGCGCCCTGCTCGGCAACCATGATGCGCGCTTTTCACTGATAGGCACCAGTGTGTTCTGGGGCGCTGGCAGCACGCTGCGCTTCCTGTTGGTGGCCTGGGTGCCCGTTGCGCTGCACATCACAGACCTGAGCACAGCGGCAAATTTAAGCGGCGCAGTCGCCATCGGCATCGCCATGGGGGCGTTTGGCGCCGCCAAGTTGGTCAGCCTACGTAATATCAATCGCACGCTACCCGCTGGCATCATGATTGGTGCGCTGATTATGGCTTTAGCCTATGTAGATAACTTGTATATTGCGATTTTCATGCTCATCGTCACCGGTGCCTGTGGCGGTTTTTATGTAGTGCCGCTGAATGCGCTATTGCAAGAACGCGGGCACGAAACTGTAGGCGCTGGCCACGCCATTGCGGTGCAGAATTTCTTTGAAAACTTCTGCATGTTGCTGATGATCGGGTTCTATACCTTGCTGGATAAAAACCACACGCCTGTGCTTATCTCCACCGTTGCTGTCGGCGCCCTGGTTTTGACTGCGATCAGTACGCTCGCCTGGACGCGTGTTGGTCGTATTTAACGCGCCACAATCCAATGATTTTCATAAGCTGCTGTTAATGGCTTTAAGCAAAACTATTTCATCCTGTTGCTGGTACAAAAAACGAGAGCCCAGGCTCCCGTTTTTATTTACATATTCAAGCTACAGGCTTACTTGTTGGCTGTAAGCTGAAATTCTTTAGGTAACAAAACCCAGATTCTTCCGCGCTGCTTCATGGCCCCGGCCTGGCGCCCCGCTGCAAACCCTGCACCCCAGAAGAAGTCGGCACGTACACCGCCCTTGATTGCCCCGCCAGTATCCTGTGCCAGCATTAAACGATTTAAAGGCTTGCTGCTGTTCGGGTAAGTGGTAGCCAGGAATACTGGCGCACCAAGCGGAACATAGCGCGCATCTATCGCTACGCTGCGCTCTGCGGCAATGGGCACCCCTAATGCGCCTAAAGGACCAGGCAAGCCTGCGGGCAATTCACGGAAGAATACATAGCTGGGATTGTTGTTGAGCAAATCGCGAAGCTTATCCAGGTTGTTGCGCGCCCAATCCTTAATGCCCTGCATCGAGGCTTTGTCTGCCGTGAGCTCGCCGCGTTCGATCAACAGGCGGCCTATTGACTGATAAGCCTGGCCATTTTGATCAGCGTAGCCCACGTGTACTTGTTCACCATTATCCAGCTGTATCAAGCCCGAACCCTGTATCTGCAGAAAGAACAGATCAATGATGTCGTCCACCCATAACAGCTCACGGCCTTGCAGCGGAGACTGCTCAAGATCGATTTCACCGCGGTTGTAGTAAGGCACGAGCTTGGTGCCGGTAAGCCTGCCGCGCACACGCTTATTGGCTAACTCCGGGTACAGGCTGCCAAGTTCAACGGTAATGAGATCATCCGGCTTGCTATAGAGCGGATAACGATAGGTTTCGGTTTTTGTGTGGCTGCCTTTAAGCAAGGGCTCGTAATAACCCGTGATCAGGCCCGTATCCGTGCCATCTATATTGGTTGTGCGATATACCGTGAAGTATTGCTTGAAATACGCCCGTATAGCCTCGTTATCCGGGTTGCTTAAAGCGGAGGCCGCTTCACAGGCGTTTTGCCAAGGCTGCCTGGTTTTTAGCGCACTACAGCTTTGTAGCCACGCGCCCCAAGCCTTGGTGAGGTCATCCTGCGCAAAACCGTCCATGTCTTCCCAGCTTGCTGCGCGCAGCAAGCCATATTGAGGAACTTTTAGCTCAGGAGGCGGGATGGCTGCAACCGGCGCTTGCGTACCCGGAATCTGGATTGGTGGACAATCACATGGCGGTGGCTTAACAGGCTGCTGGCTGCATGCTGCTAGCCATAACACGAGAAAAACATAGCTAAAACGAATCATCAGGAATTAGGAGGGCAGGTAGTATTAATGCAGCACACGCGGCATGGAGAGTGTAAACGTTTCGATGGTCGCATCAAATTGCGTGCCATCTTCTGCGACCATCTGATAGCTGCCGGACATGGTGCCAACGGGCATGTGGATCATTGCGCTGCTGGTATATTCAAAATGTTCGCCGGGCTTTAACAATGGCTGTACACCGACCACACCGAGGCCGCGCACTTCCTGCACGCTATTGTTGGCATCGGTAATCATCCAGTGCCGGCTGATCAGTTGCGCTGGCATGCTGCCAGTATTGGTAATGGTAACGGTATAAGCAAACACATAACGATTCAGGTCCACGTTCGACTGGTCCGCCACAAACGCTGTTGAAACGGTGACTGAAAACTCATAGCGTTTATGTGAAGGCATGGGCGAATACCTCAGGAAATCATTCCGGTCGTAGGAGAACTCGGCGTTGCCGAGTAAAGCTTTTTCGGCATACGGCCAGCCAGATAGGCATCACGTCCAGCCTCAACGGCTTTTTTCATCGCACCTGCCATTAATATGGGGTCCCTGGCCGCGGCTATAGCGGTATTCATCAGTATGCCATCACAACCCAGCTCCATGGCAATGGCAGCATCAGAAGCCGTTCCCACACCAGCATCAACCAGTACCGGCACCTTAGCGTTTTCGATAATAATCTGCAAATTCCACGGATTGAGTATGCCCATGCCTGAACCAATCAGCGAAGCCAGCGGCATGACCGCGCAACAGCCGATCTCTTCCAGCTGCTTGGCAACAATGGGGTCGTCCGAGCTGTAGACCATGACATCGAAGCCATCCTTTACCAGTACTTCTGCGGCTTTGAGCGTCTCGACTACGTTAGGGTACAGCGTCCTGGGGTCGCCCAGCACCTCCAGCTTGACCAGCTTATGACCATTCAGCAGCTCGCGCGCCAGGCGCAAAGTACGCACGGCATCATCCGCCGAATAACAGCCAGCCGTGTTAGGCAAATAGGTGAACTCTTCTGGCGGAAGAAATTCCAGCAGTGATGGTTCACCTGCATTCTGGCCAATATTGGTGCGGCGTATTGCCACCGTGATAATTTCCGCCCCGCTCGCGTCAATAGCTGCGCGTGTTTCAGCGAAATCCTTGTATTTACCGGTACCGACCAGTAAACGCGAATGGTAGGCTTTGCCTGCGATATTTAATGTGTTCATATGTTTTTAGCCGCCACCGACTGCGCCCACGATTTCCAGTTTGTCGCCAGAATCAAGCGACGTTTGCATAAAAACACCGCGCGGCACGATCTCGCCGTTGCGCTCAATGGCGAGACGCTTGCCCTCAAGGCCGAGCGTAGCCACCAACTGGCTTACTGTGAGTTGGGGTACGTCAAAATCGCGTGTGTTACCGTTAATGGTCAGCTGGATCAATTGAGTTGTTACCGAATGGGAAACTACTTGAATCAGTATTGAACCTATTTTACGTAGATTTAAGGGTAATTAGCAAACTTGCAGACATCTGCATTTTTCCTGGCGAACTCATTATGGCGCGTCCCACAGAAAATCACAGCCTCACTGCATGCAGGGGTATATCGACGGCGAGACTGCTTACACCGTATAATCCACAGTCAAATGCGGGTGTAGTTCAATGGCAGAACGGCAGCTTCCCAAGCTGCATATGCGGGTTCGATTCCCGTCACCCGCTCCAGTACCTGGCATTGTAGCTTTCAGATCTCAACCATTTCAAAATCATCCTTACGCGCGCCACACTCCGGGCAACTCCAATTAACGGGCACGTCCTCCCAGCGGGTGCATGGCGCTATGCCATCTTCAGGCCAGCCCTTGGCTTCGTCATAAATCCAGCCACAAATGTTGCACATCCACTTTTTCATGATTTTCACAGGCCCGATTTAAGCTAAAATACCATTTTAGAGTTCGCCATCAACCTCAAGCAATTGCTTTCTAAGACTTTAGAACCGTAACATTTGTACGGTCATCCACCCAGGTATTGTTAAAAACTTATGAATCTTATGCCACCCACTGTTATGACTTTTTCTGCGACAGACCCCAGCGGCGGCGCAGGGCTGCAAGCTGATGTCCTGACTTTGGCCAGCATCGGCTGCCATCCTTTATCAGTAGTCACCGCTCTTACCGTGCAAGACACTTTAGGTGTGGATAATTTCATGGTGTTTGATGCCGACTGGGTGAACGAACAGGCACGCACGATACTGGAGGACATGCATGTATCAGCCTTCAAGCTTGGCATGCTGGGCAGCGTGGAGAATATTGCCGTAATTGCTGAAATCATGGCCGATTATCCTGATACGCCTTTGCTGATTGACCCCATTCTTTCCTCCGGCCGCGGTGATGAACTGGCCAATGAAGAAATGCAGGCAGCGATGATAGATCTGCTGTTTCCGCAAGCCACGCTAATCACGCCCAACAGCCTGGAAGCACGTCGCCTGGCCTTTGCCGATGATGCGGACGACGCCGATGAAATTGAGAATACCTCACTCGATGAAAGCGCACAGCGCCTGTTGAGTATGGGTTGCGAATACGTGCTGATTACCGGCACGCATGAGCGCTCAGCCGAAGTCGTCAACTCGCTCTATGGCGAAAAAGGACTGATTAAATCCTACAGCTGGGAACGTTTACCCGGCAGTTATCATGGCTCTGGCTGCACCCTGACTTCAGCCATTGCCGCCTGCATTGCACATGGCTTAACCGTGGAAGAAGCGGTTGCCGAAGCACAGGAATATACCTGGCAAACGCTGAAAGCTGCTTTCCGCCCCGGCATGGGTCAATATATTCCGGATCGCATGTTCTGGGCACGTGATGAAGAAGATGAGACTGCCAAAGATTAAAGGGCTGTACGCCGTCACCCCGGATATTGCGGATACTGAACGGCTGTGTAGCCTGGTAGATGCAAGCTTGCAAGGCGGCGCGTCCATCATTCAATACCGCAACAAAGATGCCAGCGCCACCTTGCGCGCTGAGCAAGCCGACGCTTTGCTGCGCCTATGCCGCAGCCGTGGCGTAGCATTCATCATCAACGATCATCTGAATTTGTGTTTGAGTCTGGATGCCGATGGCGTCCATCTCGGTGCCGATGACGGTAATTTAGCCAAGGCCAAATCACAACTCGGCAATCACAAGATTTTGGGCGTCTCCTGCTATAACCGCCTTGAGCTTGCCCAGGAGGCAAAAGCGCAAGGCGCGGATTACGTGGCTTTCGGCAGTTGTTTTTATTCCGGCACCAAGCCCGCCGCGGTGCATGCGCCACTAGAGCTAATCAGCCGTGCACGCACAGGGCTACGCCTGCCGATTGTTGCTATTGGCGGTATTACGCTTGAAAATGCAGGGCAGGCCATCAACGCGGGTGCCGATGCTATCGCGGTGATAGGCGCGCTGTTTAAAGCCGCTAACGTGACCCTTACCGCCCAACAATTTTCCAATCTTTTTACTAACACACCTCACCATGACCTCTCGCAACCAGCAACTCTTTGAAAAATCCCAGCGCCTGATTCCCGGTGGTGTTAATTCACCTGTGCGCGCTTTCCGTTCAGTAGGCGGCACGCCCGTATTTTTCAAGCGCGGTCTGGGCTCTCAGCTTTGGGATGAAGACGACAAGCAATACATTGATTACGTCGGTTCCTGGGGACCGATGATTCTCGGCCACGCGCATCCAGAGGTAATCGAGGCCGTGCAGAAAACCGCGATTAACAGCCTGTCATTTGGCGCGCCAACCGCACTTGAGCTGGAAATGGCGGAGTTGCTGACGCAACTCGTGCCCAGCATGCAGCAAGTACGTCTGGTGAGCTCCGGCACTGAGGCCACCATGAGCGCCATCCGCCTCGCGCGCGGCTTTACTGGCCGGTCAAAAATTCTCAAGTTTGAAGGTTGCTACCACGGCCATGCCGATGCCTTGCTGGTCAAGGCTGGGTCCGGTGCACTGACATTTGGCCAGCCCAGTTCCGCCGGCGTGCCCCCCGAGGTGGCGGCGCACACCCTGACCTTGCCATACAACGATAGCGCCGCAGTAGAAGCGCTGTTCAAAGACATGGGTGACCAAATCGCCTGCATCATTGTTGAGCCGGTGGCTGGCAACATGAACCTGATTGTGCCCAATAAGGGATTTCTCGAAACCTTGCGTGCGCAGTGCACAAAGTTTGGCGCCGTGCTGATTTTTGATGAAGTCATGACCGGCTTCCGCGTGGCTCTGGGTGGCGCACAAGCACTCTATGGCATTACGCCGGACCTCACCACCTTGGGCAAAGTGATAGGCGGTGGCCTGCCGGTGGGCGCATTTGGCGGGCGCCAGGACATCATGGCCTGCCTTGCACCGCTAGGCCCGGTTTATCAGGCTGGCACGCTGTCCGGCAATCCCGTGGCGGTGGCGGCGGGCTTGACGACGCTTAAGCTGATTCAGGCACCGGGCTTCCATGATGCACTCGCTGCAAAAACCAGAACGATGACTGAAGGGTTAGTAGCTGCAGCGCAAGCATCCGGCATCAAATTCAGCGCACAGCATGTGGGCGGCATGTTTGGCCTGTATTTCAGCGCAAGCTCCCCCACCAGTTACGCTGAGGTCATGCGCAGTGACAAAGAGGCTTTCAACCACTTCTTTCACGCCATGCTGGAAGCAGGCATCTATCTGGCCCCATCGGCTTTTGAAGCTGGCTTTGTTTCGGCGGCGCACAGTGATGAAGACATTCAAAAAACCATCAGCGCTGCTAAAAAAGTGTTCGCCCTGCATAATAAATAAAGATTGATAAAACCCCGGCTCACATTTTCGGGTCTATACACTGGTATGAATTTGCTCTATGTGATTGAACTCACGATCCTTTAACGGTAACATTGAAGGTTCCGCTTTATATTTCATGGCCTGATGTGGATTTGGCCGCAAAGCGCGCGAACACCCTCGGTTGGCGCGATTAATAAAGGTCGAGGGATTGATAGGATACATTGGTAATGCAAGCTAATACGCCAGAAACGCTAGTAAAGCCGGCCAATGGCAGGCCAGCAAAGCAGGGGTTATACAACCCGACCCACGAACACGATGCCTGCGGTGTTGGTTTCATTGCGCACATCAAAGGCCAGAAAAGCCACCAGATCGTGCGCCAGGGCTTGCAAATTCTTGCCAATCTGACCCATCGCGGCGCCACCGGCTATGACCCCAAATTAGGCGACGGTGCCGGCATTTTGATCCAGATGCCTGACGCCTTCATGCGCAAAGAAGCTGCCGCACTCGACATCACCCTGCCAGCCGCCGGTGACTATGCATGTGGCACCGTGTTCCTGCCGCAATCACAAAACGGCCGCATCGCTTGTGAATCCGTCATTGCCCGTATTATTCACGAAGAAGCGCAGATTTTCTTAGGCTGGCGCGACCTGCCACGCGACAACAGCAATATCGCCGATGCAGCCAAGGCGGTTGAGCCCGTGATGCGTCAAGTGTTTATTGCACGCGGCGCCAATGCTGCCGATCAAAATGCTTTCGAGCGTAAACTTTTTGTCATCCGCAAGCGCGTTGAGCTTGCCGTGCGTGAGCTCAAGCTGGAAGACGCTTCACAATTTTATATTCCTTCGCTGTCATCTCGCACCATCGTGTACAAAGGCATGCTGCTGGCCAACGAAGTTGGTATTTACTACCGCGACTTGCAGGATGAAACCATGGTGTCGGCACTTGCCTTGGTGCACCAGCGGTTCTCCACCAATACTTTCCCAGCCTGGGAGTTGGCCCACCCATTCCGCATGATCGCCCACAACGGCGAAATCAACACCATGCAGGGCAACGTCAACTGGATGGCTGCACGCCATGATGCCATGCGCTCTGCGCTCATAGGCGAAGACCTGAACAAACTGTGGCCGCTGATCGTCGAAGGCCAGTCTGATTCTGCTGCGTTCGATAACGCGCTGGAATTACTGGTAGCTGGCGGTTATTCATTGCCGCATGCCATGATGATGCTGATTCCGGAAGCCTGGGCAAGCAACCCGCTGATGGACGAAGAACAGCGCGCTTTCTACGAATATCATGCAGCGCTCATGGAACCATGGGATGGCCCGGCCGCCGTGGCTTTCACCGATGGCCGCATGATAGGCGCCACACTGGATCGCAACGGCTTGCGTCCGGCACGCTATCTGGTTACTGACGATGATCATGTCATGATGGCCTCGGAAATGGGTGTATTGACCTTCCCGCAAGAGCGCATTGTCAAAAAATGGCGTCTGCAGCCGGGCAAGATGTTCCTGATCGACATGGAGCAAGGCCGCATCATCGATGATGCCGAAGTTAAAAAAGAATTAGCACAAGCCAAGCCTTACCGTGCATGGATCGAAAAATCGCGCTATTTCCTGGGCGACCTGCCCAAGATAGATAGCAAGCTGGAGATGGGTGCGGATCTACTGGATGTGCAACAGGCTTTCGGCTATACGCAAGAGGACCTCAAGTTTATCCTGCAACCCATGATGGTAGCGGGTGAAGAAGGCGCAGGCTCGATGGGTAACGACAGCGCACTGCCGGTACTCTCCAACAAGCCAAAGTTGCTGTACTACTACTTCAAGCAATTGTTCGCACAGGTCACCAACCCGCCGATTGACCCGATCCGCGAAGAACTGGTGATGTCGCTGGTGACTTTCATCGGCCCCAAACCCAACCTGCTCGGCATCGAGGAAACCAATCCACCGCTGCGTCTGGAAGCCAGCCAGCCGGTTTTGACGGTGGATGAACTGGAGCAGCTGAAGGCCATCGACAGCCTGACCCAGGGCCGCTATCGCCCACTGGTGCTGGATATGACCTACCCCCTCAGTCAGGGTAAGCAAAACCTGGCGAACGCCATCGATGCCGTTTGCAAAGCTGCCGAAAAAGCTGTACATGATGGCTTTAATGTGCTGATTCTATCGGATCGACAAGTCAGCGCTGGCCGCCTTGCCATTCCAGCCTTGCTGGCTTGCGCGGCAGTGCATCAGCATTTGGTACGTGCGGGACTGCGCACTAATACCGGCTTGGTAGTTGATACTGGCTCGGCACGTGAAGTGCATCACTTTGCGCTGCTCGCGGGCTATGGTGCTGAGGCAGTCTGCCCATGGCTGGCATTTGAGACCATCAACCACCTGGCTCCCGCTGATGCCAAAGAATCCCAGAAGAAATTCGTCAAAGCCATCGGCAAAGGCTTGTATAAAGTCATGTCCAAGATGGGTATTTCCACCTACCAGTCTTACTGTGGTGCACAAATTTTTGAAGCGGTGGGCCTCAACAGCGGTTTTGTCGAAAAATACTTCACAGGCACCGCGACCAATATTGAGGGCATAGGCCTGAACGAAGTGGCGGAAGAAAGCCTGCGTCTGCACCAATCCGCCTTCAGCGAAGACCCCGTACTGGACGGCATGCTGGAGGCCGGTGGCGAGTATGCCTACCGCGTGCGCGGCGAAGAACATATGTGGACGCCCGACGCCATCGCCAAGCTGCAACATGCCACACGCAACGGTGAAGCCAGCACGTACAAAGAGTATGCCCAGCTGATCAATGACCAGTCAAAGCGCCACATGACCTTGCGCGGCCTATTCGAGGTTAAGCCGGCAGGCTCACCAGTACCGCTGGAAGAAGTGGAGCCTGCCAAAGAAATCGTCAAGCGCTTTGCTACTGGCGCCATGTCGCTCGGCTCGATTTCTACCGAAGCGCATGCCACGCTGGCTATTGCCATGAACCGCATTGGCGGCAAATCCAATACCGGCGAAGGTGGCGAAGATCCAAAACGCTTCATTCCAGTAGCCAAGGATACGACCATGGCTGCAGTAATCGGCAGCAGCATGATTGAGAAAGACATCCCGCTCAAAGCCGGCGACTCCATGCGCTCCAAAATCAAGCAAGTGGCTTCTGGCCGCTTCGGCGTAACTGCAGAGTACCTGGCAAGTGCGGACCAAATTCAGATCAAGATGGCCCAGGGTGCCAAGCCTGGCGAAGGCGGTCAACTGCCCGGCCACAAGGTTAGCGCCTACATCGCCCAGCTGCGCTTTTCAGTACCTGGCGTCGGCCTGATTTCGCCACCGCCGCACCATGACATCTACTCCATTGAAGATCTGGCGCAGCTCATACATGACCTGAAAAACGCCAATCCCAAGGCCGCCATCTCGACCAAGCTGGTATCCGAAACCGGTGTTGGCACGGTAGCTGCCGGTGTGGCAAAAGCCAAATCCGACCATATCGTGATTGCCGGGCATGACGGCGGTACGGGCGCATCGCCTTTATCCTCCATCAAGCACGCAGGCACGCCATGGGAACTGGGTCTTGCCGAAACGCAGCAGACCCTGGTGCTCAATCAGTTACGCGGCCGCGTCGTCGTGCAAGCCGACGGCCAAATGAAGACGGGCCGCGATGTACTGATCGGCGCACTACTGGGTGCGGATGAATTCGGCTTTGCCACCGCACCGCTGGTGGTAGAAGGCTGCATCATGATGCGCAAATGCCATCTCAACACCTGCCCGGTCGGCGTTGCCACGCAAGACCCGGAATTGCGCAAACGCTTTACCGGCCAGCCTGAGCACGTTGTTAATTACTTCTTCTTCGTCGCTGAAGAAGTACGTGAATACATGGCCCAGATCGGTATACGCAAATTCGACGACCTCATAGGCCGTAGCGATTTGCTGGATATGAAAACTGGCATCGATCACTGGAAGGCCAGTGGTCTGGATTTCAGCAAGATCTTCTACCAGCCTAAAGTCGATAGCACCGTATCCCGCCGCCATAACGAAACGCAAGAACATGGCCTCGAACGCGCACTGGACAACAAGCTGATTGAATTGGCCAAACCGGCGCTGGAACAGGGTGAGAAGGTCGTCATTGAAACCCAGATTACCAATACCAACCGTACTGTTGGCACCATGTTGTCCAATCAGGTGGCAAGCCGCTATGGCAGCGCTGGCCTGCCGGATAATACAATTACGGTGCGACTCAGCGGCACTGCTGGCCAAAGCTTCGCTGCCTTCCTGGCGCATGGCATCACCTTCGAACTGGAAGGCGAAGGCAACGATTATGTAGGCAAGGGACTGTGTGGCGGACGCATCGTCATCAAGCCGCCGCAGGCATTCCGCGGCACGCCAGAGCACAACATCATCGTCGGCAACACCGTCATGTACGGTGCCACCTCCGGTGAAAGCTACTTCCACGGCGTAGCGGGGGAGCGCTTCTGCGTGCGCAATTCCGGTGCTTCGGCTGTAGTCGAGGGCGTGGGCGACCATGGCTGCGAATACATGACCGGCGGCACTGTAGTCGTGCTTGGCCAGACTGGCCGCAATTTCGCCGCAGGCATGTCTGGCGGCGTGGCTTATGTGCTGGATGAAGACGGCCTGTTCGGCAAACGCTGCAACCTGTCCATGGTCTCGCTGGAAAAAGTCGAGCACATCGACAATGTTGCGGAAGATGCCGTGCACCATCTCGACCAGCCTGATGAGGTCACTCTCAAGCACCTGCTCGAGAAACACGTGGCTTACACTGGCAGTGAACGTGCAAAAGCCATATTGCACCATTGGGATGACTATAGAGGCAAATTCGTCAAAGTCATGCCCAATGAATATAAACGCGCACTAATAGAATTATCTGAACAGAAAATGTTGGAGGCTGCCTGATGGGCAAAATTACCGGATTCATCGAATACCAACGTCTGGCTGAAGCCCATCTACCCGTTGCCAATCGGGTCAAAAACTATAAAGAATTCGTCCTGCACTTAACCGACGATCAAGCCAAAATTCAAGGTGCGCGTTGCATGGACTGCGGCATCCCGTTCTGTATGACGGGCTGCCCGGTGAACAATATCATTCCTGACTGGAATGATCTGGTCTACAAGCAGGACTGGAAGCAAGCGATAGAAGTACTGCATTCCACCAACAACTTCCCTGAGTTCACTGGGCGCATCTGTCCGGCGCCGTGCGAAGCGGCTTGCGTACTGAATATCAATGCCGACCCAGTCGGCATTAAATCGATAGAACACGCAATTATCGATAAAGCCTGGGAAAACGGCTGGGTGGTTGCACAACCGCCTGCGCAAAAAACCGGCAAGAAAATTGCCGTGGTAGGCTCCGGCCCAGCCGGATTGGCTGCAGCACAGCAACTGGCACGCGTCGGCCATGATGTGGTTGTGCTGGAAAGGCAGGACCGTATTGGCGGCTTGCTGCGTTACGGTATTCCTGACTTCAAGCTGGAAAAAAGCCACATTGATTTGCGCATGGCGCAAATGCAAGCTGAAGGCGTGGAATTCCGTGTCAATCAGAATGTTGGCGAAAATGTTAACGCGGATGACCTGCTCGCAGAATATGACGCCGTTATCCTTGCCGGCGGTGCCGAACAGCCGCGCGATTTGCCCGTACCGGGTCGCGAACTCGATGGCGTAGAGTACGCCATGGATTTCCTCACCGCCCAAAACAAGGTAGTGGCGGGCGATAGCGTACCCGACCAGGTCAAGGCCACCGGCAAACATGTCATAGTGATTGGCGGCGGTGATACAGGTTCTGACTGTGTAGGCACTTCCAACCGTCATGGCGCGATTTCCATCACGCAATTTGAATTGATGCCGCAGCCGCCAGAACAAGAAAACAAGGAATTGACTTGGCCCAACTGGCCGTTGAAGCTGCGTACCTCCAGCTCGCATGAAGAAGGCGTTGAGCGTGACTGGTCCATCACCACCAAAGAACTGATCGGTGAGAACGGCAAAGTCAAAGCACTGAAAGGTGCGCGTGTGGAATGGAAAGACGGCAAGATGCAGGAAATTCCAGGCTCAGAATTCACCATTCCCGCTGATCTGATCCTGCTGGCCATGGGCTTTGTCAGCCCCATGCAAAAAGTGCTGGATGCTTTTGGCGTGGAAAAAGACGCGCGCGGCAATGCCAAAGCCAGCACTGATGGCGCAGGCTGCTACGCAACATCCAAGCCCAAGGTATTTGCTGCTGGCGATATGCGCCGCGGCCAGTCTCTGGTGGTGTGGGCGATTCGCGAAGGCCGCCAGGCTGCATGCGAAGTAGACACATTCCTCATGGGCAGTTCGGATTTACCCCGTTAAACCTTAAGCCGCAGGGAACACAGCTGGCACCGAGAAATGTACTTCTCCCAGCCACTCTGTGTTCTCTGTGATCTCTGTGGCTAAAAAATGACCCAACTTAAAAACGATACCTTCCTTCGCGCTTTATTACGCCAACCCACCGACTACACTCCCGTTTGGATGATGCGCCAAGCCGGGCGCTATCTGCCGGAGTATCGTGCAAGCCGCAAAACCGCGGGTAGTTTTCTGCAGCTATGCAAAAACCCGGATTTCGCTACCGAGGTCACGCTGCAACCGCTGGATCGTTACCCGCTACTGGATGCTGCCATCCTGTTCTCCGACATCCTCACCGTGCCCGACGCCATGGGCCTGGGCCTGTATTTTGTGGAAGGCGAAGGCCCCAAGTTTGAGCGCACGCTGCGTGAAGAAGCCGATATTCTCAAACTCGCCGTACCCGATATCGGTAGCGACCTTGCATATGTGACCGATGCCGTCAGCCAGATCCGCAAAGCCCTCGACGGCCGTGTACCGCTTATCGGTTTCTCCGGCAGCCCATGGACGCTCGCCACCTACATGGTAGAAGGCAAGGGCGGCACCGATTTCCTCAATATCAAAAAAATGGCCTACGCCCGGCCTGACCTGCTGCACCATATCCTGGACATCACCGCCCAAGCCGTTATCGCCTACCTCAACGCCCAGATCGAAGCCGGCGCCCAAGCCGTGATGATTTTCGATTCCTGGGGCGGCGCCTTGTCACATAACGCTTACAAAGAGTTTTCCCTGCCATACATGGAAAAGATAGTGTCTGGCCTCAAGCGCGAAGCAGATGGCCTTATCGTGCCGCGTATCGTCTTCACCAAAGGCGGCGGTTTATGGCTAGAAGCGCAAGCCGAGATAGGTGCTGATGCCTTAGGCCTGGATTGGGCTATAGATATAGGTGAGGCGAGAAAACGCGTAGGCAGCAAAGTTTCGCTGCAAGGCAACCTCGACCCGGCGATTCTGCTCTCCACGCCAGAAGCCATCGAGAAAGAAGTTGCCAGCATCCTCGCCAGCTACGGCCACGGAGATGGCCATGTGTTCAACCTGGGACATGGCATCACGCAATGGACGCCACCGGAAAATGCCGCGGCCATGATCTCTGCAGTACGGCAACTTAGCACTCAGTACCATTCTACGAAGTAAGAAACATTGAATGCGGCATTTCAGTGGAGACTAAGCTTTAGGTTATGTCGGAGCTAAAATGCGGTGGCGATGCTTATGAAGAAGATGAACAAGATAGGTTGAGCCGTCATCTTTTGTTTGCTGTAGTGCATTAATCATTGCCCAAGTATCTGAAAGGGCATTGTGAATAGCTGGTCTATTGATACCAAAGTGCTTGCAAATGACATCAAGAGATCGTCCACCGATTTCCTTTGGCCAGTCAATATCCCAGCAAGAGCAACCCCAATTTTGTTGAGTATTACCCATGAAACTGAGCTTGCGCTTGTCAAACGCTGCGTTATGCGCCACGATTAGTTCCGCCACACCAAACATGGTGACCAGTTCTTTTAAGTCGAATTCTTTGTTTTTTAGCTGAGAATCTGATATTCCATGTACTCGATATGCGCCTTCACTTATCTTGCATGAAGGCTCACTCAAACCATAATATGACGCGATTTCTTTCAATACAACACCGTTAGTGAGATCGATTTCTGCCAAAACTGCTCCGATACTAATTGGCTGGTCATCTTGGCTTAATCCAGTCGTCTCGGTATCAAGGAACATGACGTTTGCTATCTTTAGCGAGGGTGCAGCCCGAATATTGACTCCTCGCTCCCTCAGCTCAGATACTTCTACCTTAAGTGAGGCTCCAATTTCAGTTACTCCTGCGGCCTTTAGAAAAAATTTTAAAGCGAACGCTAACGTCTTCAATTTCAAAGAATACTGGAAGAACGGTCTTCAGTTTTTATATTTTATTCTTTTCGTCAGACTCTTGATTATAAGCGCCTATTTTATCGTCTAGCTCGGCTATTTTTTGTTTTATGGCATCGATTTTGAGGTATACCTATTGTGGGAGTGAGCTTTCATTTGTCATATCAGCGAGCCCAGTATCTTGTTATTGTTTATATCTTTATGGCCAACCATCTGGGGGGTGTAATCAGGGGCAGACCACGATTTCAAGCCACCTTCGAATACTGCTGAATCTCAGGAATCACATCTTTTAAACTTTCCCGCGCCAGCTCAATATCATAATGCGTTTGTAGATTCAGCCAGGACTGGGCATCCGTACCGAAGTACGCTGCGAGTCGTAAAGCAGTATCTGCCGTAATGGCGCGTTTACCCAAAACGATTTCATTGATACGCCTCGGTGCAACACTAATCGCTTGCGCAAGCCGATACTGGCTGATGCCCATCGGGTTCAGAAAATCTTCCAGCAATACATCGCCTGGTGTGGGGATAGGTAATTTTCCACCAGTGACCACATCGGCGTAGTCAGTGCTTCGCAGTTGGTCTCTCATAATTTCAGTGTTCATGATGTTTCCTCAGTGATAGTCCACAAGTTCCACTTCATATGCATGCCCGTCTTCAAACCTGAAGCAGATCCTGAACTGCTGATTTACGCGGATACTCCAAAAGCCTGCGCGATCTCCCCCGAGTTTTTCGAGGCGATTACCAGATGGCACACGCATAAAATCAATCGTGCTTGCTGCTTCTAACTGAATCAGCTTGCGTAACGCAATCACCTGAACTTCACGGTTGAAGTTCTTGACCTCAAGGCCTTGAAAAATCGCCGCCGTATGTTTGCATTTGAAGCTTTTTATCATTATGCAATGTTAACGCAACTCGTTATTAACGTCAAACGTTATTAAAGTTGCTTGCTGCTAAAACTCCAACGGGTCCACATCCACCGCCCAGCGGATTTTCGAATTCAAGGGGTGTTCCCGCAAGCTCGTCACCAGGGTTTTAAGCAAGCGCTGCAACGGCTGGCGACTATTGGCCTGCATTAGCAACTGGCCGCGTTCCATGCCTTTGAGCCTTTCCATCTGCGGACGTACGGGGTCATACACCGTGACTGTGTCACTCAGGCTGTGCGCGGTATCTGCGGCAAACTTGAGAAAGCGTTGCACCAGCATGTAATCATTGGCCTCGGCCTTTAGCAAAGCCATGTAGTTGTAAGGCGGGAACTGCACAATTTCACGCTCACTGAGCAAAGCCTGGGCGTAGGCCGTGAAATCCTGCTCACGCAGGGCATTGAACAGGGCATGATCGGGGAAAGCGGTTTGGATCAGCACTTCACCGGCCTTGTCTGCACGTCCGGCGCGGCCCGACACCTGCATGAGCTGGGCGAACAGGCGCTCGGCAGCGCGAAAATCCGGGCTGAACAGGGCGCTATCGGTAGCGATCACACCCACCAGCGTAAGGTTGGGGAAATCGTGGCCCTTCGCCAGCATCTGCGTACCGACCAGGATATCAACTTCATCCGCGTGCACGGCAGCCAGCATGTCAGTAAGTGCGTGCTTACGCCGTGTGCTGTCCCTGTCCACGCGCAGGATGCGGGCCTCTGGCAGCAGAGCCGCCAAGGTAGCTTCCAGCCGTTGCGTACCATGCCCGGCAGGATGCAAATCCGGATTGCCGCAACTCGGGCACTGGCGCGTGATCTTTTCTTCGTGGCCGCAATGGTGGCAGCGCAGGCGGCCCTGGCGCAGATGCACGACCAGGCGCGCGCTACAGCGTGAACAAGGGGCTATCCAGTTGCACGACGAGCACAGCAGCACCGGCGCATAGCCGCGTCGGTTGATGAACAGCAGGCTTTGCTCGCCGCGCTGCAAGCGCTCGCGCATGGCTGCCATTAATAGCGGCGACAGGCCTTCCTGGGTGCCGCCCCGCGAGACATCGATGCAGCGGATATTGGGTAGTGCAGCCTGCGCCACTGCGCGGTCGGTAAGCGTCAGCAGGCCGTATTTTTTAGTAAGCGCGTTATGCCAGGTTTCCAGCGCGGGCGTAGCCGAACCCAGCAGAATAGGCACATCACGGCGCTGCGCGCGCACCATTGCCACATCGCGCGCGTGATAGCGCATGCCATCCTGCTGTTTGTAGGAGCCATCGTGCTCCTCATCGATAATCACCATGCGTAATTGGGGCATGGGCGTAAACACCGCCAGGCGCGTGCCGATGACGATGCGCGCTTGGCCGGACTGTGCCAGGCGCCAGTTTTGCAAGCGCCCACTCTCGCCCAGATTACTGTGTAGAGACACCAGCGGAAAATCCGGCAGGCGACTGCGGAAGCGCGACTCGAGCTGCGGCGTCAGGTTGATCTCCGGCACCAGCACCAGTGCCTGCCCATCATTGCCTGCCAGCACTGACTGCAAAAGACGAATATAAACTTCGGTCTTGCCGCTGCCGGTAATGCCATGCAACAGCCAGGGCTTGAAACCCTGGGGCTGGGTGAGCATGGCTTGCAGGGCTTGGGTTTGGGCCGCATTCAATATAGGCTCAACACCTGCTGCCTGGGCTGATGGCGCCATGCCAGCCAGGATTTCTCTGGCCTCGACCCAGCCAGCTTGTACCAGTAGCTGCATGGCTTTGCGCCAGCCGCTGGAGATATCGACCAGGGCAGATTCACCCAGTTCTGCGTTTTCCAGCAACGTCGCAAACAGGCGGCGCTGCACTGCGGCTCGGGCGGGCAGGGCTTCCAGCCCGGCCGCCACACCAGCCTGCGTCAGGCTATAAACATGCTGCTTACGCGCAATAGCAGGCTCCGTCTGCCGTAAACGAGAGGGCAAAGCAGAAAGTAAGGCCTGCCCATACGGGTACTGATAGTAGTCGGCACAAAATCGCAGCAACGCAAAGGTTTCAGCGTCCAGGGGCGGCTCGCTATTGAATGCCTGCATGATGGCCTTGAGCTTATCCGCCGGCACATCGCTATGGCCCACGATTTGCACCACCATGCCCACCTGTTTGCGGCGGCCAAACGGCACCACCACACGTTGACCAACCACTACATCCAATCCGCCGTCGAGGTAATCAAACAGCGCATCGAGCGGGACATCGAGCGCGACTTTAAGGATGCGTTGATGATGGGTAGACATAAGAGGAGCTTGCATCAAAAATGGGGATTAATCTGTTATTGGTCAATCGATTATCTATGGTTACGTCCAGTAGGTTAAAATAGCTTCTTTTATTCACGTGTTTATATCGACATCGCCTTGAAAGCACATCTTACCGAATTACTCACGCACGCCGCAAAAACAGTAGCTGCCGAATCCACTAATTTAGAGATTCAACTAGAACGTCCCAAAACTGCACAGCATGGCGATTTTTCCACCAACCTAGCGATGATGTTGGCCAAGCCTTTGCGCCAGAACCCGCGCGCGATTGCGGAAAGCTTGATCAAAGCCTTGCCTGATTCACCTTTTATAGAAAAAGTTGAAATCGCAGGTGCCGGGTTTATCAATTTCTTTTTAAGCGCAAAAGCCAAGCAGGCGGTGATCAGAAAAATTCAGCACCAGGCTGCGACTTTTGGTCACAGCTATGTGGGCCATGATAAAAATGGCAAACCGCGTAAGGTACAGGTGGAATTCGTCTCTGCCAACCCTACCGGCCCGTTGCATGTGGGTCATGGACGCGGCGCGGCTGTGGGCGATTGCCTGGCGCGCTTGCTGGAAGCTAATGGCTGGGCTGTTACACGTGAGTTTTATTACAACGATGCCGGTGTGCAGATTGATAACCTGACCAAATCCGTACAAGCGCGGTGTAAAGGCCTTACGCCTGAGGATGCAGGCTGGCCGGAAGACGGTTACCGTGGCGACTATATTGATGATGTAGCCAAGGCTTATCTGGCCAAGCAAACTGTCATTGCTGACGACATGCAAGTCACTGCCACTGGTGATATAGCAGATTTAAATTCGCTGCGTCATTTTGCAGTGGCTTATCTGCGTCACGAGCAGGATCTGGATTTACGTACTTTCTGCATACACTTTGATGTGTTTTCGCTTGAATCGGCGCTCTATACCGAAGGCAAGGTTGAGCAAACCGTAACCAAGCTGATTGCCAGCGGCCATACCTATGAGCAGGATGACGCGCTATGGCTGCGCACTACCGACTTTGGTGACGACAAAGACCGTGTCATGCGCAAGACCGACGGCGGCTACACTTACTTTGTGCCCGATGTGGCCTACCATCTGGATAAATGGCAGCGCGGTTTTGAACGCGTCATCAACGAGCAGGGCGCTGATCACCACAGCACCATTACCAGGGTCCGGGCTGGCCTGCAGGCGCTGGACATGGGCATCCCGCAGGGCTGGCCGGATTATGTGCTGCACCAGATGGTGACCGTGATGCGCGGCGGCGAAGAAGTCAAACTTTCCAAGCGTGCCGGCAGTTATGTGACCTTGCGTGATTTGATCGAAGAAGTAGGCTGTGACGCCACGCGCTATTTCCTGGCCGCGCGGCGCGCTGATTCACAACTGGTATTCGATATCGATTTAGCGCGCGCGCAAACCAATGACAATCCGGTTTACTATATTCAATATGCCCATGCCCGTATTTGCAGCGTGCTCAATCAATGGGGTGGCGATGCAGCCAGCCTGAACGACGTTGATACAAGCCCGTTGAATACCGTACACGAGACGGCGCTCATGCAGCGCTTGAGCGAATTCCAGGAAATTGTAGAAAACGCGGCATTGGAACTTGCACCACACATGATTGCAAATTACCTCAAGGAGTTGGCGAGCGATTTGCATAGCTACTACAATGCCGAGCAATTCCTGGTGGCTGATGAGGCACTAAAACTGGCGCGCTTGACTCTAATTAGCGCGACTCAGCAAGTATTAAAAAATGGCTTGCACCTGCTAGGTGTGAGCGCGCCGGAAAAAATGTAACTTAAGCAACATGACTAAGGAATCAAAGTGAGCAGAGACTATAAACCCACCCCCCAGAAATCAAGCTCCGGTAGCAAGGGCAGCCCGTTTTTCGTCGGCCTGCTGGTAGGGTTACTGCTGGGCGTAGGCCTTTCTGTCAGCGTCGCCCTGTTTGTCAAAAACGGAGATAGGCCTTTCGTCTCCAAAGTTACGCAAGCCTCCAAGAACGAAAAGATGGAGGCCACAACCGACACCAGTGCTGTGCCCAAGGACGAAAGCGCGGGTAAAGACGTGGCTGATAAACCGCGTTTTGATTTTTACACCATACTTCCCGGCAGTGAAAGCCAGGTAACCGAGCAGGAAATCAAGCAAAAGGAAACTCAGGCAGAGCCTGCCCAGGTGAATGCAAATTATTTCTTGCAGGTAGGCGCATTCCAGACTGAACAAGAAGCTGACAACATGAAAGCAAAACTGGCTTTGCTCGGCCTGGAAGCCATCGTGCAGACCGCCACCATTCCTGATAAAGGGGTTTGGCACCGTGTGCGTGTAGGCCCGTTTGCTGAGCTCGATCAAATAAATAAGGCCCGCGGCGAGTTGGCACGGAACGGATTCCATGCTGACCTGATCAAAGTGAACAGCAATACGCCTGACCAGTAATCAGGCACTTGAAAAAATTAAGTTTAAGCGCCGCATGTAGACCAAAATTAAAGGTCCCGCGTTAGTTGGGTGTCTTTAATATTTTTCGCCCCATAATTTAATAATCAAGGAAATCACAATCATGAAAAAATTCCTGGCCGCCCTGATGTTATTGGTTTCAGCCCACGTCATGGCGGAGCCACAAGTCGGCACCGAATTCAATCAAACCACGCAGCTTATCCCTACCGACAACCCAGCCAAAATCGAAGTCGTTGAATTGTTCTGGTATGGCTGCTCGCATTGCTATGTGCTGGATCCGCAGCTCAGCGCGTGGGTTAAAAAGCTGCCTCAGGATGTATATTTCAAGCGTGTACCAGGCCTGCCTCGCCCTGACTGGGCACCCATGGCGAAAGCGTATTACGCCATGGAAACATTAGGGGTCCTCGAAAAACTGCATACTCGGTTATTTGAGGCCATACACAAGCAAAAGGCCCTGAATCCTGGCGACGAAAAAGGCAGCATAGACTGGATCACCAAACAAAGCGGGCTTGACCGCAAAAAAGTAGAGGAAGCATTTAATTCATTTTCCAACAACACCAAGCTCATGCATGCAGCGCAGGTTTTCCGCGCTTCTGGCGCCACTGGCGTACCTAGTCTGATTATTGATGGCAAATACATCACTTCCAGCACCACGGCCGGCGGCAATCAGGAAATACTCAATGTAGCTGACTACATCATCAACAATGTGCGTAAAGATAAAGCCGCTAAACCTAAATAAACTCGCCTGACTGCAAATGGCATCTTTGTTTCAATCACCCGCTGCTCGGTCTACACCACAGCGGGTTTTTATTACTGGCGCCTCCACTGGCATCGGCCAAGCCCTGGCCCGGCATTACGCCAGCCACGGCGCTCAGCTCGGGCTGGCGGCAAGGCGCACTGAGCTTCTGCAAACGCTGGCAGATGAGTTAGATACCGAGTGCGCGATTTATCCTCTGGATGTACGCGATAGCGGGGCGCTGGAACGCGCTGCACAGGATTTCATGCAGCGTTTTGGCGTGCCCGACCTGGTTATTGCCAATGCAGGCGTCAGCCGCGGCACCCTCACCGAACACAAGGAAGACATGGCTGCTTTCAAAGCGGTTATGGATATCAATGTACTCGGCATGATGCATACCTTTCAGCCATTTATTACAGCCATGCGCAGTGATACCAGAGCGCACAAGGGCCAGCTCGCAGGCATCGCCAGTGTGGCCGGCATACGCGGCTTGCCAGGGGCAGGTGCCTATAGCGCCTCCAAAGCGGCAGCCATCAGTTATCTGGAAAGTTTAAGGATAGAAATGCTGCAATACGGCATCGCTGTGACCACCATTGCACCTGGCTACATCCGAACGCCGATGACTGCTGTAAACACTTACAAGATGCCATTTTTGATGAATGCCGATAGCGCTGCCGCGAAGTTTGCAAAGGCCATTGCCGGCAAAAAACGCTTTGTCGTTATCCCTTGGCAGATGAGCTTGGTAGCCAGATTTATTCGGCTGCTACCGCCAGCATTATGGGACTGGATTATGAAAAATGCGCCGCATAAACCACGCATCAATGTGGAATAACAGCAGCCGTGTAAAGAAAAGGGCTAGCGCATTGCGTTAGCCCTTTTAATTGTTCGGTTTGCCAGAGACTAATCTTCTACTCTGAAACCAATTTTGATCGTGACTTGATAGTAGGCAATCTTGCCTTCTACGATGTTTCCGCGTGTCGCAACTACCTCAAACCAATCCATGTGTTTGACGGTGAGCGAGGCCTTGGCAATGGCATTGCGTATTGCGTCATCTGTACCGCTCGTTGACGATCCGACCAGCTCGATAATCTTATAAATGTGTGAGGGCATGACATACTCCAATCTGGTTAGTTATTAGAGAAACTAGCTTGCTAGTCAATCATGCGCGAAAGCCAGCTCTTTGTCGATGGGCGATCCATAAAAGGGCTATCCCGTTGGCTAGCCCTTTTGCATGTGCGCTGCTTAACGCGTGACTGAATTTCTTTAACGGGAAATCGGTTTGTACCTGATACGTTTTGGCTTGGCGCCTTCTTCACCCAGGCGTTTCTTCTTGTCGGCCTCATATTCCTGATAGTTGCCGTTAAAGAAAGTCCATTGCGATTCGCCTTCCGCAGCCAGGATATGCGTAGCGATGCGGTCGAGGAACCAGCGATCATGGGAAATCACCAGCACGCAGCCGGCAAATTCCAGCAGGGCATCTTCCAGCGCACGCAGGGTTTCCACATCGAGGTCATTGGAAGGTTCATCCAGCAGCAGCACATTGCCGCCGGAGATCAGTGTTTTGGCCAGGTGCAAACGCCCGCGCTCACCGCCGGAGAGCTGGCCGACGACCTTCTGCTGGTCGCCACCCTTGAAATTGAAGCGGCCAATGTAGGCCCGAGAGGGGGTTTCATAGCGTCCAACGGTCAAGATGTCCGAGCCGCCGGAGATTTCCTCAAACACGGTCTTGCTGCCATCCAGCTTATCGCGGCTCTGGTCCACATAGGCCAGCTTGACGGTCTGACCGATGTTCACTTCACCTGCGTCCGGTTGCTCCTGGCCTGTGATCATCTTGAACAGCGTGGATTTACCGGCACCGTTGGGGCCGATGATGCCGACGATGGCGCCTGGCGGGATGCTGAAACTGAGGTTATCGATCAACAGGCGATCGTTGAAGGCCTTGCTGACATTTTTAAACTCAATGACCTGGTCGCCCAAGCGCTCACCGGCGGGGATGAAAATTTCCTGCGTTTCGTTGCGCTTCTGGTATTCAGCGCTGGCGAGTTCTTCATAGCGGGCAATACGCGCCTTGCTCTTGGCCTGACGCGCCTTGGGGTTCTGGCGTACCCATTCCAGCTCGGTATGCAGCGCCTTGCGACGCGCGGATTCCTGCGACTCTTCCTGCTTCAGCCGGTCTTCTTTCTGTTCCAGCCAGCTTGAATAATTGCCCTTCCACGGGATGCCGTGGCCACGGTCGAGTTCCAGTATCCATTCAGCCGCGTTGTCGAGGAAGTATCTATCGTGGGTTACGGCCACTACGGTGCCGGGGAAGCGCACGAGGAACTGCTCCAGCCATTCCACCGACTCTGCATCCAAGTGGTTGGTAGGCTCATCCAGCAACAACATGTCGGGCTTGGAGAGCAGCAGCTTGCACAGTGCCACACGACGCTTCTCACCGCCGGAAAGCGGGCCGATCCTGGCATCCCAGGGCGGCAGGCGCAGGGCATCGGCGGCAATCTCCAATTGGTGTTCTACATCCGAACCGCTGGCGGCGATGATATTTTCGTATTTGGCCTGCTCATCGGCCAGCTTATCGAAATCAGCATCCGGTTCGGCATAGGCGGCATAAACTTGCTCCAGCTTTTGCTTCGCCTCCATCACCTCACCCATGCCGGATTCGACCTCTTCACGCACGGTTTTTTCCGGGTCTAGCTGCGGTTCCTGCGGCAAGTAGCCGATGGAAATATTGGGCTGGTGCTGCACCTCGCCCTCAAATTCCTTATCTGCGCCGGCCATGATGCGAAGCACAGTGGATTTGCCAGAGCCGTTAAGACCCAGCAGGCCGATCTTGGCACCGGGGAAGAAAGAGAGAGAGATATCCTTGATGATCTGCCGCTTGGGCGGCACGATTTTGCTCACACGGAGCATAGACATTACATATTGGGCCATGATGCGAATCTATTGATTTGAAAGGGTGAAAGCTTACCAGAAAGCTGGCTGACTATTGAGCTTCTACTCGGATGGGTTGCAAATCCCCTGCTGCCATGCCGGGCAACACAAACAAGTCCAAGGGTTTCGGCGAGTGCTGTTTGAAGTCCACAGCAGCTCGCGCTTTGTGTGAACGACCAGGCTGAGGTGCGCAGCCGTCTGGCTTGATGTGCCTAGCAGGCTGTTGCGGCTTACCTAGGTAAGCCTCTTTCGCGGCGGGTAACCCACGGCATGGCTATTTCACTACAACAGCAGGCTTGGCCCATACACCCACCCAATACCGCCGCCACTGATCTTAAGCCGCAAACGGCACTACCTTGTCCCGCCCGGCCATCTTCGCTTTGTACATGCCCTTGTCGGCATTATCGATCAGTTCGTCCAGGGTGCTGCCATCCTGCGGGAATGTGGCGACGCCCATGCTCACGCTGACATTGATAAACTCGCCGTTGAATTCCATAATCATCCTGCTGACCGAATCGCGTATCCGTTCTGCCACATCCAGAGCCCCACTCGCAGTTGCCTCGGGTAACACCACCACGAATTCGTCGCCCCCGTAGCGGGCCATAATGTCGGTATCCCGAAGCTGCGTTTTAATACTTCTTACGAGCTTGATCAATAAGCGGTCGCCAGCTTTATGGCCGTGTTTGTCATTCACCACTTTCAGGTTATCCGAGTCGATCATGAGCACGCTCAACGTCCGTTCGTATCGAACCGCCTGACCCAACAATCGGCCAGCAGCGATAGCGAAGCCACGCCGGTTAAGAAGCTCCGTCATCTCATCGGTCTCAGACACCAGTTTGGCTTTATTGAGACCGTAGCGAATATCCGATGAGAACATGGTGGTGATATAGGCGACCAGGACAAAGGGCACAAATTGCGCCACCATGAAGCCTATGTAGCTCAGGGTCATTAAATCATGAACCGATGAGTAGTTGCCGAGAAACAGGAAACAGGCGCCGATCAGGCCCAGCTTCAGCAGCGTGGCAAGCCTACCGAGCGCCAATGCGCTAGTGATGATGACCAGCAGGTAGCAGTTGACGAGCGGGCTTTCGAGTTTACCTGTGAACCATAATGCACCGGTAATAAAAGCGATCATTCCCCAGGTTTCTATAGCAAGCTTCCAGCGCGCAGCTGTCGAGTAGAAATTGACATAATGGAAACTGATGATGAAGGCTCCGTAAAAGCACAACGCCATTGCTATGCCAATGCGGCCTTCGCCCGTGGGGCCGCCGAATACCTGATATAAAAGCACCAGTACCAGCAGCAGCCATTCGATTTCTGCCACAGTGCGGGAGATTGCCCTCAGCTCCTCCTGCTCTAAAGATGGCATTTCGGATAATTCTTGTCGCATCTTCTCTCCGATATTCCATCACAAGCACGGACATAGTGTGACCATACATCCGTACTACCCCTTCAGTGCATCGGGGTTATGAAACCATAAATTTGTTATGGGTAAGGTTACCAAGTAATTGGCAATATGTCACATGTCAAACTTAGCTTGTAGTGATTTAAGTTAAGTAATCCTTAAATATTTTTGCAATAGCAGCTTTGTTCCGAGTTGACGCCTTTACTCCGCTGCCGCGGGATGCTTAGCCCACAAATCCAGATATTTATCGGATTTATTCAATAAATCCTCTTTCATCTCTTCGTATTCATTAGGGGAGGGCAGTATCCCGCTCTTGGATATTGCGGAATAGCCGAGGCCGAGGCGGTCGCCAGCCACATGGATATTGATGAACTCCAGTATGGTTGGAAACATATCAAAATGAACAATGGCATCGCGATTTTTGGTAAAGGGCTTTCTGGAGATCCAGGAATTGAACACATGGCGCTCGGGGGATTTTTCCAGTGTTGCATAGACCGGGTTTTCCATGGCCAGATGATCGCCCAGAATCACGACATTGGTGTCTTTCAGGTAGCCGCTTTGCTTGATGAACTTCACAAAATCAGCTACCTGGTTTGAGGTGCACTCAACAATACCCTCGAAATCTTTAACCCCCTGCTGACGGCACCATTTCGAGTAATGTCCATCCGGGCCGTGGGTGTCTATGGTAGAGATGGTCAGGTTAAAACGCTGACGTGAGTCATGTAATTCCCTGAGCTTGACCTTAGCCTTCTGAAACAAATCATCATCATAGAGACCCCAGAAATTCATGTCTGCCTGAGTTAGACTACCTTTAAGCTCTTCACGCCCGTAGACCTCGTCAAAGTGATGGTCTTGATAGAACTTGCCTTTGCCGGAAAACGATAGGGCATCACCGCCCATATAAACATTGCGGTAACCAAATTTATTGAGGACGTCGCCGAGGCAAACAGCATTAGGCAGGAAAGCATTTACATTCTCCCCCTGGTCATTGCCGTCAAACATGGTGACGCTTTTCAATGGCACGCCGCACTGGGTTGCCGTCATTCCAGCGATGGTCCAGTTGGTACCCGGCACTTGCCTGAACTTGTTAAAGCTCATGCCATGCAGTTTATCCATGCTGGACAACAGATTTTTGCCGAAAAGCTTCGGGTCACTGTAGCTATCCTCCATGCTTTCCACGTAAATCAGGACCAGATTTTTAGGGTTCGCGGCAGTGATATTGATACGGGATGGGTAAATGTAGTGCTGCGCGAAGTAGTCTTTGCCGAACTGATTATGTATATAGGCGAGTGCTGAGAATTGGACGCCAAAATAGATGATCGAGAACAGTAGCAGATATAAAGGGGCTTTATGCCCGATGACCCAATCCAGCACCTTGAAAATCTTGATCATGGTGTGATTAGCAGCTGCACTGTGCGCGCTGATGGCTTTATCAAGCACATAGATGCGCGCACGCCGCAACAGCTTCTCCATTAACACTGCAAGCACAGTGAGCGGAATGGGCAGCAGCAAACAATATCCGGTAAAGCTTGCTACTATAGCCATGTCGGTGTCTACCAGCCCATCAGCGCCAAATTGAAGGTGATAGAAAATTTGTTCTATTGAGGGCTGGCCAAAATTCTGATTGATCCAGTAAACCAGGCAAAGCACGAAAAAACCCAACAGATAAATACCAGGCCGCATTACGGCATGTATTTTATCCCGGTGTTTTTGATGGAATTTACGAACGCGGTAAATCATTGCTGACCGTTACCAATTCAAGAAGAAATGCATTTAATGCTAGCCCTCGGATAGCGTAGTCGAATATTACAGATTTATTTAAGCTTCAGGGCAGCCTCTATTGCCATGAGCCATGCAACCTCCGCTACAGGTTGCCGAAGAACTGCGAGCAAGATGAAGGCCAGCTTGATTGGACAGGGTGATGAAAAAGATGGAGCTTATACAGCGCCTTGATCGGAATTAACTCCAGGCCTGAATGATCGTGTACCTTTCGTTGCACTATTAGTCGCTTTCGCCGCCATGGTGTTAATTGTGCTCCCGACACTGTCCTCAGCATCCGCGGTCTGGAAATGGCCGCTTATAGTTCTTATCGGTTGCCTCCCCAAGCTTCTGGCTCAAAAAAGCTTGGGGAGGGTAATCAGGCTTAAGAATTTACAAACAATTACCGATAGGCTGCAGGAGATTATTCCACAGTAACTGATTTGGCCAGGTTGCGCGGCTTATCGACGTCGGTACCCTTCAATAAAGCTGTGTGATACGCCAGCAACTGTACCGGAATGGTATGTAAAATAGGGGAGAGCACACCGACATGACGCGGGGTGCGTATCACATGTACGCCCTCACTGGCAGAAAAGTGACTATCCAGATCAGCAAATACAAATAGCTCACCGCCACGCGCACTCACTTCCTGCATATTCGATTTAACCTTTTCCAGCAGGGCGTCATTAGGTGCAATCACGACTACAGGCATGTCCTTATCAACCAATGCCAGTGGCCCATGCTTCAGTTCACCCGCCGGATATGCTTCAGCGTGGATATAGGAAATTTCCTTGAGCTTAAGGGCACCCTCCAACGCGATCGGATAGTGCATGCCGCGTCCGAGAAAGAGCGCATGTTGCTTGGTGGCAAAAGCTTGTGCCCATTCGCGGATTTGCGGCTCCAGATTCAATGCATGCTGCACGCTGCCTGGTAAATATCGCAGCGCGTCCAGATACCCACGCACTTGGTCAGGAGTCAATAAGCCGCGCTGATTGGCCAGGCTCGCCGCCAGCGTAAATAAAGCCACCAGTTGCGTGGTGAAGGCTTTGGTTGAAGCAACGCCGATTTCTGCACCTGCGCGCGTGTAGAAGATGAGCCGAGAAGCGCGTGGAATAGCGCTTTCCTGTACATTACATATCGCCAGAGTGAGTTCTTGCCCAAGCGACTTGGCGTGCTTGAGGGCTTCCATGGTATCCAGCGTTTCGCCGGACTGAGAAATTGTCACAATCAGCTGCTTGGGATTGGGTACTGAGTCGCGATAGCGGTACTCACTTGCAATTTCAACGGAGGTAGGTAATTTTGCCAAGCTCTCCAGCCAGTATTTGGCGGTGAGACCGGCATAATAACTGGTACCTGCAGCAAGTATGAGGATGCTATCGATCTGGCTAAAAACTTCGGCAGCGCCTATACCAAACAGCGCAGGCGAAAAGCTGGCATCGTCCATCACCGCTTCTATGGTGTCAGTCAGGGCACGTGGCTGCTCGTGAATTTCCTTTTGCATGAAATGGGTGTAAGGGCCTAGCTCCATGGATGCTAAAGACACATCACTCAGATGGATCGTGCGCTCGATTTTTTTGCCCTCGCGGTCAAATATCGTTACGCCTTCACGGCGAATCTCGGCAACATCGCCATCTTCGAGATAAATCACGCGACGCGTGACAGACAGCACTGCAGAAACATCTGAGGCAATGAAATTTTCACCCTGGCCCAACCCTATCAATAGCGGGCAACCCTGCCGAGCACAAACCATGGTATCGGGCGAGAGTATGGACACCACACTAATGGCGAATGCCCCGGTTAGTTCAGCGACCGCTTTTTGCGTAGCCGCCAGCAGCGCATTGCCTTGCGTATGGTAGTAATGAATTAAATGCGCGATGACTTCAGTATCAGTCTGCGACTCAAACACATAACCCAGGCTTTGTAAGCGGCTACGCTGTTCATCATGGTTTTCAATAATGCCGTTATGCACCACAGCGATTTCACCGCGTGACACATGCGGGTGAGCATTTGATTCTGTCACGCCGCCATGTGTTGCCCATCGCGTATGGCCGATGCCAACCAGGCCGGTGAGGTGTTCGGCATTGGCCTTGTGCTGCATTTCCGCCACACGACCTACAGCACGCACGCGCTTGATGGCAGCACCATCAAGTACTGCGACACCGGCAGAGTCATAACCACGATATTCCAGCCTGCTCAGGCCTTCTATCAAAACCGGGACAATATTTCTCGAACCTACCGCGCCAACAATACCGCACATATTATTTCTTCACTTTTTCAGGTTTTCGATGAGTTTTTCTGTGGCCGCTTCCAGCCTGCTATGGATGTCTGCCGACTACGAGAAATAGTCAGTTGGTTGTCAGGCGCGTCTTTGGTGATGGTGGAGCCAGCAGCAATTGTAGCGCCTTCACCTATAGTCACCGGAGCGACCAATTGCGTATCGGAGCCTATAAAAGCATTATCACCTATCACTGTACGGTACTTATGCGCACCATCGTAATTGCAGGTAATCGTCCCTGCACCAATATTGACGCGCTTACCCACGGTACTATCGCCAACGTAGCTCAGATGATTGATCTTACTGCCCACATCCACCTGGCTGTTCTTGATCTCGACAAAATTGCCAATGTGCGTATCCATGCTCAACTCGGTACCTGGACGCAGTCGCGCATAGGGCCCGATACGGCAATCGTTAGCGACTTTGACTTGCTCCATATGACTATAGGGAGCAATTACCGTACCAGCGCCGATGGTCGTGTCCTTGATGACACAATAGGCGCCAATTTTTACGCCTGCTGCCAGCGTCACCTTGCCTTCAAAAATACAGCCTATATCAATCTCAACATCGCAGCCAACCTCTAATTCGCCACGCACATCTATTCTAAACGGATCATGCAGAGTCGCACCGGCCTGCATCAGGCGCGTGGCTTGCCGCAGCTGATAAATACGCTCCAAGCCTGCCAAATCCTGCTTGGAATTAACTCCCGCAACCTGCGATTCATCTGCTGTGATTTCTGTTGCCACGGTGACGCCATCCTGCACGGCCATTGCCACAATATCGGTTAAATAGTACTCGCCTTGACTGTTGTTGTTGGTCAAACGTTGCAGCCAGCCTGCGAGGTAGGCGTTACTAACAGCTATGATGCCGGTATTCACCTCATTAATTTCGCGTTGTTGCGCACTGGCGTCTTTGTGCTCAACGATTGCAAGCACCCTGCCTGTGCCATCTCGGCTGATACGGCCATAGCCATTAGGGTCTGTCTTTTTTACGGTCATCAATGTGAGTTGCTGGGTTTGTTGTAGCAACTGTTTGCAACTATCGGCATTCACTAATGGCACATCGCCCAACAAAATCAGCGTAGTTGCATCCTGATCCAGATGGCGCATTGCCTGCTGCACCGCATGTCCGGTCCCTAGCTGTTCGGCCTGCTTTACCCATGTAATCTCCTCTTGGCCAAACGCTTCTGGTACTGCCTCGCCACCGTAGCCATAAACAACCACAATCTTTTCCGGATTTAGTTGCTGTGCAGATGTAATCACATGCTGCAAAAGGGGTTTGCCTGCCAGCTTATGCAAGACTTTGGGTTTTTGCGAATTCATGCGCGTGCCCTTGCCTGCAGCAAGAATGACGATGTTAAGTTTATTGGTATGCATAGCTTATGTGTGCCAAGTAAAAGCAAATCAGTAGTGATGTATTAATCGCGATTTTAACGGGTTTTCGTAATGACTGCTCCTTTTTGCACATCCTGCTTAGCTTGCCTTGGAGAAGATGCAAGGGTCTATTTGTCAATGGGTCGCTCACATTGCGCCTTAGACAGTACCATTGCGCAGCTTAGGAGCGCTGTGCGTGTATGGAGGGTAGGTGGAAAGCGCGTTTTATGGGTGGTTATGGAGGCAGCAAGGCTTGCTGTGTGCGGATTATGCGCTATAGCAGATATATTCCACGATGAAGCCATGTTCTGGCTCTCCTGCTTACTCAACCACCACAGATAAATAGCAAGAAAAAAGGCAGCCACTGGGCTGCCTTTAATTAAGAGCAATTACTTTGGTTACTATCGGCTAGTGGGTCTTTTTGCGCATTTGCTCAATTGCCTGCAATTGTGCAACAGCTTCTGCCAGCTCAGCCTGAGCAAGAGCATAATCCACAGCAGATTTATTATTCCGCATCGCTTCTTCTGCGGCACGCTTGGCTTCCTCAGCTTGCGCCTGGTCAAGGTCAGCACCGCGAATCGCCGTATCCGCCAGCACGGTAATCACACCGGGCTGCACTTCAAGGATGCCGCCAGAGACAAAAATCAGCGTATCTTCAGCCTGGTCAGGCACCCTGATCTGCAAGGTGCCGGGCTTGATTGTAGTGATCATAGGCGCGTGACGTGGATAAATGCCGACTTCACCCATTATTGCCGGGGCAACGACGAATTCAGCTAACCCGGAAAAAATGGATTCTTCAGCACTTACCACATCGATATGTATAGTCATTGCCATAGTCTAGTCGCTTTTTCCGCCTTAGTTAAGGGTTTTGGCCTTCTCTACGGCTTCTTCAATGCCACCGACCATGTAGAACGCTTGTTCCGGCAGGTGATCATATTCGCCAGCCACGATGGCCTTGAAGCCCTTGATGGTTTCTTTCAGCGTCACATATTTGCCTGGCGAACCAGTGAATACTTCAGCGACGTGGAAAGGTTGCGACAGGAAGCGCTGAATCTTACGGGCACGACCTACAATCAGCTTATCTTCCGGAGAGAGTTCGTCCATACCCAGAATCGCGATAATGTCGCGCAGTTCCTTGTAGCGTTGCAAGGTAGACTGTACAGAACGCGCTACAGCATAGTGTTCCTCACCCACGATCAGCGGATCAAGTTGCCGTGAAGATGAATCCAGTGGATCCACAGCCGGGTAAATACCCAAGGACGCAATATCACGCGACAGCACTACGGTTGAATCCAAGTGCTGGAAAGTGGTAGCAGGGGATGGGTCAGTCAAGTCATCCGCAGGTACGTAAACGGCCTGGATCGAAGTAATCGAACCCACCTTGGTGGAGGTAATACGCTCCTGCAAGCGGCCCATTTCATCCGCCAGCGTAGGTTGATAGCCCACGGCAGAAGGCATACGGCCCAACAGTGCGGATACTTCGGTGCCTGCCAGGGTGTAACGATAAATGTTATCCACGAAGAACAGAATATCACGGCCTTCATCACGGAATTTCTCAGCCATGGTTAGACCAGAAAGCGCTACACGCAAACGGTTGCCTGGTGGCTCGTTCATCTGTCCGAATACCATCGCCACTTTGGACTCAGCCATGTTTTCCAGATTGATAACGCCGGCTTCGGCCATTTCGTGATAGAAGTCGTTACCTTCACGGGTACGCTCGCCCACACCTGCAAACACCGATAAACCTGCGTGCTGCTTGGCGATGTTATTGATCAGTTCCAGCATGTTCACGGTCTTGCCTACACCTGCGCCGCCGAACAGACCGACCTTACCACCCTTGGCGAACGGGCATACCAAGTCAATCACCTTGATGCCGGTTTCCAGCAGGTCAACAGAAGGCGAGAGCTCTTCGAAAGTGGGCGCCTTTTGGTGAATCGAGCGGCGCTCATCACATTCAATCGGACCGGCATCGTCAATGGGGCGGCCCAGCACATCCATAATCCGGCCCAATGTGCCATTACCGACCGGCACAGTAATCTGACCGCCAGTAGATTTGAATTTCATGCCACGGCTTAAGCCATCGCTGGAGCCCATGGCAATGGTGCGCACGATGCCGTCACCCAATTGCTGCTGCACTTCCAGGGTCAACCCAGCTTCAGCTGTAGAGCCCACTTCATCCAGCAGCAGTGCATCATATACTTTAGGCATTTGGTCACGTGGAAACTCAACGTCGACTACCGCGCCAATACATTGAACTACTTTACCTGTACTCATTATAAATTCCTTATCCAAACTTGATTCGCTGAAGCAGGTTTAATTAACACCCTGATTAGTTAGAACTTATTCGCCTGCTGCCAACTTAAGTAACAGCGGCCGCGCCACCAACAATTTCAGAAATTTCCTTGGTAATTGCAGCCTGACGTGCCTTGTTGTAAACCAGCTTAAGTTCACCAATCACGTTCTTAGCGTTATCCGAGGCGGACTTCATGGCTACCATGCGCGCGCTTTGCTCGGATGCCATGTTCTCAGCCACCGCATGGTAAATCAGTGATTCGATATAGCGTGTCATTAGGTAATCAATCACTGATTTTGCCTCAGGCTCATAGATGTAATCCCAATGGCCTGTTGCGCTACCCAGTTGCTCTCCAGACAGAGGAAGCAACTGTTCAAGCACAGGCTCCTGCTTCATGGTATTGATAAAACGAGTAAAGCAAATAAACAGCTGATCAATTTCACCGGCGATGTAGGCATCCAGCATCACCTTGATGGGGCCTATCAGCTTGTCCATGTGCGGTGCATCGCCCAAACCGGTGATGTGCGATTTAACGTTGCCGCCTACGCGGTTCATGAAACTGAAGCCCTTGTTACCGATCGCGCTCACCGCAACACCCAGGTTATTGCCTTCCCAGGCTTTCATCTGGTTCAGCGACAAGCGCAGTACGTTGGTATTCAGACCACCGCAAAGACCCTTATCTGAGCTGACGACGATAAGGCCTACATTAGCCACCTTCTCACGCTTGATCAGGAATGGGTGCTTGTACTCAGGGTGCGCTTGGGAAAGGTGAGCTGCTACATTGCGGATTTTGTCCGCGTAAGGACGTGCCGCACGCATCCGGTCTTGCGCTTTGCGCATTTTGGATGCGGCTACCATTTCCATCGCCTTGGTGATCTTGCTCGTATTTTCTACGCTCTTGATCTTGGTACGTATTTCCTTGCTACTGGCCATTTTCTAGTCTGCCTGTCTTATTTAATGCTAATAAGCATTAGTAGCTTTGAAGTCCTGAATTGCCGCTTCCATAGCCTTCTCATCGTCACCGCCAAGATCTTTGCTGGCTTCGATCTTATCCAGCAAACTCTTGTACTTGGATTTGATGAAAGAGTGCAGGGCAGATTCAAATGCCAAGGCCTTAGCGACTGGCACGTCATCCAGATAGCCCTTGTTGGCAGCCAACAAAGTCACGGCCATGTCAGAAACGCTCAATGGTGCGTACTGCGCCTGCTTCATGAGTTCCGTGTACATACGGCCGCGGTCCAATTGTTTGCGGGTGGTTTCATCAAGATCTGATGCGAACTGTGCAAATGCAGCCAATTCGCGATACTGAGCTAGTGCCAGACGCACGCCGCCGCCCAGTTTTTTGATGACTTTGGTTTGTGCCGCGCCACCAACGCGAGACACTGAAATACCAGCGTTAATCGCAGGACGGATACCAGCGTTGAACAAGTCTGTTTCCAGGAAGATCTGACCATCGGTAATAGAAATCACGTTGGTCGGTACGAACGCAGATACGTCACCAGCGGCGGTTTCAATCACTGGCAGGGCGGTCAGAGAACCGGTCTTGCCCTTGACTTCACCATTGGTGAATTTTTCTACGTAATCCTCGTTAACGCGCGCAGCACGCTCGAGCAGACGTGAGTGAATGTAGAACACATCACCTGGGTAAGCTTCGCGGCCTGGTGGACGGCGCAGCAACAGGGAGATTTGACGGTAAGCAATCGCCTGCTTGGTCAAATCATCATAAACAATCAATGCGTCCTGGCCACGGTCACGGAAGTATTCACCCATGGTGCAACCGGCGTATGGAGCGAGGAATTGCAACGCTGCGGAATCAGAGGCGGAAGCCGCTACAACGATGGTGTATTCCATCGCGCCATGCTCTTCCAGCTTGCGCACCACGTTGGCGATGGTAGAGGCCTTTTGACCAATCGCCACGTAGATACAGGTCATCTGCTGACCCTTTTGATTGATGATGGCGTCGACTGCAACAGCGGTCTTACCTGTCTGGCGGTCACCAATAATCAGTTCGCGCTGACCACGGCCAACCGGCACCATGGAGTCAATTGACTTCAGGCCGGTTTGCACAGGCTGGGAAACTGACTTACGGGCAATAACGCCAGGGGCGATCTTTTCGATCTTGTCGGTCATCTTGGCATTGATCGGGCCCTTGCCGTCTATCGGCTGACCCAATGCATTGACCACACGTCCAATCAGCTCAGGGCCCACTGGCACTTCCAGAATGCGACCGGTACATTTGCAGGTATCGCCTTCGGTAATGTGCTCGTAATCGCCCAGTACCACGGCACCTACCGAGTCGCGCTCAAGATTGAGCGCTAGACCGAACGTGTTGCCTGGAAATTCAATCATTTCACCGGCCATCACATTGGATAGACCGTGTACGCGAACAATGCCATCAGTCACCGAAATAACCGTACCTTGGGTACGCGCTTCGGCACTGATGGAGAAATTCTCTAACCTGCTTTTAATCAGTTCACTGATTTCTGATGTGGATAACTGCATTACTCTGTCTCCTGACCTTTTAGGGCCTAACCTTTAAGCGTATAGGCCAACTGTTGCAATTGGCCACGGACGGAAGCGTCAATGACCGTGTCGCCGATAACAATTTTGATCCCACCAATAATTTCTGGGTCTACTTTTACACTTGCCTCGATCTTTTTACCGAACTTGGCTTCCAGCCGTTTCACCAAAGCTTTCACTTCTGCATCAGCGGGCTTGGCAGCGGCTGTAATCTCGGCTTCGAGCACGCCTTCGTCCAACGCCTTCAGTTCTTCAAACGCCGATGCAATATCCGGCAAAATTGCCAGACGACTATATTCCACCAGCAGTTTGATCAGGTTTACACCTGTCTGATCCAGCTTGGTCCCGCAAATGGAGAGAAATACACGCTCAAGATCGCTTGCAATTACCTTGGGGTCGTCGATGAAGACTTTCATTTGAGCATCTGCAGCTACGGCTGCGGCTATGCCCAACATGTCAGACCAACGTGCCAGCGCATTCTTTTCCTTAGCCAAGCGGAATGCCGCTACGGCGTAAGGCCTTGCAATGGTTACCGCTTCAGCCATGATGTGCCCCTTATCTTTCTTAGAGCTCTTTGGCGATGGTGGTTAACATGTCGGCATGTGCTTTAGCATCGATCTCACGACGCAGAATCTTCTCCGCGCCAGCAATGGCCAAAGTAGAAACCTGCTGACGCAGACTTTCTTTGGCACGATTCATCTCTTGATCGATTTCAGCCTTGGCCCCCGCAATAATACGGTCACCTTCAGACTTGGCGTTACCCTTGGCTTCTTCAACAATCTCACTGGCACGCTTTTCAGCGTGCACGATGATATCGGAAGCTTTTTCTTTGGCAGTGCGCAACTCTTGCGATGCTTTTTTAGCAGACAGCTCCAATTCATGCTTGCCACGATCGGCCGCAGCCAAACCGTCAGCAATCTGCTTTTGGCGCGCTGCAAGAGCCGTCATGATGGGCGGCCACACAAACTTCATGCAGAACCACACGAACATGATGAACATGATCGCCTGGCCTAGAAGGGTTGCATTAATGTTCATGCAAAAACCTTTCCTTGTTTACTTTTCATGTTTACGTGCGTAAGCGACTTTTAACCAGCAACCGCGAACAGGATGTACATAGATACACCCACAGCGATCATTGGAACCGCGTCAACCAGACCCATGACAATGAAGAATTGTGTACGCAGCAATGGAACCAGCTCTGGCTGGCGTGCAGCACCTTCAAGAAAACGACCGCCAAGCATACCGATACCCAGGGCAGCACCTAGTGCACCCAAGCCCATCATGAGGGCACCAGCAACGTAGAGCAGCGCTTGTGACATTTCCATTTTTATACTCCTGTTAAATTAATATTAAAGTTAAAACTATTGAAACAAAATCGTTGCGATCAGTGATGCTCCTGATGCGCCATATCCAGATAGACGATGGTCAACGTCATGAAGATGAAGGCTTGCAAGGTAATAATCAAAATATGGAATATCCCCCAGCCCAAGGACAGCAAAACCTGGGAACCGAAAAGCGTTGCGTGGCCGAATGAAAAGCCCGCCCAGGCGCCACCCATCAATGCAATCAGGATGAAGATCATTTCGCCCGCATACATATTGCCGAATAGACGCAAGGATAGAGAAACAGGCTTGGCGAGGAGGTTAACGCCCTCAAGGAACAGATTGATCGGGACGAACAATGCCTGAACGATTGGATTTTCAACCCGGAACGGCATCAGCGACAACTCTCCCGCGAAGCCGCGAGCACCCTTTATTTTGAAACTGTAGTAAAGCACGATAAAAAACACTGCAATGGACATGCCGAAAGTAGCGTTAGGGTCTGTCGTTGGTACTATTTTAAAGTGGCTCAGACCGAACGTTTGCATCAGCAGCGGGAGATAATCGATAGGCAACAGATCCATCAGATTCATTAAGAAAATCCAAAGGAAAATGGTCAGGGCCAGCGGCGCGACCACAGCGTTTCTACCAGAAAACGAACTACGCACGCTGGTATCAATGAATTCAATAATCCATTCCACGAAATTTTGCAGGCCTGTGGGCACGCCCGTCGTAGCTCGCTTAGCAACACGGCTAAACACAAATAGAAATGCAGCGCCCAGAAGCAGCGACATTATAAATGTATCCACATTCAGCGCCCAGAAACCCATTTCCTTGGCTTCCTGCGCGGTGTGTGCACAATGTAAATGCCCCTCCTGAATAGAACAGGTCAAATTCTGCAGGTGATGCTTGATATATTCAGAAGAGGTTAAGGTTTCGTTCGACATAGTTACTTAACAGTTTCTTTATTTAGATATTTCGCGCATTCCACGCATCAAGGGAACCAGTATTAATCCAGCCTGGCCCACCACGAAACCCAGCAATATGGCGAGCGGTGCGAGATCTAATCGCATCATGCCGAACGCCAACAGCCCCAGGACAACAAAAAACCGCTCCAAAGCGGAACGGTACATTAATATTAAATGCCTATTTTCACTAATAGACCGATCATCGCCGAGCCGCATACGCCATTTGAGTAAGCACACATTCAACAGGGCACAGCCACCGCCCCACAGCACGGATATTCCCGATTGGGAAGTATCCATGACGTAAACAACACCGGCACTAATTATTATTAGTGCTAGTTGCAACCCTATTATTTGCAGGGTCAGGGTCTGATGGCTTGCTGATGTTTTTTCTACGCCAAGCAGCACGAGATACTACCTATGAAATAGTGCAGTGTCAAACAAGGTTTATTACAGTGAATCATAGTTGAATGTATTGAATTGCTGTGTTTATGCGTAATGGATTTAATTAATCTGTTGTTAATCATTAGGCATGTTGTATGAAAACTTCAATGGATCCCGTTTTTATGGCTTGCCTTCTGGCATTCTGCTCGATCAGTGCGCTTCTACGCCCATGAGAGTCAATATGCCATCCAGCTGGTCAAGATTTTTATACTCGATAACCAACTTTCCCGCGCCCTTGGTACTATGTTTGATACTGACTTTAGCGCCCACGCGATCAGCAGCCATTTCCTGCAGACGTAATAAATCCCCGCTTGGTTTTGCCCGCGCGACTTTCTTGGCTGGATTAAGCTCATGATTGACCAGGCGTTCAGCCTCCCGTACCGACAACCCTTTTTGTGCGATCTGCTGCGCGGCCAATATTTGTTTGGCGCCCTCCAGACTCAGTAAAGCCCGCGCATGGCCCATATCGATCTGGCTGTGCATCAACATATCCTGCACTGGCAGCGACAGGTTAAGCAATCGCAGTAAATTGGTAACCGCAGTACGCGAACGGCCCACAGCTTCTGCCGCCACTTGATGCGTCATGGCAAATTCGTCAATCAGACGTTTGATGCCTGAGGCTTCTTCCAGTGGATTCAGATTTTCACGCTGAATGTTCTCAATAAGCGCCATTGCCAAAGCAGATTCATCCGGGATTTCGCGCACCAGCACCGGCACTTCATGCAGGCCAGCCAGCTGCGACGCTCGCCAGCGACGCTCGCCAGCAATAATCTCAAACCGCTCTGGAGCGACTTCACGCACGAGTATGGGCTGCATGATGCCTTGCGACTTGATGGAATCGGCAAGACTTGCCAGCGATTCCTGATCCATCTGTGTACGCGGCTGGTATTTGCCCGGCTGCAGCTGATCCACTTTAAGCATGCGTAGCGTATCTGGCTCAGCTGAGCCAACATCGCCAGCCAGCAACGCATCCAGGCCGCGACCTAAACCTTTTAGTTTTACCATCCCCAACTCCTAAACATTCGCAACTGCTGGATTAACAGCAGCACGGCTGGTAATTTCTTCTGCCAGATCTACATAGGCTTGCGCACCCTTGGAGGCACGATCATAGATCAGCGCTGGCAAGCCATAACTGGGTGCTTCTGCCAGCCGAATATTGCGTGGAATTACCGTGCGATATACTTTATCGCCGAAATGCGTGACCAGCTGCGCGGAAACTTGTTGCGCGAGCATATTGCGGGTATCAAATAAAGTACGCAGCAGCCCCTCGATTTCCAGCGTGGGATTGAGGTGAGTACGCACTTTCTTTATCGTATTGACGAGGTCGGACAAACCTTCAAGCGCATAGTATTCGCACTGCATGGGAATCATCACCGCATGCGCGGCGGTCAGTGCGTTTACTGTGACCAGATTGAGTGCAGGCGGGCAGTCCAGCAGCACGTAATCGTAACCATCTTTTAATGCTGCGAGCGCCAGCTTTAAACGCGTTTCACGGCCTATTTCGTTTACCAATTCCACTTCCGCACCCGCCAGATTACGATTGGCCGGGGCAATGTCGAACTTGCCCTTTTCCGATGGCCGTATTACTTCCTTTAGGGTTTTATCGCCGATCAGCACATGATAGACCGTGTGCTTCAGATGCGCCTTGTCCAAGCCGCCACCTGTGGTTGCGTTACCTTGAGGATCGAGATCAACCAGCAATACGCGACGCCCGGTAGCTGCCAGGCTGGCCGCTAAGTTAACGCATGTTGTGGTTTTGCCGACGCCGCCTTTTTGATTGGTAATGGCTAAAATTCGCATAATTAGGTCGCATTCATCCTGTTAGATGACAGAAATACTAAATGCCGCTGAGCTGCCAGCCCGGGCACCTTTAAAGGTACGACTTGTGAAGGCTGTATTTTGAGTTGTGCCAGCTCTTCGTAAGGATAAACGCCTTTCATAGCCAACCATTGGGCGCCTGGCGCACACAAATGCTCGGTCAACACCACAAATTCGGCCAAGTCAGAAAATGCGCGTGAAATCACAACATCAAAAAGCTGTTCAGGCTGGTATTTTTCTACGCGGCCACAGACCACCTCAAGATTAGGCATATCCAATTCTGCCTTGGCCTGACGCATGAAACTGGCCTTCTTATGGCTGGAATCCATCACTGTCACTTGCAAATCGGGCAGACATAAAGCCAGTGGAATACCAGGCAGGCCTGCGCCACTGCCCACGTCCAACAAGCGCTTGGCCTGAATATAGGGCAATACCGAGAGACTATCCAGTAGATGCAAGGCCACCATATCTTCGGGATCGCGCACCGCAGTCAAGTTGTGTACCTTATTCCACTTTTGCAGCAACGCCAGATAATCCAGTAATTTTTGGCGTACATTTTCAGGCAGACTGAGCGCGGCTTGTTGCAAGCCCTGTTCCAACTTGACTTGTAAGCTCATGCAGCTTTTTCCGGTGTCTTAGCTGCGGTCTTGGTACGACTTTTACGCTTGAGGTATACCAGCAGCAGAGAGATTGCCGCAGGAGTAATGCCCGAAATGCGCCCGGCTTGACCAATAGTTTGTGGGCGCTGCGCGCCAAGTTTTTGTTGTGCCTCGATAGAAAGGCCGTGTACATCGCGGTAATCCATATCCGTAGGTAATTTCGTGTTTTCATTTTCGCGCTGCCGATCGACTTCTTCTTGTTGCCGGTCAATATAGCCCTGATATTTAGCCGCAATTTCTAGCTGCTGACGTACCTGCTGGTCAACTTCACCCGTACCCGCTGCGCCTTCTCCCGCAATAGGCAAGCTCAGCAGCGCCTCATAGCTGACTTCCGGGCGGCGCAATAATTCGAACAGGGAATATTCATGCTCGATAGTCTTGCCCAGCACACGCAAGGCTTGTTCTTGCGGCAAGGTGGCAGGCTGCACAAAAGTGCGCTTCAGGCGCTCCTGTTCGCGCATAATGGCCTCCTGCTTACGAGAGAAAGCCTCCCAGCGTACATCATCTACCAAGCCAATTTTGCGGCCTGCTTCAGTCAGGCGCATATCAGCATTATCTTCACGCAGCATCAGACGATACTCCGCGCGGCTGGTAAACATACGATAGGGCTCGGTCACTCCACTTGTTATCAGGTCATCCACCAATACACCCAAATAAGCCTGCTCACGGCCTGGACACCAGCTTTCTTCCTCAGACGTATAAAGTGCTGCATTGGCCCCAGCCAGCAAACCTTGCGCACCCGCCTCTTCATAACCAGTGGTGCCATTAATTTGGCCGGCGAAAAACAAGCCTTGTACCGCCTTGGTTTCCAGCGAGTTTTTCAAACCACGCGGATCGTAATAATCGTATTCGATCGCATAGCCAGGGCGCAGGATATGCGCGTTTTCCAAGCCACGGATGGAGCGTACCAATTGATATTGAATATCAAACGGCAAACTGGTTGAAATACCATTCGGATAAATTTCGTTGGTAGTCAGGCCTTCTGGTTCCAGAAAAACCTGGTGCGATTCCTTGTCTGCAAAACGATGAATCTTGTCCTCCACGGACGGACAGTAACGCGGACCAACCCCTTCAATCACGCCGGTATACATGGGCGAGCGGTCCAGACCGCTTCTAATTATTTCGTGGGTTTTTTCGTTGGTATGCGTAATCCAGCACGGCAGCTGAGCAGGGTGCTGCTCAACGCGCCCAAGGAAAGAAAACACCGGCACCGGATTATCCCCGGGCTGCTCTTCCATCACAGAATAATCAATGGTGCGGCCATCAATACGCGGCGGTGTGCCAGTTTTCAAGCGCCCGGCAGGCAAGCCAATCTCCCGCAAACGTGCAGCAAGCGAGATTGCCGGAGGATCGCCGGCGCGGCCAGCTTGATAATTAGCAAGCCCGACATGCACCAAACCAGCCAGGAAGGTGCCTGCGGTCAGCACAACCGCTTTCGATTCAAACCTTATGCCAAGCTGCGTAGCCACACCAGCCACGCGCTCGCCATCCAGGACAATGTCGTCCACCGCCTGCTGGAACAACCACAGGTTAGGCTGATTCTCCAGACGGCGGCGAATCGCCGCCTTGTATAACAAGCGGTCCGCCTGTGCGCGCGTAGCGCGCACGGCCGGGCCTTTACTGGAATTAAGTATACGGAACTGAATGCCAGCTTCATCTGTTGCAGCGGCCATAGCGCCGCCCAGAGCATCCACCTCTTTGACCAAATGTCCCTTGCCAATGCCGCCAATAGAGGGATTGCAAGACATTTGCCCCAAAGTTTCGATGTTGTGCGTCAGTAGCAAGGTTTTGCGACCCATGCGCGCGCTGGCCAGCGCAGCTTCGGTGCCTGCATGGCCGCCGCCAACGACGATAACATCAAATTTTTCAGGGAATTGCATGTAATTGACAACTTGCTGACTACAAGGCTGCTTATATTACTGCAAAGCGATGTTTACGTCATGTGGAAATAGGTATGTTTCACGTGAAACCTCTCGCGTTCTCACAAAATAATAAATAGCACGGTTGTTAGATTAGTGCTTATCGTGGCTTTTTTGTACCATGCTTAATTGTTGTAAAAAATATATAAATTAGGAGCTGTAGTAGATAAGCACTAAATTGCAGCCCACTCCTTCAGTATTTTCAGTTGTTGTTTAGGCGTTCCGTAATTAAACCTGAATTCGCATTCCTTGAGGAATAGCGGAAACGATACTTTCGGAATGCCGTTGTATTTCCTCAACACACGCTTGGCCTGATTCCAGAAGTTCTCAATGCCATTGATGTGGTTTTTGCCTCTTGCAAACATGGCCGAGTGATTGATCCTTTCATGGTAAAAATCACTCACGTCCAGCGCGTTATAGCTACAATAACAATCCGTGTACACGATGCTGTAGGCACGATCTTTCTTGCGATGAGCGGTAGCAGCGTCTCGGTCCTGGTATCGTTCACTACCTTGGTGAACACCTTGCCGCCACGTTGCAGAATACCGAAGGCGGCAACCTTCCCGGCAGCCCCACGACCACGTTTCCCTTTACGTACTCCACCGAAGTAAGAGGTGGGCCCGTTTAGTTGGGCAGAATGTTTCATGTTTTAAGTGAAGTGCCTTGCGATTCTGCCTAAGCTGCCTTGGGGTACGGCAGCAGGTTTCTAAAGTAAAACTCATCCGGTGTCTGCCGGTCAAGCGAACTGTGCGGGAGTTGCTGGTTGTATCTGGTGATGTAGCGCCCCAATCCCAGTTTGGCTGCCGTCACGCTGTCGTAGGCATGCAGATAGACTTCCTCGTACTTGATCGAGCGCCATAACCGTTCCGCGAAGACGTTATCCCGCCAGCAGCCCTTGCCATCCATGCTGATCCTGATGCCGTTGTCTTTCAGCAATCCGGTGAATTCCTGACTAGTGAACTGGCAACCCTGATCGGTGTTGAAGATTTCCGGTGTGCCGTATTTGTGCATGGCGTCCGTCACCGCTTCGATGCAGAAGTCGGTCGTGAGCGTATTGGATAACCGCAAGGCCAGCACCCGTCGGCTGGCCCAATCCACCACGGCAAACAGATAGACAAAACCGTGCTTCATCGGAATGTAGGTGATGTCAGCCGCCCAGACGTGGTTCGGTCGGGTGATCGTGAGGTTGCGCAGCAAGCAGGGATAGACCAGATGCCTGGGGTGCTTCTTGCTGACATTGGGTTTCCGGTAGAGGGCCTCTATCTCCATGCGCTTCATCAGCCTCCTGATGCGTTTGCGCCCGATGTCTGGATAATCTCCCCGGCGCAGGCGATCACGTAGCATGCGGCTGCCGGCATAGGGATGTTCCAGATGCAGTTCATCGATGCAGCGCATCAGCACCAGATCAGCGTCCGAGACTGGAGCTGACTGGTAATAAGCCGTGGAGCGTGGTAGTTCCAGTATCTGGCATTGCTGGACAACCGGTAGCTTGTTGGTTCGGTCTATCATCGCCTTGCGCTCAGCATTCCCGCCTTGATGAGTGCGCTTTCTAAAAAATTATTCTCCAGAGACAACTGTCCGATCTTGGCGTGCATGGATTTGATGTCGGGTTCCGGCGATTTGGATTTGGCGCCGCCAAATACGTCGGCAGCGTGCTGTTGCAGTTGCTGCTTCCATTCGGTGATCTGGTTGGGATGAACCTCAAATTCACTCGCCAATTCCGCCAGCGTCTTGTCGCCTTTAATCGCCGCCAGTGCCACCTTGGCCTTAAAGGCTGCTGCGTGGGTTCTTCTCGTACGTTTCATGGCCTTGCTCCTCTTGTTTCCGCCATCTT
>JBDTOX010000013.1:0-18786 GCA_039933015.1 Methylophilaceae bacterium
GGAAAATGGCTTATGCTGCTGCGCAGGATTTCTGGCTGTCGGCCAGTCTGGATGATCGAATCAGCGAGTCGTTCCGCGATATCTGTAGAGCGAATCAGGCGCAACTGGCTCAGCTGCGCCCGCTAGTGATATGAGCTAATGGAGTCGGTGACCCTCATTTGTACCAGCCACGCGGCATAGCAGGGGCAGAGGCCGCGAGCACGGGATTTGAGCTTACGGCTAAGGTGGCGATAGCTAAGGCTATGGCAAGGCCATCTCAGCGCCGGAAGATGGCCTTGCCGCTTTTTTGCGAATGCCACCTTAGAGTGTCAGCACTCATCTGCAATTCGGCGTATATCTTCTTTAGGCACCGGTTCTCTTTCTCCAGTTCTTTCATACGAGAAATCATCGAGGCTCCATGCCACCGTATTTTGAACGCCACTTGTAAATCGCGGTCGTGAAAAATCCTGCTTTACCTAAGCGAGCGATTCGCTGGCGATTCTTGACCTTGTACGCAATTCAGCAACGCGGGATAATGCTGTCTACCCGAGACGGTGTAAAAACGACCAGCAAATTTTTAACCGCATAATAAAATAGACTGATGGCGTTACCTTCCATTCAATTCAATATGTCAGGCTTAATATGCTGTTGATGATCGACAATTACGATTCTTTTACCTACAACCTGGTGCAATATCTCGGTGAGTTGGGGCAGGATGTGCGCGTTTATCGCAATGATGAGATTGATCTGGCTCAAGTCGCAGAGCTCAAGCCACGGCACATTGTCATTTCCCCCGGCCCTTGCACACCGAATGAAGCGGGCATCTCGGTGCCGCTGATACATGAGTTTGCTGGCAAGATTCCTATTCTCGGCGTCTGTCTTGGCCACCAGAGCATAGGCCAGGCTTTTGGCGGCAATATCATCCATGCCAAACAGCTCATGCATGGCAAGACTTCACTGATCCATCATAACAATGCCGGCGTATTTAAAAGTTTGCCCAACCCGTATACCGCCACACGCTATCACTCGCTGGTGATTGAGCGTGAAACCATTCCGGATTGCCTGGAAATCACTGCCTGGACGGAAGATGGCGAGATTATGGGGGTGCGCCATAAAACCCTGCCGATCGAAGGTGTGCAATTCCACCCGGAGTCCATCCTCACGCAATATGGGCATGAGTTATTGGATAACTTTTTGAAGGCCTACGCATGACCATGACAGCAAAAGCTGCGCTGCAGAAGCTGATTGATCATGTCGATTTAACGCATGGCGAAATGTTGGACGTGATGGGCCAGATCATGCGCGGGGAATTTACCCCCGCGCAAACTGCGGGCCTCCTGATGGGGCTACGGGTAAAAGGCGAAACGGTAGATGAAATTGCCGCTGCAGCACAAGTCATGCGGGAGCTGGCGGCAAAAGTGCATGTCGCGGATGACGCTTACCTGATAGATACCTGTGGTACTGGCGGAGCCATTAATAAGGCGTTCAATGTGTCTACCTCGTCGGCCTTCGTCGCGGCGGGGGCAGGGGCCAGGATCGCCAAGCATGGTAATCGTGCGGCTTCCTCCAAAACCGGTAGTGCGGATGTGTTGGAAGCGCTTGGGGTAAACATCAATCTGATGCCGGACCAGGTCGCTCAGTGCGTGAATGATATAGGCATAGGTTTCATGTTTGCGCCCAACCATCACAGCGCGATGAAGCATGCTGCGCCCATACGCCGTGAGCTCGGCGTACGTACGTTATTTAATCTGCTGGGTCCTTTGACTAACCCCGCTGGCGCCAAGCGGCAGGTGATGGGCGTATTTCATAAAGATCTGGTCAGCTTGCTGGCGCATACTTTGCAGCGCTTGGGCAGCGTGCATGTCATGGTGGTGCATAGTGCCGATGGCATGGATGAAATTTCCTTTTCCGGGGACACCTATGTCGCAGAATTAAAGGATGGCGCTGTGACTGAATACACCATTAATCCTCAACAATTCGGCATGCCATTGCATAGCGTGGATAGCATACATGTGGAAAATGCCGAGGAATCCAGGCGGGAAATCACTGCCGTGCTGAATGGCGAAAAAGGGCCGGCGCGCGATATTGTGTTGCTGAATGCGGGTGCGGCGATTTATGTGGCTGGCCTGGTTGCCAATATGCAAGATGGTATACGACTGGCGGCCGAGGTCATTGATAGCGGCGCCGCCAAAAACAAATTGCAACAATTGACTGCCCTGTCGCAGCAAATGGCTTAGATCATCATGTCCGATATCCTCAATAAAATTCTTGATACCAAACAGGCGGAAGTGAAGACCGCCATGGCACAGAGGCCGCTGGCCATGCTGCGCGCCGAGGCTGACGCGGCACCGCCAGCGCGGGATTTTGTCGGTGCCATTCGCGCAAAAATCAGCGCTGGCCGACCCGCGGTGATTGCGGAAGTGAAAAAAGCCAGCCCGTCTAAAGGCGTGATACGCGAGGATTTTCGTCCAGCGGAAATTGCGGCAAGTTATGAAACAGGCGGTGCGGCTTGTTTGTCAGTATTGACCGATGTGCAATACTTTCAAGGCAGCCCGGAGTATCTGAAGCAGGCGCGTGCGGCTTGCACCCTGCCTGTGCTGCGCAAGGATTTCATGATAGAGGCCTATCAGGTCTATGAAGCGCGTGCGATGGGTGCGGATTGTATTCTGCTGATAGTCGCAGCGCTTGATCTGCCACGCATGCGCAACCTTGAGACCATCGCGCACGACCTTGGCATGGCGGTGCTGGTGGAGGTGCATGATGGCGCGGAACTGGACTTGGCGCTGCAACTTGCAACCCCGCTTATCGGCATTAACAATCGCAACCTGCGCACTTTTGAGGTCACGCTGGATACCACTTTGGGGCTATTGCAGCACATGCCACAAGACCGCATTGTGGTCACGGAATCGGGCATATTTACTTCTGACGATGTTGCGCTGATGCGGCAAAACCACGTCCATACTTTTCTGGTCGGCGAAGCATTCATGCGTGCCTCCGATCCGGGCGCAGAATTATCCCGTGTTTTTGCATAAAGGAAGCTTCATGACCACCGCTTTCGGTAAATTTCCTGGTACACGTCCGCGTCGCATGCGTCGCGATGAATTTTCACGCCGTTTGATGCGGGAACATGTGCTGACCAGCAACGACCTGATTTACCCGGTCTTTGTCCTCGAGGGTGAAAATAAAACAGAAGCCGTGGCCTCCATGCCCGGCGTGCAGCGGCAGAGTATAGATGTGCTGCTGAAAACAGCGCAGGAATGTGTGACGCTGGGCATCCCAGCACTCGCATTGTTCCCCGTGGTAGAGCAACCCTGCAAAAGTCTGGATGCGCAAGAAGCCTACAACCCGGAAGGCCTGGTCCCGCGCACAATCAAGGCGCTCAAAAGTCATTTTCCCGAGCTGGGTGTGATCACCGATGTAGCACTTGATCCGTATACAACCCATGGCCAGGATGGCTTGATTGACGGCGCAGGCTACGTGCTTAACGATGAAACCGTTGCCGTACTGATCAGGCAGGCTTTATGTCATGCTGCTGCCGGGGCTGACGTAGTGGCGCCGTCAGATATGATGGATGGCCGCATCGGTGCGATCCGCAATGCACTTGAAGCTGCGGGTCACATCCATACACGCATCCTGGCCTATTCAGCCAAGTATGCCTCGGCTTTTTACGGGCCATTCAGAGATGCAGTGGGTTCGTCTGCCAGCCTCGGCAAAGGCAATAAATATACTTATCAGATGGACCCTGCCAATGCTGACGAAGCCTTGAAAGAGGTGGCGCTGGACTTGCAGGAAGGCGCCGACATGGTGATGGTGAAACCCGGCCTGCCTTATCTGGATATAGTGCGCCGCGTTAAAGCAGAGTTTGGCGTGCCGACCTATGCGTATCAGGTAAGCGGTGAATATGCCATGCTCAAGGCGGCGGCGCAAAACGGCTGGCTGGATGAACGGGCATGTGTAATGGAATCGTTACTGGCCTTTAAACGGGCAGGTGCCGATGGCATTCTGACTTATTACGCCATGGATGCTGCACGCTGGCTGACGGGTTCAGCCAGCCAGCGTTAGTCAGGTGATACGTTCACGTTCCAGCTTATTGATATAGCGCTGGATCATGGACTGTATATTCGGCCGTACATGCATGAATTCACAGCCGGTATGTAAGCATTTGTTGCCATTTATCAAAGTAATTTCGTAAGTATCCCGCACTGCAAGGGTGACATTAATAAGCCCAATTTCCGGCAGCTTGATGGTGCAGCCTGGATATATCGCACCTTGTTCCAAGACGGAGATATCCGCTGGCGGTAAGGTCAGGCCAATGCCGCCAGCACTGATGTCAGCCAAAGTGACCTCCTTAACCGTACCGTTAGGCAGGGGAATGTTGCATATGATCGGATTGACCACTGGTGTAGTCAGGCGAAAATACTCCCTGCGCTGGAAACGCAATAATTCCAGCGGTAAAGGTGCAGAAAAAGCATGCGCATCCTCAAAATGGCATAGCGAGATGCTGGGGCTGGAGAACTGTATTTTTACCAGATTCACCGCTGTAACAAAGGTGATTTTTTCAGCCTGGAGAATTCTCTGATTAACTTCTGTATCGCGGCCATAGTCCAGGATGATCTGGTTATTGTCCGCGCCCATATCCAACAGGGCGGTCAGTAGCATTGCATTGCCATCGTTAAAATAGGCAGCCACCAGGTTCCGCTGTCTGATTAAATCGCGCAGCACCCCAATAATCTCCAGTCGGCTGGAAACCAGGTAACGTGCTTGATCTTCAGCATCAGCTGGATGGTATACCTCAAGCTTTTCATGCATCGCGGGGGTTTTCCTGATCGAGCATAGCAACAAAATCTTGTATGGTCATTTTTGACTGTATGCCGTTATGAGCTGTGTGTTTGGTGGCCACACGCAAATCGTTGGTTTCAAATACACTTAACTTGAATTGGCCATGAGGGCCTTCCAGATAAATAACCGGTATCTTCTTACGGCCACTGCCAAGCCGGGAATCCCTGTCTTCTACTTGATATGGCACATGCAGGTTAAGAAGGTGAAGCTCGACATCCTTCAGGCTATCAACAAATAAGTGAATGTCGGTAACTGCATAACGCCCAGCGGTGCCATCCAGAACTGCGCCGGTGAGATGCGGGTTAAAATCTTTCAGCATCTGCATGGTAGTGAGCGCGTCAGTTCGCAGCTGGCGTATATTTTCCGGCTGCACTTCACTACGATAAATCTCGTGATAGAGCTTAATCTCTTCTTCTATTTCGGCATTGGTTGGCAAGCAATTCGCATCTGGCGCCCCCAATTGCCGACCAGCCTTGCGCTTGGCATATGCGTAGTCGGAAATGCCCTCTTCAGCCATCATGCGTGCGGCCTGTTGAGCGATTAGCTGGCGTAATTGATGTTGTCGGCCACTGGGATCTTTTGCCATGTTGCTGCAGTGCAAGCCTCAAAAATTTAAAATAGTTGGTCGGCCTGCGGCTCGTTACCCGCTTTGGCCCCCGAAGAAGAGCTGGGATGGCCAGGAATCGGCGTGAAAGTCGGGGCGCCAGATGGTCCGGAAGGTGCAGCATCAGGGAAGCCCGGAATAGGGGTGAAAGTCTGCTCCAGCTCAGGTGGCGGGAACTCATTATAGAAATATTCGTAAATTCCACCTTCACTATCTTTTGCCCGTGTGCCAGTCAGCGGATCAATTTTGATGGAGGTAACGCCTTCAGGTGCAGCGTAACGTACGTCAGGCGTGCCTTTTAAGGCTGCTGCCATATAATTAATCCAGATGGGTAAAGCTGCCTGTCCGCCAGTTTCCCTGTTGCCGAGCGAGCGTGGCTGGTCAAAGCCCATCCAGGCTATAGCGACTTGTTTCGGGTTGTACCCAGCGAACCATGCATCAACCTGATTGTTAGTAGTGCCGGTTTTGCCCGCCAGATCATAGCGCCCAATTTCCCGGGCCTTGGCTGCGGTACCGATGCGTGCTACATCTTGCATCATGGATGTCATGAGAAACGCATTACGATCATCAATAACGCGCGGCGCACCCTTGCCAGCTTGATCGAATTTGGTTTGCTCTATCAGTTTGCCTTGGCTATCGACAATTTTGCTGATCAGGTAAGGCCGCACGCGATAACCGCCGTTGGCAAACACGGCGTAGGCCCCTGCCATTTGCCAGGGAGTAACTGAGCCAGCGCCGAGCGCCATCGCCAAGTAAGGCGGATGGTCTTTGGCTGAGAAACCGAAGCGGGTGATGTAGTCTCGGGCGTAGTCCACACCAATTGATCGCAGTATGCGAATAGAAACCATGTTTTTCGATTTGGTCAGAGCTGTACGAAGCCGAATCGGACCATCATATTTATTATCGAAATTGTGTGGCTCCCAAGCTGAGCCACTTCCAGTTTCATCTGCCGAGAGTGAGATTGGCTCATCTTCAATCATGCTCGCGGGAGTAAATCCTTTTTCCAGTGAAGCGGAGTAAATAAAGGGCTTGAAACTGGAGCCGGGCTGACGCCAGGCCTGCGTCACGTGATTAAACTTGTTGCGATTAAAGTCGAAGCCACCGACTAATGCACGTACAGCACCATTCTCTGGGTCTAAAGCTATCAATGCCGATTCTACTTGCGGTAGCTGGGCAATTTGCCAGGAGTGATCGCGGTGAAGTACACGTACTACAGCGCCTGCTTTCAGTTTGCGTTTCTCGGGATCTTTTTCATTCAGTGTTTTTTGCACCAGCGCCAGGCCACTGCCACTGACTTCGATGTTTTCACCATCTTTGGTATGTAGTTGCACTGATTTCGGACTGGCAGCGGTCACCACGGCTGGAATCAGGCCATTGAATGCTTCAATCTCATCCAGTGCGTTATCCATCCAGTCGGTGCCGTCTCCCGATATATTCACTGGACGTACAATTTTTTCTGGTCCACGATAGCCATGGCGCAGGTCGTAATCAAGAATACCTTGCAAGATGGCGCTGTTGGCTGCTTCCTGATTGTGCTTGCGTATCGTGGTGTAAACTTTCAACCCGTTACTGTAAATATCATCCTTATAACGTTCATACATGGCCTGGCGTACAATTTCTGCCACATAGTCGGCGGGCAGATCACGAATTTGGCGCGAAACCCGGAAATGATTAGGTTGATCCAGTGCGGCCTGGTAAGTTTTGTCATCAATAAATTTCAGCTCCTTCATCCTGCGTAACACGTAGCGTTGGCGGGCTTCTGCACGCTTGGGATTGGCATAAGGGTTATAGCGTGAAGGAGCTTTAGGCAAGCCTGCCAGCATGGCCGCCTCAGATACGCTTAAATTTGCTAGGGATTTGCCGTAGTACACCTGAGCAGCTGCTGCAAACCCATAAGAACGTTGGCCCAGATAAATCTGGTTGATGTAAAGCTCGAGAATCTGGTCTTTGCTCAAGCTATGTTCGATTTTGATAGCTAGCAATGCCTCACTTAATTTGCGCGTGGCGGTTTTTTCACTGGAAAGGAAAAAATTACGCGCAACTTGCATAGTGATTGTGCTCGCACCTTCTTTGAATCCCCCTGCGCTTAAATTGGCGATTGCTGCCCGCAAAATACCTAGCGTATCTACACCGCCATGCGTATAAAAACGTTCATCTTCTGCTGCCAGAATGGCCTGCTTGAGTTTGGCCGGTACAGCTTCAATTTTGACAAAAGCGCGTCGTTCTTCACCGAATTCACCAATCAGGTAGCCGTCATCAGAATAGATGCGAAGCGGGACCTTGGGATGATAATCAGTAAGGGCCTCAAGCGATGGCAATTCGGGATAAATGAGTGCGGCGGCAAGGCCGATCAGGGCAGCAAACACTAATCCTAGCGTTACTATGGCAAGGATCAGTAGCTGCCACCATTTTTTTGGGAGCATTTTTGAGCGGTTCAAAATTGAGATGCAGATATAGACATTATATGTGGCGTAGACAATAAATTAAAAAGAAAAAATTCTTTACACTATTTAATAGTTGTTGCTAGCATTTAAGGTAAATTATTAGTATTGTGCGTAACTAACCAATACAGAAAGGGAATTTCAATTTGAAATTCGACTTTTTTACAGATCGCACGCCAGCTTTAATCGGGGTAGATATCTGTTCTACTACCGTAAAAATGGTGGAATTGGCGGATGGGGGCAAGGGGGCGTACCGCCTTGAGGCTTATACTATTGCACCGCTGACCAAAGATGCAGTGGTGGATGGCAATATCATCGGTCTGGACCAGGTGGCAGATGGGATCAGGCGTGCATGGAAGCTGCTGGGGTCCCGTGAAAAGCGCGTGGCTTTAGCGTTGCCTGCTGCTGCGGTGATCAGCAAAAAAGTACTCATGCCAGCGGGTCTCCGCGAAGAAGATATGGAACTTCAGGTTGAAGCTGAAGCCAATCAATATATTCCATTCTCATTAGATGAAGTCAATATCGATTTTCAAGTATTGGGCCCCGCTGCCAATAATCCCGAAGAGGTTGATGTCTTAATCGCCGCCTCACGCAAAGAAAAAATTGAAGATCGTGTCGCTGCTGCTGAAGGTGCGGGATTGAAAGTCCTGGTGATGGATGTTGAAACCTACGCTACTGAAGCCGCGTATGCCTTAGCGGCCAATCAATTGCCTAACGGTGGCAAAAATCAAACCGTGATGATTATTGATATAGGTGCATCAATGATGCATATCAACGTGCTTCATGATAATCAGTCCGTTTACATACGCGAACAATCTTTTGGCGGCGGCCAATTGACGCAGGAAATCCAGCGACGCTTTGGGCTTTCACCGGAAGAGGCCGAAATTGCAAAACGCAAAGGCGGCTTGCCAGATAGCTATGAAACGGAAGTCTTGCAGCCATTTATTCAGTCATTAGCACTGGAAGTGGCGCGAGCACTGCAATTTTTCACCAGTTCTACCCAATATAACCGTGTTGACCACATCGTGCTTGCGGGTGGCTGTGCTTCGATCCCTGCAATAGACACGATAGTGCTTGAACGCACACAAGTGAATACGGTAGTGGCCAACCCGTTTAGCGGCATGGCCTTTAATCCGAGAATTAAGCAACAACAACTTCTTGCAGATGCGCCATCGCTGATGATTGCCTGTGGCCTGGCAATGCGGAGATTTGGCTGATGATACGTATTAACCTGCTACCGCACCGGCAGATAAAGCGGGCTGAACGTCAGCGCCAGTTCAATTTGATGTTGGTTGCGGCCGTTGTCGCTGCGGCTGCAATTGTGTTTATGGGGCAGACGATTGTTAATACAAGAATAAGTGTACAGGCAGAGCGCAATGCACGCTTAGATGCAGCTAACACCAAGCTGGACAAGGAAATTGCGGAGATCAAGGCGCTCAAGGATCAAATTCGGGATGTGCTTGATCGCAAGCAGGTTGTGGAGAATTTACAAAGCAATAGGAGCCAGGCAGTCGTGCTGATGGATGAAGTTACGCGGCAGTTGCCTGAAGGCCTGTATCTGAAAAGTATCAAGCAACAGGAAAATAGTATCAGCCTGGAAGGTGTTGCCGATACCAATGCCAGAATTGCAACATTAGTGCGTAATTTTTCTTCTTCACAGTGGTTGGAATCCCCTTCTTTAATTGAGATTAAATCGGTAGCTCTTAACAATATCAAACAGAATAATTTTCTACTCAATGTAAAGCTTAAAGTTCAACAGCCTGCAACGCCAGAAGACGCGAAAATCAAAGGTAGATGAGCATGAAGCTGCAAGATCTGAATAACATAGATTTTAAAACTGCCGGTAATCTGCCTTTTCCGGTGCAGGCGGTCATGCTGGCAGTTATAGCCTTGCTGCTGGTGGGGGCTGGTTATTGGTTTTTGTGGAGCCCGTCATTAGATGAACTAGAGCAGGCCAAGCTTAAAGAGGTTGAGCTTAGAAATGTTTTTCTTGCCAAGAAAAAGCAGGCAATCAATCTTGATGCGTACAAACAACAAATGGTAGATATTGAACGTACTTTCGGGGCATTGCTGAAGCAGTTGCCCGATAAATCGCAAATGGACGGTTTATTAACCGATATTAATCAAGCGGGCCTTGAGCGTGGATTGGAGTTCGAATTGTTCAGGCCGGGGCAAGAAAGCATTGCGGAGTTTTATGCCGAAATGCCCATCGCTATTAGAGTGGTTGGCAAATACCATGACCTTGGAGATTTTGCTACCGACATTTCTAAACTTTCGCGCATAGTCACTTTAAATAATGTCTCGATTAGCGTGATCGGCAAGGATGGCAAAGATAGTCGTTTGGCAATGGATGCAATTGCTAAAACTTATCGGTATCTTGATGCTAGTGAAACATCCGGTAAGAAAAACCCCGGCTTACAATCAAAATAATGAATCCTTGGCGAGGATGGAAATGACAATTAATAAAAACTTAAACTCAAGGGGCGCTGAGTGAGCATCAGGTGGCTATTGGTTATGCATATATGCCTGCTTTTAAGCGCCTGTGGCGTAGGTAAAGGGGACGACCTTGATAAGTTTATGCAAGAGGCCGGCAACGATATGCGTAGCAAGGTTGAGCCCCTGCCGGAGGTTAAGCCTTATTTGCCCGTGCAGTATGATGCTGACGGCACGCTTACAGACCCTTTTAGAGCGCGTAAAGCTGAAGTAACGAAAACCGGGGGGCTGCAGCCCGATATGGCTCGTCCGAAAGAGCCGCTCGAGGCTTATCCACTCTCCAGCTTGAAATTTGTTGGTTTTTTGTCAAAAGAGAAACTTAAATATGCATTAATCATGACACCTGATGCCGGTATTCAACCAGTCAGAGTTGGTAACCATATTGGACAGAATTTCGGCAGGGTGACTGCGATTTCAGATAGTGAAGTCAGCGTTAAAGAAATTGTTCAGGATGACTTGGCGGCCGACTGGGTAGAGCATTCGGCTAGTATTAGTTTGCAAGAATAGGGATGGGATCGTGAACATAAAAAAATCAATATTAAAGTTATCTGGCTTGACCAGCGCCTGGTTCATGGTCTTTGCTATGGGATTGATGGCAGCTCCGGCGCTAGCTGAAAGCATGAGCGAAACCGCCAATAAAATTGAAAAAATAGATTTTTCTTCTTTGCCCGGCGGAAAAGTGGTCATCAAGGTACACACCGCCCTGCCTCTGCAGAACACTCCAGCAAGTTTTACGCTCAATAACCCTCCACGCATCGCACTGGACTTTCCAAATACCGGGAACGGGCTAGGCAAAAACCTGCTCAGTGCCGATCTGGGTATGCTTAAAACAGTCAATCTCGCAGAAGCAAAAGATCGCACCCGCGTGGTGCTGAATCTCGCCAAAGCGACAGCATATACTTCCACTATAAGCGGAAACGATTTGACTATACTTTTGCAATCCGCTGATGCCGGATCAGCTGTGACGAGTGCTTATACCCGGTTTGCTGAAGTCAAAGTCGAAGATGCAGCACATGCTATTACTAATGTAGATTTTGTTCGTGGAAAAAATGGCGAAGGCCGCATCATTGTGGATTTGTCCGATGCCTCTGCCGGGATAGATATCCGTCAGCAAGGTAAGACCATATTAATTGATTTTATTAATACGGATATGCCGGCCAAGTTACAGCGTCGCCTGAATGTTACTAATTTCAATACACCTGTTCTTTATGTAGACGCCATGAAGCAGGGTAAAAATACCCGCATGGTAATTGAACCACAGGGCAACTGGGAGCAGTCCGCTTATCAGGCGGATAAACGCTTCATTATTGATGTCAGGGCGGTGGTTGAAGACCCGACCAAGCTGGTTCAGGGCTCCAAGCCCGGGTATGCGGGTGAAAAACTATCACTCAATTTCCAGAATATTGATGTGCGCTCCGTACTGCAAGTAATTGCTGACTTTACCGGTTTTAATATTGTTACCAGCGATACGGTGACAGGCAGCCTGACATTGCGTTTGAAAGACGTGCCGTGGGATCAGGCGCTGGACATCATTATGCAAAGCAAGGGCCTGAGCATGCGCAAGACAGGTAACGTTATCTGGATTGCACCAGCAGAAGAAGTTGCTGCCAAAGAAAAGTTATTGCTTGAGGCTACCCAACAAATCGACGATCTTGAACCTATGCGTACAGAGGTCTTCACGTTGCGCTATCAAAAGGCAGATGCGCTGAAAAGCCTTATTAGCGATGCTAAACAGAAAATACTTTCAAAACGTGGCAGTGCGGTCGTGGATGTTAGAACAAATACGCTATTTGTGCAGGATACGCCTCGGCACTTGGAAGATGTGCAGCAAATAATCAACAAAATTGATATTGCTGTAAGGCAAGTGATGATTGAGTCGAGATTGGTAATTGCCGACGAGAAATTCGGCAGAAGCCTGGGCGCGCGGTTTGGCGTTCAAAAGCAACAGGTGAGTAATTCAGGTAATGGCTACGCTGTAAGTGGCACCGCGGCAACGGCCTCCAGATTGTCAACAAGCCCGACCACATCCCTGGGGGCAGCTACTGCCAATGATCTGAACGTCAATTTGCCAGTCGCAGGGTCCTTTGGAAACTTTGCGTTTAGTCTTTTCCGCTTGCCAGCTGGCTTCATGTTGAATTTGGAGCTTTCAGCACTGGAAACCGATAAACGTGGCAAGGTTGTTTCCAGTCCGCGCGTAACTACCGCAAATCAGCAAAAAGCGATAATTGAGCAAGGTACTGAAATCCCCTATCAGCAAGCTACCAGCAGTGGCGCCACCAGCGTATCTTTCAAAAAGGCTTCATTAAGCCTGGAAGTGACGCCACAAATAACGCCTGATGAAAAAATCATCATGGATCTTGAAGTGAAAAAAGATAGCGTAGGGCAAATTTTTGCAAGTATTCCTTCAATCGACACACAACGAGTACAAACTCAGGTATTGGTGGCTAATGGTGAGACCGCAGTACTGGGCGGGATTTATCAACAAACTGAACGTAATGACGTCGATAAAGTGCCTTTCCTGGGTGATTTGCCTTTTATTGGCAATGCATTTAAACGTCGTATTCGTCAGAATGATAAAACCGAATTGCTGATTTTTATTACACCTAAAGTGATGGATGAAAGCTTGGCTATACGCTAGTCATATCTGACAGACTTTAAGGATTCCCTTAAAATGCCCATCATGCAAATGGTGGGCTTTTTTTATGGCGGAAAATATTTTTTTTGTGGGATTAATGGGGGCGGGTAAAACCACAATTGGCCGTCTTTTAGCCAAGCATCTGGATAAGGCTTTTTATGATACTGACCACGAGATAGAGCGGCGTACAGGCGTAAAAATACCGCTGATTTTTGAAGTGGAAGGTGAGGCTGGCTTTCGCAAGCGTGAAGTTGCCGTGATCGAAGAGCTGAGTCAAATGAAAAACATTGTTTTAGCCACTGGTGGCGGTGCAGTGTTGATGCAGGAAAATCGCGAAAATCTTAAAAAGCATGGTACGGTAATTTATCTGCGCGCAAATGTGCATGAGTTATGGTTGCGCACTCGCAATGATAAAAACCGTCCCTTACTACAGGATGGTGATCCACATGCAAAATTGGAGAAACTTTTCACGGAGCGTGATCCGTTATACAGGGAGGTAGCGACCATCGTTTTGGATACAGGCGACCAACCCGTGAATGCAGTCGTGCATCATATCGAACAGTTATTAGGTAATCATCAAATTTAAAATGCAAACACTACAAGTCGAACTAGGCGAACGCGCGTACCCCATTCATATCGGCCAACATCTGTTGAGCCAGGCAGATCTGATTTTGCCGCATTTAAAGCGTAAGCAAGTGGCGGTTGTGACTAACACAACGGTGGCACCGCTGTATCTGGAAAAACTTGCACAGCCTTTGCGTGCAGCTGGGGTTGCAGTGATTCCGATTATCCTGCCAGATGGCGAAGCCTATAAAAATGCTGAAACGCTAAATTTAATTTACGATGCATTGCTCCAGAATCGCTGTGAGCGCAGCACCACCTTGATAGCGCTGGGCGGTGGTGTGATAGGAGATCTCACAGGCTATGCCGCTGCCACATACTTGCGTGGCGTACCTTTTATCCAGATACCTACCACCCTGCTCTCGCAGGTGGATTCTTCAGTAGGTGGAAAAACGGGTATTAATCACCCCTTGGGCAAAAACATGATAGGCGCGTTTTATCAGCCACAGCTGGTGCTGGCAGATATTGATACGCTCAATACTTTGCCCGCGCGTGAGCTCTCGGCAGGCTTGGCCGAGGTGATTAAATATGGACTGATACGAGATGCCGATTTTTTCTCATGGCTAGAGCGCAACATGCCGCAATTGGTAGGCCTCGATCCCCAAGCTTTGGCCTATGCCATTTATCGCTCCTGTCAGAATAAAGCCGAGGTTGTGGCCGCAGACGAGCGCGAAACTGGCGAACGCGCCCTGCTCAACCTGGGCCACACATTCGGCCATGCAATTGAGAACGCCATGGGTTATGGGGTCTGGCTGCATGGCGAGGCGGTGGCTGCCGGCACCATGCTGGCGGCAGACCTCTCACGCCGTATGGGATGGCTAAACGAGGCGGAGCTCACGCGCATGACCCATATTTTCAAGGCAGCCAATCTGCCGGTCAATGCCCCTGATTTAGGTGTAGCGCGCTATCTTGACCTCATGGGGCTGGATAAAAAAGTGGTAGATGGAAAAATCCGTTTGGTCTTGCAGCAAGGTATAGGTAAATCCATGGTCAGTAGCGATTACGATGCTGACTTGCTGCATGCAACCCTCGCGCCAGGGCAAGCATGAACGAGTTGGCCGCATACGCAGCCTGCCCTGAAAAAACGCAAGGCAGGCGTCATGCAGAACAACCCCCGCAAGGTCGTAATGACTTTCAGCGTGACCGCGATCGCATTATCCATTCCAGCGCATTTCGTCGGCTGGAGTACAAGACCCAGGTCTTTGTTAATCATGAAGGCGATTTATTCCGCACGCGCCTGACGCATAGCCTGGAAGTCGCGCAAATTGGCCGTGGCATTGCGCGTAGCCTGCGCCTGCATGAAGACCTCGTTGAAGCCATTGCCCTTGCCCATGATCTTGGCCACACGCCTTTTGGCCATGCCGGACAAGATGCGTTAAACGCCTGCATGCACGATTTCGGTGGTTTTGAGCACAACCTGCAATCGCTGCGCGTAGTAGATCACCTCGAACAACGCTATGCCGAGTTCGATGGCTTGAACCTGACTTTTGAGGTGCGTGAAGGCATACTCAAACACTGCTCATTAAAAAACGCCAAATCATTGGGCGATGTCGGCGCGCGCTTCATCAATAAGCGTCAACCCTCGCTGGAAGCGCAGGTCGCCAACCTTGCCGACGAGATCGCCTATAACAACCATGATGTAGACGATGGCCTGCGTTCTGGCCTGATCACGCTGGATCAGCTCGCGGAAGTCCAGATCTTTGCCGAACATCTGACGCGTGTGCGAGAAAAGTACCCCGCACTCAACGGCAGGCGCCTGGTGCATGAAACCGTGCGCCGCATGATTAACTCGCTGGTAGTGGATTTATGTAGCCAGAGCAGCGCAAATATCGCACAGGTACAGCCCGGCAGCATGGAAGACATCCGCACAGCACCGCAGCTCATAGGCTTTAGCGAAGATATGTGGCGGCAACAAGCCGAACTTAAACGCTTCTTGCGTACCAGGCTGTATCAGCATTACCGCGTTAATCGCATGAGCGCAAAAGCGCAGCGCATCGTGCAGGAACTGTTTGCCGTATTTATTCAGGATATAGGCCTGCTACCTGATGAATACCAGGAACGTGCCAATGCCGACCAAGCACGCGCAGTCGCTGACTATATTGCCGGCATGACAGATCGTTACGCCATCCGCGAATACCAGAGATTGTTTGCCGTGTCAGAGCGCGAGTTGTAGCAGCTGCGCGAAAACCAAATAGTGATGCGTCGCGATTCATATTCCAGTAAATCTCGTCTTGATACGCGCTTGTACCTCCTGAAACATCCATTTGTTGCAAAATTACAACAAAAATCCTGCTGACGGCTGAAAAACGACAACTTTATTTGCGATTGCCTCATCCCCTTTGGCATACTGCAACTACCTGCTCGCAAAGGAATTCGCGAGAGTTAACTGGAACACATAGGAGATTCACATGAACAAGAAACTGAGTATGGCAGTTGCTGGTGCTGTAATGGCATTCGGCGCTTCTGCTGCTAACGCTGGCATCACCATTCCCGCAGGCGACTGGACCGTGGACATCGGTGGTAACGTTAACGCTTACTACACCCACACCAACTTCTCTGGTGATTTGGATAACAGTGCAAAAGGCCAGTACGGTAGCAAATCAGCTAATACCGTGCAAACCGGCCTGCTGCCTTCCGCTATAGGCATCGGTGGTAAGACCCGTCAGAATGATCTGGACATTGCATTCCAGTTCACGTTCTTCGTAGGTTCTGATTCCGGTACCGGCCAAGCTTTCGGTGGCAACAGCCTGAATATTCGTCAATCCTACATGACCTTTGGCGACAAGAGCTGGGGTACCATCAAGGCCGGTCGTGACCTGGGTATTTTCGGTTCTGACGCTATCCTGTCCGACATGACCCTGCTGGGCGTGGGTGCTGGTGCTGGTGCTGGTGGTACCTCCACCCTAGGCCGTATCGGTGTTGGTTATCAATATGCTGACTGGATTGGCCAAATCAGCTACATGTCGCCTAACTGGAACGGCTTCAGTTTTGCAGCAGGTATTGATGAAGGTTTTGCAAATGCAGCAGATAACACCAATCACAACCTCGGTTATCAAGCTAAAGCTAGCTACGAATGGGCTGGCGATGTTGCTGGTAAAGTTTGGGTGGGTGCCATTAATAATAAGCATGAAGGTAATGGCGTAGTAAGTGGCTATACCACCCGTGGCTGGGAACTGGGCGGTAAGGCTTCTGTAGCTGGTTTTGGCTTGGTTGGCTACTACTATGATGGTCGTGGTTTGTCTGGTGCAAGTTCAACTGCTTTCAGCAACGTGAGTTTGAATGGTGGTATCAACTTCTTGGGTACCAATAAGACAGACGACAAGGGTGGCTACGTTCAAGGTACATATACACTGCCTGGCGTTGGTACCAAGCTGGGCCTGTCATGGGGCGAAAGCAAATCTGATCCTAGGGGTGCTGGTTCTGAATTCAAGAACGAAGCCTGGATCGTTGGCGCATATCACCCACTTACCAAGAGCCTGAACCTGGTGGCTGAATACACTGATAACAAGCTTGAAAATATCGGTGGTGTTTCTACCGTTGACGGTAAAGCAAGAACTGTATCTCTGGGCGCGATCCTGTTCTTCTAAATCTAATTTAGAAAACTTGAAAGCTTAAAAACGGCACCTGCGGGTGCCGTTTTTTATTGCTTATGGTTTAATCGTTGATATTAATAATGAAGTGAAATTGAAGTTATGAATGTGCAGAAAATAGGCCGTAATGCCCCGTGTCCCTGCGGCAGCGGTAAAAAATACAAGCACTGTTGTGCTGTGGCACAACAGTCAGCTTCTGTGCCTGTATCTGCGTCTAACGCTATGTTGCAATCCATGCGGGTAGCCTGGAATTTTTTCCACCAGGGCTTGGTGAGTGAGGCGGAAGCCAATTGCCATGCAGTGCTGCAATTAAAGCCCAGGCATGCAGATGCTTTGCATTTGTTGGGGGTCCTTGCTTTGCAAATGGGCAAGGCGGCTGAAGCGGTTGATTTGATTTCCAAGGCAATTCAGCAGGATATAAAAAATCCTGTGTGTTATAGCAATCTGGGCTTGGCTTATCATGAGCAAGGTCAACTGCCTGAAGCGATCAAGCAATATCGCCGGGCGATTGCCATTAAGCCGGATTATGCCGATGCGCATTACAATTTACATGCGGCTGTGCTGGATGCTGACGATGTTAAGCCGGCGATGGTTTGTTTAAGGCGGGTGTTGGAGATTAACCCCCGTGATATTGATGCCCGGTTCATGCTGGGTGTATTGCTGGATTATACGGGCTACGCTGCTGAGGCCGCCGCTTGCTTTGCCGGCATTGAACAAGCACCAAGGGTTTATCAGGCGCGTCTGGATGCCTGGGAATATCTTAAATCAGCCAGCACACCATTGCCACCTATGATGGGGAGTGGCATACAGACCTTTACCCACGCCATCAACTTGGCGGTGCAAGACGGCTTGGTATTGGAGTTTGGCGTTCGCTTTGGTACGTCTATTCGTGTCATTGCCGAATTAGTCGAGCAGGAAGTACATGGATTCGACAGTTTTGAAGGATTGCCGGATGTTTGGCATCACGAACCCAAGGGTAGCTACACCACAAAGGGCGTGATTCCCACCGTGCCTGGGAATGTCAGCCTGCATGTGGGCTGGTTTGAAGATACTTTGCCCAAGTTCTTAAGCGACCATCATGGGCCGGTACGCTTTATTAACATTTATTGTGATATTTACAGTTCCACCAAAACAGTGCTTGAGCTGCTCGCTGCGCGTATGGTGGTGGGTACAGTCATTGTGTTCGATGAATATATCGGCAATGAACATTGGCGTCAGGACGAGTTCAAAGCATTGCAGGAAGCGGTTGCCCAGCATGGCTGGCGTTATGAATATATCAGTTTTAGTGTGTTCACCAAGCAAGTTGCGGTGCGCATCACCGGTATATAAATACTTATGCTAGCCAGCCTGGAGTTAGGTGCTTGCAATGATTATTCTAGTTAATGCTAGAGCATATCTAGCCGACTTTATACAACTCAATGAAGCTTGGATTAATGAATATTTCCAGTTGGAGGATGCTGACCGTGAACTGGCAGCCAGGCCCGACAAAATCATTGAAGATGGCGGATATGTGTTTACCTTGCTGGAAAACAAGGAGGTAGTTGGTGTCTGTGCCTTGTTTAGGGATAAAGACAATACCTTTCA
>JBDTOX010000014.1:0-6558 GCA_039933015.1 Methylophilaceae bacterium
TCCACATATTGGGGATCACCATGCTTGGCACATAGGTCCAGCGCTCGGCCCCAGTGCTGCCGTTAAAAGCGTGCAGCATACCGTCGTTGGTACCTATGTATACCGTTCCACTCCGGCTGGCTTGCGCAGTCTTAAAGGCGCTATAACCGAAATCCGTATAGCTGAAAGTAGGCTTGGCGACATAAGCGGGCGTGGATTCTACTGCGTCTCCCAGCACTGCTTCGCGATAACGATAGAGCCGGTTGTCAACAGCATTGCTGGAGTGGTCTTCATAACCATTCTGGCCACGCAGGAAGTTAACCAGGTTATTACCTGCGGCTGCAGTATGCTGAGTTGAAGTCAAGGAGCTCCACTGGCTTAAATTGGCACTGAGAAAAGTGCTGTCAAAATAGGTTTGCTGCGCAGAGGAAAGATTAGCGTAAGTGAAGTCCACGAGACTGGTGCCGCTCTTGCTCTTCATCTTGATTGATCGCGTATCGCTACTGGCGGCCACCTTGGCCGCCATGGTGCCGCTGCACGCGATTGGCACTTCAACTTTGCAATCTGTACCGTCCAGCACGCCCGGTGCAGGGCAGGTAGCGGCAGTGGCGCTTGGTGTTACGCAATTGTAGATGGTGCTGCTACCGCTTGCGTCAGCAACTATAGATGAAGGCGCCGTGCAAGAGGAGGCACCCACTATGTCTTCCGCGCACCAGGCCGCGGATTCACTCACCGCCCCCGTGTCCACATTAATGCTGCGTGCTTCCAGGTTGCCGGTCCATTTCACCGTAGTATAGCTGGCCACATAAGCAAGGTTATCACCAGATACGGGGTTCAACGTACTGGTAGCAGCCGCGGCACCTGCACCCACTTTGGAATTAATAGCGGCAAGCGCCGCGCTAAGCCCGCTGCTGAGCTGAGCTGGATTCTTGGCGCTAAAATATGTTCCTTGCCCATTTACCGCCGCATGCCACAAATCATCCACTGCGGTTTCAATATCGGCAGCTGGTACAGGCCAATTTTTGGTGCCGTTCTTGATGTCGAAATAGTCTCCCGATTTGGCAGTTTTGTAGTCGCTGGTATAAAACAAGGTGCCTTCCACACCCAGACCCAGGGTAAAGCTGGTCATATGCTGCTTAACGTTATTGTCCGTGCCGCTGACAGATACGTTATTGTCGCAGACATCCAACCCCAAAGCGCCGGTGCAGTTACTCAGGGCAGACGTCCGCAAATCAGTATCGTAATAATACTTGGCAGCGTCAGCCAAGCTATTGGATCTAGCCGTGCCGCCCTCATACATTGGGCGTGGAGTGGTTCCACCATCCATGTCGCCTATTGCTGTGGAACCATCAATTTCTACACCTCCGCTCCCATTCCAGTAACCATCAGTAGAAAGTAGGGTGAAGTTCTGCTGGCAGGAATATTCCATCGGGTCAATCACAGTGCTGCCATTGAAAGTTGAAGCGTTCAATTTCCCCGCATATAGCCGGCCTATCTTGGATAACGCAAAACGCAATGGAGTAGAATCACCTGGTTTGGCGGCGAAAAGTTTCGCATACCAGCTGTTTTTTTGTGTGGTGTTGAATTGCGCAATGTTCAGAAAATCGCTGCCGGTCTTGTTGTTGATACTGACGTACCCCACCTTATATTTGTTGTTTATGTCCTTGAAAGCCAGGCTAGTGGAGCTTTTCATGGCTTGCATACGAGTTCGGTAGTAAGTCCACCAGTTGGCAAAGTTAGTCATCTCTTCAGCGTAAGTACACGTGGCTCCACAATCGGTGCGCTCTGCCGCCTTAGGATAACTATTATTAGAAGAGACAATATCCGTGCGCACAAAGGCGCCGGGATAGTTCATTGCTTGTGCGAGAATCTCAGGTTGAGCAAGTACTTCGGTAACGGGAGTAACCCCGCCTGCAGTTGCTGTCGTGGTGACAGTCAATGCACCCGGATTGGTAATGGAGCCGATGGTAACGCTGCTATTGGTATAAGTTGATGTATCAACAAGGCAAACCACTGTTGTAGTTTTACTAGCGCAGGTCGGTGTAATGCTATTGCCGCCAATATAGGCTTTAACGGTACCGCTGGTCTTTATGGCAGCCACTACAGTTGCTGCTGCTTGCGCGGGGGATTGATTCTTACCAATTGTAATTGGTTTTGGATACGTATAACCGCTGCCCAATATCACGCTTTTGGAGCCAGATAAATCATCATTAATATTTGCAGAACTGCCAGAAGTGTTGCCGCCGGAAAATGTGATCAGACCGGTTGGCCTAACGCCAGTCACAGGAGCCACATAGGCGACGGCAGGCGAGTAAGCTATGGCCGGTGAAAAAAATTTGGTGGGGAATCGGGCAATGGTGTAAGAGCCAGCACGCAAAGCCTGACAACTCCCCGCAGCAGGGGTCGCCGCTGTAGCGTTAGCACTGCTAGTACACCAGCGCACTTTAGCCGGGTAACTAAAGGTAGCCGTCTGGCTTGTTTGGCAGTTGGTTAATTTTGCTGAATCACAATATTCGCCGGGGGTAATCGTGTAATAGTGCGGCCCCCAGGATCGCACAGCCGTGGTTGGCGCTGCTACCGAACCGGTGGCCACTTTACCACTACCTGTAGATGTAACAGGGGAATGAGATGTTGTATAGGATTTGCCACTCACAGTACCTGGCAAAATATAATTGTCGTTTCTCAGGCAATCTGTGTGGGAGCTGTCGGTACACCACTCAACATCAGTGTATCCAGTAACTAGGTTAGTAGAACTGGTGCTCTGTACGTTGTAGGCATCGTCCTTAACGGAAGTCCATGAAGTCTGGCTCGCTTTACTGGTGCCGTCAGCATTGACTGCCGGCTTATAATAAATCGCCGGGTTGTAATAGTTGCCATTGAAGTCGCTGCTGCGGAAAGGCGGCTGGTATTTACATGCTAAAGTATATGTACCTGCTGTTCCCTTGCAAATACTGTCATCTACCCAGTCTGGCAGGTAATCAGAACCCATACTGCCAGAATCGTCCAGAATAAACATCAAGTTAGGCAATACCGAAGTAGTAGTGGCATTGGCCAGCGGCGCTGTCGCCAGATTGACGCTAGCCGCGATACAAGGCAATGGCAACACAAGACTGATAATCAGCATCAAGCCTGGCAAAGGGCAGTTCATGGTACGGTAATCCAGGTAGCGTTTCATATTGCCTCCTAATAAACAAATGCTTGTATGTAGCTGATGGTATTTTGGGGTCCGCTGACTCTGACCGTGATGCGGTACATCAGGCTGTCGCCGCTTGTTGTAATGGCACCCGCCTGGGTAGCGGATTTGACGCCTTGTGAACTGGTACCGGCTACCGGTGCGCCAAACAGACATTTGTCAGGCGTGGGCACTGCCGTGCCTGTGCGGCACACGCGCTGAATGACATAGCGTATGGTGTTACCGCTAGAGTCAGTGCCAGCTACCACACCGCTGCCAGTAGCCAGTGCGCTGTCGCCGGTATTCCAGGCAATATCAGCCGCCACCGTTGGTGATTTAGCTGTATCGGCGTAATAACCCAGAGCGGCGTTATCGGCATCCAGAGATACGCCGGGCGCCCCCAGCCAAGCGGCAGCCGTCTCCAACCCGCTATCTGCAGAAATTGTAGCCGACTGCCTGAATGCCAGATTGCCGGCAATAATGGTATTGGTATCCACCGAACGTATCAGAGCTACCGCCGCGAGCGACATGACAACCAAGGCAATCAGCGCAATAAAGAGTACGACTCCGCGCTGTGTTCGAGGCTGCTGCACAGGGCATTGCTCACACATGATGCGAGTTTTGTACGGTGAATTCATAGCGCGCTCACTCATAGCGTGTTCCTGGACCAGATCATATTACGCAGAGGGATGATGGTTTCAAAGACCCGATAACGGTAACGTTGCCAGTCGGCATCATTTGAGAGGTCTATCGTCGGCGCAGGGGAGGCGGCGCTGCCCCCCCAGGCGCATAGACCGGTGGGAGTGGCGGCCGTAATCGAACTGCATGACGCGGTGACATTGGTTTTTTCCATCAAACCATTGCGTGCAACCACCGCGATACGAATCGCCTTGATACGGTTACGGTTGGCAACGGTAGGTGTAGTTGCTGTCGAACGCCAATCGATACCATCGCTGTTAGTATTGGTAGCATTCACCCACCGGGTGACCTGATTATTATTTGCGGTGGCTGAAATTCCATATTGCGCCTGAATATTGACGATGCCAGTAATGATGGGCGTGAGAACAACGCTGGACGCATCATTTCTTTGCAACTGGCTATTCGCGATGGTATATGTAAACTGATTCCAGTTACCCATACAGGCAAGACTGGATCCAATATTTAAAGGTGGAGCTGGGGGAGTACTTGCCAGCGTAATGTGCGTAGTGTCGGCAATGAGGTCTGCATCGTTCTCGTTCACCCTTGTCATGACGCAGCTAGCACCCTGGCTGATCATGACAATATGGTTATTTTGGCAGCCCAGGTTATTGTCAACAGTGACCGGATTTGCAGCATTCAGAAGCCTGATGGGGATCCCTCCCGCGGGGGTGAAGCTATAGCGTATGGCGACATCGTCGCTTGCACCGGCTGCTGTTCCACCATCGGTAATGCTAAGCGGAAACATATCGATACTGGGTGTTGCCGCGTTGCTATCATGATCGATCGTAGGCGATGGATCGCACCTGAGCGGTGGATTTACCGTATCGAAGACCGGCAAGCCAAACCCTGCCATCTGCACATCGCGCTGTATGGTGTAGAGAGCGATGCTGCCATTGGTTTGTGCATCGGCGCTACCAGTAGTACTGCGTTTTTGACCTTCGAACACTGTAAATACCTGCATGATGACCAATGTCACCAGCAAGCCGATCACCAGGCCTACCATGATTTCCACAAGACTGAAGCCTGTTTGGCGCATGGATAGGTGTTTATTGCAGTCTTTATTACTCATCGGCATTATCCTAGCCTCCGGTGATGCGCGCGTTTGCGGTGAAATTGTGAACATCTGCCTGGCCCGGCTGCTGCCAAGTGACCGTGACGCTCACCTCGCCACCGGCGGCTGGCAAGGTAACGGTCCGCGTACCATTGGGCAGCAATGCTGAAATATCGGTGCTGGCTTCGACATAATCAGCAAGGTTGCCCGGGTCTGACCACATCATGCCCAGTCGCTGCTGGGCGATAAAAGTAGCCTCTGCACGGTATTTTGCATCAGAGGTGCTCTTGATCATGGCCGCTTGCAAGCCAACCAAGGCAAGAATCCCCATGGAGAAAATCAGAATGGCAATCAGCGATTCCAGCAGGACTACACCTTGCTGTGATTTGGCGCCCTGCTGCAGAGAATGTGATGAAGGAATATGTATGCTGCCGTTCATTTATCTTTCCTCTTTAACATGCGCGTGCATCGGATGTTGGGAGATTGGGGTCGCACATCCGTGAGTTGCCTCCAAGGCCAATGGTGATGCGTAAATCCCGGCTATCCGTAGCGGAAAGCACTGCAGTATCAACATCTATGCCCAGTTGAGTGAATGTAGCGGCGGTTGCCGCCACTGCACCGAAACTATTGAAAATAACCTCAACGCCAGCCGTGGGCGTGGGCGTAACAATAATGGAAGCAGAAGAGCCTTCGCTTGTGGTACGTTGCTGTATCAATGCAGGACAGTCTGCAGTCCCGACAACGCAACCTACTGTCCAGCTTGACCCCGCACCCAGAGAGAATCGTACCTGGGCGTTGTGTTTGACTGCTTCCGCACGAGCTATCTGCAGACCGTTCTGAATGGATTCTGCAGCATTGCGTAGCCGGGTATTTTGTATAAATGCCTGATAACTAGGCAGCGCCAACGCCAGCACAATACCCAAGATGGTAATGGCGATCATTAGCTCAATAAGGGTAAACCCCTGCTGCGTGTGCTTTGGTATTAACACGCGCCACCCTTTTTCGTCACCCAGCAGGCAGCGTTAGCAGTCCAGCCTGTTGGCACAGACGTGGTTGCCTTGGCGTTATTTTGATCAATGGTATAGGTGAAGCCTGTCATCGAGCCTTTACCATTGGCCTGAATAGTGAAAGCCGCCGCAGCCTGTACAGGACAGGAGAAATCAAAATACTGGCTGGTGGCTGCATCTGCAGCGCACGCTTGGTTAGTGAACGCCCCTATGTTTGCATAGGTGCGGTTATCCTGGAAGTATTGTTCGGCCTGCACACGCTTTGTTGCCAGCCCCGAGGTCGCATCCTGAATTTTTCCCCTGGTCACATAATCCGTGTATGAGGGCATCGCGATTGCCGCTAAAATGCCGATGATAGCGACGACTATCATTAACTCTATCAGCGTGAAACCATTGGTTTTGCTTTGCATTTTTTTTACCCTTTCATGACATGTTGATGTTGCACACGCTCAAACACCACGTCTACATTGCGCCGACAAGCGGCTGATTCGCTGGCATGAACGGTAACTACGGCCTGAGCATGTAGCCAAAATCGGGCTTATGTTAAAATGAAGTCTTTATCCAGAGGTGGCCATGCGCGCTATTATACTGACGATTATGTTTTGCCTGACAGTTGCCGCATGCGGCATCAAAGGCCCGCTCTATATCCC
>JBDTOX010000015.1:0-3165 GCA_039933015.1 Methylophilaceae bacterium
GGCACGCGGGCACCTGCTTATTGAAGACCTGCCGGGCATGGGCAAAACCACGCTCGCACACACGCTGGCAGCGGTGCTGGGGCTGGAGTTCCACCGCGTGCAGTTCACCAGTGACTTGTTACCCGCCGACATTCTTGGCGTTTCGGTGTATGACCGGAATAGCGCCGCATTCAAGTTTCATCCTGGCCCGGTCTTTACCAATGTGCTGCTGGCCGATGAAATCAACCGTGCCACGCCCAAAACGCAAAGCGCATTGCTGGAAGTCATGGAAGAAGGCCAGGTGACGCTGGAAGGCGAAACACGCAAGTTGCCGCAGCCATTTTTCGTCATCGCCACGCAAAACCCGCACTATCATATCGGCACGTTTCCGTTACCGGAATCCCAGCTCGACCGCTTCCTCATGCGCATCCAGCTTGGCTATCCGGACGCCGCTTCGGAACGTGATTTGCTGCAAAACACCGGTGGCCGCGATAGCGTAAACCAGCTGCAGCCTTGTACTGATGATGCAGGCCTGTTGCGGCTGCAGCAAGCCGTGCGCAGCATCCACATTTCGGATGCCCTGCTCGATTACCTGCAAGCGCTGCTGAACTACACGCGCACTTCCTCACGCTATGCCGCAGGCTTATCGCCGCGCGCGGGGCTTGCCCTCAAGCAATGCGCACAAGCCTGGGCCATGATGCAAGGCCGTGATTTTGCCCTGCCGGAAGATGTGCAGGCTGTGCTGCCAGGCGTGGCCGGACATCGCCTGCAAACAGCAAGCAGCATGGATAATATTGGCGATGTGGCTAGCCACTTGTTGAACGCAGTCACCATTCCTTAACTGGCTGGTTTCCAGCTACACATGGCAATAGCGCTTAAACTACCCGACTGGAAACAGTGGCTGCGCGTTGCGCGCCCGCATCATGCTCCTGCCGTATTGAGCCGGCGCCATATCTATATCCTGCCTACGCGCTACGGACTGCTGTACGCGCTGGTGCTGGTCGGCATGCTGGTCGGTTCGATTAACTACACACTCAGCCTGGGGTTTGTGCTTACTTTTTTACTCGCCGGCCTGGGCAATATGGCCATGCTGCATACGTGGCGCAATCTGGCCAACTTGCGCGTGGAAAGCCGTCGCATTGACCCGGTTTTTGCCGGGGAAGACGCTGTTTTTGAGATCGCGGTAACGGAAACCAGTCAGCGTGCGCGTTATGCCATTGCTGCGCATTTTGCGGACAGCGAAGCCGTTTATGCGGATATCGCGGCTGCCAGCCCCACCATGCTTAAACTCGCGCAACGCACACACAAACGCGGGTGGCTTGATGGCGGGCGCATTATTTTCTTTACTGAATTCCCGTTGGCGCTGTTTCATGTATGGTCATACGTAAACCTTGATTGCCGCTGCCTGGTTTATCCTTATCCAGCCTTGCCCGGACTGCCGGTGCCCAGTGCGGTAGACCAGGGGGCTGCAGGTGCACTGGATGCCGGCAGCGGTGATGATGACTTTGCCGGTCATCGCAATTACCAATTTGGCGATTCTCCCAGAAGAGTCGACTGGAAAGCCTCGTCGCGCGAACAGGGTTTGCTCACCAAACAATTTCAGGGCGAAGCCCAAACCTCCTTGTGGCTGGACTGGACGCATACGCCGGGCGCCGATGCCGAGCAACGCATACGCCAGTTAACACGCTGGGTAGTAGATGCCCACGCCCATCGGCAAAGCTATGGCCTGCGCTTGCCAAGCCAGGAATTTGCTCCCAATACGGGCGAAGCGCACTATCGATTGTGCCTGCAAACCTTGGCGCTGCTGGATGTTAAATAATGAGTAGCGCATGAACAACCAGTATGCGCACAGCAGGCATGAATAACCAACCGGGCATCATCGACCTGCGCTGGCTGCTGCTCTCGCTGGCGCTGGTGATGGCCATGCATGTATCGCACCTTGCCGTCTGGGTATGCATATACGTCGCGGCTTTTGGCGGATGGCGCTATCTGGTTGAAATAAATAACTGGCACCTGCCCCGGCTCTTGCTGCTGATCCCCATCACGTTGCTGGCCGCACTTGGCGTGCTGGCTACCTATCATGGCTTGTTCGGACGCGATGCCAGCGTGGCGCTGCTAGCTGTCATGCTGTCGCTCAAGCTCATGGAAACGCGCGACCAGCGCGATTATGTACTGCTGATATTTGCCGGCTTTTTTCTCACCATTACCGCCTTTCTTTTCAATCAGTCCATGCTGGTCGGCGCTTACCTGCTGCTGCCCATTGTTGGTTTAACCGCAACCCTGATTGGTGTGAGCCATCCCAATGGCAATCTGGGCTGGCGCTTCCAGACCAAACTCGCTGGCAGCCTGCTGACCCAGGCTACCCCTGTCATGCTCATCCTTTTTTTCCTGTTTCCGCGTGTGCCGGGGCCATTATGGGGTATTCCGCAAGATGCTTACAAAGGCATGAGCGGCCTGTCCGATTCAATGGAGCCGGGTAATATCAGCCAGCTCAGCCTGTCGGGGGCTATTGCTTTCCGTGCCGAATTCAAGGGCAAGGTGCCGCCCAACAGCCTGTTATATTGGCGCGGCCCCGTGCTGTGGCATTACGATGGCCGCAGTTGGCGCCAGAGCAGCCCCAGTCTTGCCATTCCCAGGGAATCGCTGCGGGTGCAAGGCCCGCCCACACTTTACAGCGTGATGCTGGAACCGCACAACCGCCCCTGGTTATTGATGCTGGATATGCCTGCTTCCCTGCCTGCCAATGCCCAATTCAGCCGCGACCTGCAAGTGCTGTCGCGCACGCCCGTACGCACACGCCTGCGCTATGAAGGCAGTTCAAATTTTTCATACACGCTGGCAGAGAATTTAAGCGCGCGAGAACGGGCACTGGCGCTGCAACTCCCTGATGGCGGCAATCCGCGCAGCAGCGCCCTGGCCAAGACCTGGGCCAGCGCCGGCAAAAGTCCTGAAAGTATCGTGCAAGCGGCTTTAAGCATGTTCCGCGAGCAGTCTTTTATTTACACGCTTGCGCCTCCCCTGCTGCAACAAAACCCGGTCGATGATTTTTTATTCAATACCAGACGCGGCTTTTGCGAGCACTACGCCGGTAGCTTTGTCTATTTGATGCGAGCGGCGGGCGTTCCGGCACGTGTGGTCACGGGCTACCAGGGGGGTGAAGTCAATCCGGTAGGTAATTATTTAATC
>JBDTOX010000016.1:0-17328 GCA_039933015.1 Methylophilaceae bacterium
GCGGGTATGCGTAATCTTTATCGGGTGATCACGGCGGTTGTTTTAACAAGTTGTTTGATAGCGTGCAGCCCGGCCAAGCAGCCCATGGAATTATTTGGTACTGATATTACAGGCGCCGATTTTGCCAATACTTTGAATTTGACCGATCATACTGGCAAGCAGCGCCATTTGACGGATTTCAAAGGTAAGGTGGTGGCGCTGTTTTTTGGCTATACGCACTGCCCTGACGTTTGTCCCACTACCATGGCCGATCTGGCAAGCGCTATGAAGCTGCTCGGCAAGCGTAGCGATGAGGTGCAGGTGTTGTTTGTGACACTGGATCCGGAGCGGGATACACAACAAGTGCTGGCGCGATTCGTCCCATCCTTTAATCCTGGCTTCCTGGGTTTGTATGGCACATCAGAACAGACAGCCGAGACGGCCAAAAACTTCAAGATTTTTTATGCAAAACAGGTGGAAGCTGGCAAAAACGGCTACACTATAGATCATAGCGCGGGCGTTTATGCTTTTGATAAAAAAGGAAAAATTCGCGTTTATCTCAAGTTCGGACAAAAGCCAGCAGAGATCGCGCATGACCTGGAACAAATTCTTTAAGGTTTTGAGGTTGTTTTGAGGGTGCTGTGCGGAATATAATCTCAGGTTTTTCCGACCATAGATTTTCGAATCAGGAGACGTAGTAATGGCAACTGCGAGCGTCGCAACCAACGAGCAATATAACTACGATATTGTCCGTAAGTTCACCATCATGACCTTGGTCTGGGGTGCGATAGGCATGTTTGTTGGCGTATATATCGCCTCAGAACTGGCTTTTCCGCTCCTCAACTTTGATAATCCATACATTACCTTTGGCCGTTTGCGCCCCGTGCATACCGGCGCAGTGATTTTTGGGTTCGGCGGTAGCGCGTTGTTTGCTACTTCTTACTATGTAGTCCAGCGTACCTGTCAGGCCCGCCTGTTCGGTGACGGCCTGGCCAGCTTTACCTTCTGGGGTTGGCAGACGGTTATTGTCTGTGCCGCACTGGGCAATATGCTGGGTTACAGCCAGAGCCGTGAATATGCTGAGATGGAATGGCCGATCGACCTGCTGATGGAATTCGTCTGGGTTACCTACCTGGTTGTTTTTGTAGGCACCCTGATGAAACGCAAACAGCCGCATATCTACGTTGCCAACTGGTTCTACCTCGCTTTTATTCTCGCTACCGCACTACTGCACACCTTTAACAACCTGGCTGTACCCATCAGCTTGTTCTCCATGAAGTCCTACAGCCTGTTCGGCGGCGCGCAGGATGCCATGACGCAGTGGTGGTACGGTCACAACGCGGTTGGCTTCTTCCTTACCGCGGCCTTCCTCGGCATGATGTACTACTTCGTGCCTAAGCAGGCGGGACGCCCTATCTATTCCTATCGGCTGTCGGTATTGCACTTCTGGGCGCTGATTTTCCTCTATATGTGGGCAGGCGCGCACCACCTGCACTGGACCGCCATCCCTGACTGGACCGGCACGCTGGCTGCAACGTTCTCCATCATGCTGCTGCTGCCATCATGGGGCGGCATGATCAACGGCATTCTGACTTTGTCCGGCGCCTGGGACAAGTTGCGTACCGACCCTGTGATACGCTTCCTGATTGTGGCACTGTCATTCTATGGCATGTCCACATTCGAGGGCCCGATGATGTCGCTAAAAGACGTGAATGCCTTGTCGCATTACACGGACTGGACCATAGGCCACGTGCATTCTGGCGCCTTGGGCTGGGTGGCGATGATTACCTTCGGCAGTTTCTATCATATGGTGCCGCGCTTGTGGAATACGCCCATGCACAGCTCCAGGCTGATAAACGTACATTTCTGGCTAGCGACCATAGGCGTATTGCTCTATATCACCGCCATGTGGATCTCCGGCATCATGCAAGGTTTGATGTGGCGTGCTTTTGATGATTTCGGCAATCTGCAATATTCCTTTATTGAATCTGTTGCTGCAGCACATCCGTTCTACATCATGCGTGCCGTGGGTGGCGTGTTCTTCCTGACGGGTATGGTTCTGATGTGTTACAACGTATTCAGGACAGTACGTCAGGGTACTACGGAGCTTGAAGGCGGTCTGAGCCCTGCCGTAGCATAAATTTTTTGAATAAATGAGTTGAATTGACAGGCGCGCCTGATTGGATACGTTAAGGGCGTCATAAGACAGGAATTTTGGGGTAACGATGAAGCACGACAAGATTGAACGGAACCTGGGGCTATTGCTGGTTTTTACCATGCTGGCGATCAGTGTCGGGGGGATAGTGGAAATAATTCCGCTGTTTTTTATTAAAGATACCGTGGAAAAGGTGGATGGCGTTCGTCCTTACTCCCCACTGGAGATACGCGGCCGGGATATCTATGTGCGTGAAGGCTGTTACCTGTGCCATTCGCAAATGATTCGTCCCTTCCGTGATGAAGCCTTGCGTTATGGCCATTATTCCCTGGCTGCCGAGTCCAAATACGACCACCCGTTCCAGTGGGGTTCAAAGCGCACAGGCCCTGATCTGGCACGCGTGGGCGGCAAATATTCAAATGATTGGCACACCCAGCATTTGACCGCGCCGCGTTCGCTGGTACCACAGTCGGTCATGCCTAACTATCCATGGCTGGCGGCAACCGATCTTGATTACTCCGATATTGAGTTGCGCATGAAGGCCTTGCGTACGACAGGCGTGCCTTACTCCAACAGCAAGGCTGAGTACGAGCGCAATGTGAAGGATTTTGGTGTAGACGTTGCCAAAACGCTGCATATTCCGGACGCCGAGAAAAACCTCATTTCGCAAGCGCAACTTGGTAATTACGATACCAATCCAGGCAATATAAGTGAATTGGACGCCTTGGTGGCTTATCTGCAAGTGCTGGGCACCATGGTGGATTTCAAGAAATATGATGATGATTACTTCGTCAAATTCCGTTAATTCTTGAATGAGGATAACGTGATGGAATGGCTACTCTGGTTCACCAAGTTTGAGAATACCAAACCTTTGTCCTTGGTTATTTTCTTTACTGTGTTTTGCGGTATTTTGATTTACTTATTTGGCAGCAAGAGGCGTGGGGAAACACTGGAAAGTTACAAGAATATTCCACTGCAAGATGACGAGATTTAGTTAGGATAAGCAAAGCATGAGTCTGGATAAAACAACAGCACCAACCACCACCGGCCACGTTTGGGATGGGGATTTGCAGGAGCTCAATAACCCGCTTCCGAATTGGTGGATATGGGGTTTCTACGCGACATTTATTTTTACCATTATTTATTGGCTGCTCTATCCTGCCTGGCCAATCGGCGATCACTTCACTACAGGTGTGCCCGGTTTAAATAGCATTACCTATACGGCTACCACCGTAGATGGCAAGGAGATACAAAAAACCACGCATTGGAATTCGCGCTCCAAACTCATGGCGGAAATGGGCGAATTGCAAGCCGCGCAGAAGCAATGGTTCGACAAGGTAGCGGCCATGCCTTATGAGAAGGTTTCCCAGGATGCGGAACTCATGCAGTTCGTGAATTCTGCCGGAAAAACTTTGTTCTCAGACAATTGCGCCCCATGCCATCAGTCAGGCGGTCAGGGGAAAATCGGCTTTTCACCCAATCTCACCGATGACAGCTGGATGTACGGCGGCACTTACGAAAACATTCATCAAACCATAGTCGGCGGACGCCACGGTTATATGCCGCCTTTCAAGGAAGTGCTGACTGATGCGCAAGTTACCCAGCTCGCTAACTACGTGTTGAGCCTGTCTGGCGAGCCTAACGATGCTACCGCGGCCAGTGCAGGCAACGCCTTATTCCATAGCGAAACCGCTGCCTGTTTTTACTGCCATGGCGCCGATGGTAAGGGGCGTGAAGTACTGGGGTCAGCCAACTTGACCGATAAAATCTGGTTATGGGCCAATGTTCCCGCTGCCAAGTTGCCAGAAGCCAAGCTGGAAGAAGTGAAAAAAGTGATTATCGGTGGTCTGTCCCGTGGCGTGATGCCCAATTGGGATGGGCGTCTCAAACCCGACCAGATCAAGCTGCTAACAGTGTACGTGCATGACAGCCTGGGAGGCGGTAAGTAATACCTGACGCAATACATGACCAGGACAATAATTTAGTAATTGATTGCAAAGGCCCACGTCAGGACGTGGGCCTTTGCAGCTTTAGCGTTGCATATAGAGATAGCGAGCTAGTAGACGAACATGGAAGCAAGCACTGCCAAGCCATCCCCGCTGCTGCATAAGCATATCCCAATCGTCACGCGGTCGGTCAAGGGCAAATTCCGTAATTTCAAAACTGCGGTAATGGTCATTGCCTATGCCGTCTACTTTTTTCTGCCCTGGTTGCCATGGGCGCGACACAGCGCTGCATCTCAGGCTGTCATGTTCGATCTCAGCACGCGTCGTTTTTTCATTTTTGATCTGATTGTTTACCCACAGGATATTTTCTGGCTCGCCGTGCTGCTATTCATCGCGGCGGCTTTACTGTTCTTTACTACCGGACTGATTGGCCGTGCGTGGTGTGGTTATTTCTGCTTCCAGACATTATGGTCTGACCTGTTTATCCTGATTGAACGAGCCATACAGGGTGAACGGCCCGCGCGTTTGCGGCTGCAAAAGCAGTCCTGGAATGCAGAAAAGATTCTTAAGATCGGGTCATCTCATGCGCTCATGATCCTGGTCTCATTTTGGACAGCGGTTACCTTTGCCGCCTATTTCAGTTATGCACCGGATTTTGTGCGCGCTTTATTTACCGGCCACGCAGCAGATGCTGGCTACATTACGGTAATTACGCTCACCATCTGTACTTATGTGGCAGGCGGGCTTGTGCGCGAGCACATATGTACCATGGCCTGTCCTTACGCCCGCTTTCAAGGGGTGATGTACGAGGCTGATACCTTGGCCGTCAGCTATGACGTGCGACGTGGCGAAGGCGCCGCTGGCCGTATGATTCCGATCAAAGGCCTGCGTACGCGCGAGGAGCGCCAGGAAAAAGGCCACGGCGACTGTATAGATTGCGGATTCTGTGTGCAGGTTTGTCCGACCGGCATTGATATCCGCAATGGCCTGCAATATCAATGTATTTCCTGCGGCCTGTGCATCGATGCCTGCAACAACATTATGGATTCCGTAGGGTTTCCGCGCGGGCTGATTCGTTATGATTCCGAGCGCAATCTGGCGAGCGCAACCCCTCATAAGCCGCGTCTGGAGTGGAAACGCCTGAAGGTGATCGGCTATGCTGTCGCCCTGGTGGTCGCCACGGGGATTTTGTTCTACAACATTGGTACGCGTTTGGACACGGAAGCCACCGTGCAGCAGGTGCGCCAGCCGCTATTCGTCCTGTTGTCCGATGGCAGCTTCCGTAATCGCTACCAGATTCATATCGTGAATAAGAGCGAAAAGGATGAAATCTACAGCCTGAAAGTACGCGGTATCCCACAAGCTGCGCTGGATATGGGCAGTATCGCGGAAATCAAAGTACGAGCGGGCAAGGATCTGAATATCAACGTTAAAGTAAATCTCAGCCATGAGTTGGCCGAGAAAACCAGGGAATTCAAGTTTGTGATTACTTCATCCGAAGCCAATGCCGAGCCGCTCGTGCTTGAAGCGCATTTTAACAGTCAGCGCGATTAGCCATGCCTACAATACCTGAATTCCCCATAACGGAAACTCTGTTCGGCGGCCTGCTGCTCGCTGCAGCGCTTTTCTTTGCAAGCCGGCGTTTGGGGCTTCCCAACTTCTGGGCGGGCATACTCAGTGGCGCACTGCCATTCCTGGCCTATCTGGCTTATAGCACCCAGCATGCGGTGGGCGGTGATGTGCTGGCTATTCATTTTGCGGTTTACCTGGCTAATGCAGGCTTGCTGATGGTATTCGGCGGCATGCAGACTAAGAAGGAAAAAATGCACTGGGCGCCGCGCCTTATCATCGCCTTCTTTGTTGGCCTGGTTGTGCTGAATGGCGTGCTACTTTCGATTTCCATTCGCGGCTTGCCAGATTATGTGTCTGGCATATTCCTGCCTAACGCCAATCATCAGAAAATACATACCGCCTTTCCCGGGCTTGTTCCGCATGACCTTAACAAGCTTTACGAGCCGCATCTGCACCAAGTAGAGCAGCAGCGCAACCTCGGCTGGCAGGTACGTCTGGATGGCCTCAAGGATATCCGCAGCCAAACAGCGGCTACCATTACCATTACTGTGCTGAATAAGCTGAATCAGCCGCTCGAAGCCGCGCAAGTTACCTTAGGCTTATGGCGCATGGCCAACAGTCACGATGACCATAAACTCAGCTTGAAAGAAGTGAGTGCTGGCGTTTACCAAACCCAAGTCACACTGCCGGACGAGGGACGCTGGATTGCTGAGCTCCGGATTGAACGTGGTGCGGACCACTATCTCAATCAGCAGCCGCTGTACATAGACCAATAGTTCCTACTTTATTTCATCAGTGATACGTTGTTGGCTGGCTATATTGTGTCTGAATTTTTGCACATTCCTTGCCGTGTGCGCGTTGCTGCCTAGTCTCACTTTTCAAATGAAATGGGAATCATAAGTTAAGCATGACTGTCGCAACCCCATGTTATCACTGTGGCTTGCCTGTTCTGACTGGGGCAAGCTATTCCGCACTCATCCTCGGCCAAAGCCGGGAAATGTGCTGCCATGGCTGCCAGGCAGTTGCCGAAGCCATCGTGCAAAATGGCCTGCAGGATTACTACAGCTATCGTACTGAGCTACCCAAAACTGCTGAGGAGCTGGTGCCGGAAGAACTGCGGCAGTTAGCCCTGTATGACCATCCAGAAGTACAAAAGAGCTTTGTGTTTGAGGCCAGTGGCGAAGTTAAGCAAGCCTTGCTGATTCTTGAAGGCATTACCTGTGCCGCATGTATCTGGCTTAATGAACGCCACCTGAAGCAGCTTGCCGGTGTTCGTGAAGTCGCTTGCAACTATGCTTCACACCGTGCCCGCATCAGCTGGGATGAGCGAGAAATCAAGCTAAGCCAGATACTGGCGGAAATCCGTAAACTGGGCTATCACGCCCATCCGTTCAGCGCGCAGCAGCAGGAAGCTTTACGCCAGCAGCAGCGCAAGGCGGATTTTCGGCGCCTGGCGGTAGCCGGGTTATCTGCCGGACAAGTCATGATGTTGGCCGTGGCGCTTTATGCCGGGCCAGCCCAGGGCCTGGAAGCCGGCACTGCACAGCTGTTGCGCTGGTTCAGCCTGGCCCTGAGTATGCCCGCCATGACCTACGCCGCGTGGCCGTTTTACCATGCTGCCTGGCGCAGCATCGTCAACCGCCACATCGGCATGGATGTGCCTATTGTGCTGGGCCTGCTTACCGGCTTTGCAGGCAGCATTTGGGCTACCTTGCACGGTGCAGGTGTGGTGTATTACGACACGCTGACCATGTTGATTTTCTTTTTGCTGGCAACGCGTTTCCTCGAACGCAACGCGCGGGAAAAATCTGTCGAAGCGGCAGAAAATTTACTGCGCCTGGTGCCTGACATGGCAACCCGTATCCAGGCTGACCAGCAGCAGGAGCTAGTGCCCTTGGTGGAAATTGCTGCTGGTGATTTGATCATTGCCAGGCCCGGTGAAACCATCGCTGCCGATGGCATAGTGGAGCAGGGTGAAAGCAGTGCCGATGAATCCCTGCTTACGGGCGAAAGCCATCCCTTGGCAAAATCGGTGGGCAGCCGCGTTTATGCCGGCAGCATCAACTACGAAAGCCCGCTGATCATCCGCGTGACGGATGTGGGCGAACAGAGCATGCTGGCAGGAATCTCACGGCTTCTTGATCGCGCCCAGGCTGAAAAACCAAGGCTGGCGCAAGTCGCTGATAAGGTTGCAGTTTATTTCACTTCTGTGTTATTGGTTGCTGTCGCCGTGATCGGTCTGGTGTGGTGGCAAATTGAGCCGCAGCGCTGCCTCGAAATAGTGCTTACCGTGCTGGTGGTGAGCTGCCCGTGTGCGCTGTCTTTGGCCGCTCCAGCCGCTTTCGCCGCAGCTGGTTCGCATCTGGTCAAACGCGGCGTGCTGCTTACCCGCGGCCATGCGCTGGAAACCCTGGCACGCGTCACCCACTTTGTTTTTGATAAAACCGGCACGCTCACCTTGGGGCGTCCCGTCTTACTCAAAACAATCGCGCGGACCGAGCTGGATGCCACGGAATGTCTTAAACTCGCAGCCAGCCTGGAACAAGCCTCAGAACATCCGCTGGCGCGGAGCTTTATCGAAGCGGTAGAAGCACAGCTTTTATATACGGTGGCTGACGCCAGCAATGTGCCTGGCAAGGGCGTGGCGGGTACGATTGCAGGCAGGACCTACAGCCTCGGGAATGCTGGCCTCAATGTGCCACTCGCCGCACAATACCAATTGGATGCGACAGCTTATCCTCCTGGCGCGACTATCGTCTGGCTAAGTGATGCGCAGCGTGTATTAGCCGCTTTTGTGCTGGCGGACAGTGTTCGCCCGCAGTCCGCGGAATTGGTTCATCGCCTGCAGCAAAAAGGCATCAGTGTTTCCATGCTAAGCGGTGATTCAGAGCAGGCCGTGGCGCATTTTTCTCAGCTATTGGGCATACAAAATTGGCAAGCAGGTCTGACGCCAGAGCATAAATTAAGTGCGCTACAGGCACTGCAACAAAAAGGCGAGATCGTGGCCATGGTTGGTGACGGTATCAATGATGCCCCCGTGCTGGCCGGCGCGCAGGTTTCCATCGCCATGGGCAGCGGTACGCAAATGGCGCGTGCCACGGGTGACGTTGTCCTGCTTACCGAAAACCTGCAGGAAATTGAGCATGCAGTAATGACCAGCCGTTTCGGCATCAGTGTTATCCGGCAGAATTTCGCCTGGGCGCTGGCCTATAACCTAGTTGCGTTGCCATTTGCTGCGACGGGATTTATCTCGCCATGGCTAGCGGCCTTGGGGATGTCGGTAAGTTCGTTGGTGGTGGTGTTGAATGCGCTGCGGTTGCGATGATTGCGTTAATCCATTGCATGCAATTGCGCTGACAAGGTTTTGAGTTCTGCCTCGGCTTTTTTGTAATCCGGAAAAATACTTTCCACCACCGCCCAAAATTTTGCAGAGTGGTTCATTTGCTTGAGGTGTGCCAGTTCGTGTGCAGTGACATAGTTGATGATGTGCGGCGGGGCCTGAATCAGCCGCCAGTTGAGCCGTACTTCCTTTTTGCTATTGCAGCTACCCCAGCGTGTTTGGGCGTTGGAGAGGAAGAGTTTGGGGGTGGCTACGCCCAGCTTTGCAGAAAGTAGTTCCAGGCGGCGGCTGAAGTCAGTCATTGCTTGTTTGCGATACCACTGTAAGACTTTGCGGGCGATTACTGCCTGATCGTCTGGCGTGGGCAGTGCGACGTACAGGATGCCCGCCAGGCATTCAACATTGCGGCTGCGAGCATCTTGTTTAATGCTGAGTGTGACGTCATTGCCCAGCAGCATTAACGCTGCGCCATCGTGCCAGTGCATAGGCTCAACTGCGTGTTCCTGGCGTGCTTCAAGCTTGTTGCGGATCCAGCCAGCTTTACTTAGCAGCAGTTGTTCCAGCTGTGATTGAGAGATGCGCAAGGGTGCGTGGACAATCAGGCCATCTGCGCTGATGCGCATGCCTACGGTTTTGCGTGGCCTGCGTTTCAGGTGATAGGGGATGGTGTCACCATCCGGTAGTTCGAGAACATAAGCGCTCATTGCTCTGCTGACTGACCGATTCCTGGCAGCTTGCCCATTTCCTGTTCTATCCAGTTTTCTACCATGCGGTTCAATTCATCTGGGGCCACGCCTGTAGTTTGAATTGGTTTGCCTATGCTTACGGTGATGGTGCCGGGTTTTTTGACAAAGGAATTTTTGCCCCAGAATTCACCCGCATTGTGCGCGACTGGTACTACCGTCGTTTGTGTGTGACTAGCCAGCCAGGCGCCGCCGATGTGATATTTGCCTTTTTTGCCGGGGGCGGTGCGTGTGCCTTCCGGGAAGATGACTACCCAGAAACCTTGCTTTAAGCGGTCCTTGCCTTGCGTGACCAGCTGCTTGAGGGCTTCGCGGCCAGCGCTGCGGTCTATAGCAATTGGCGAAGTCATGGCTAATCCCCAGCCGAGAAACGGCAGGCGCAGCAATTCGCGTTTCAGCACCCAGACTTGCGGCGGGAATATCTGCTGGAAAGCCAATGTCTCCCAGGCTGATTGATGTTTGGACAGAATGATACTAGGCGTAGCGGGAATATTTTCCGTGCCTATCAGGCGGTGGCGAATGCCGCAGGTAACGCGCAGCCACCACAGCATAAGGTAGGACCAGCCGGATATGAGGCGGTAGCGTACCAGTGGCGGGAAAGGGAAAGTCAGTATTGCGATCACGGAGTATATAGGTGTGACTAGCCACAGACCCAACATGAAAAACGCCGAGCGCAGCCACGCTATACCATTTTGAAGCCAAGTCATAATGCGCAGCTGCTCAACCGAATGCGGTGATGATGCGTTGCGCAGCTTCAGCCAAATCTGCACAGACCCAGGTGTTTTCAGGCAGACCGCCGTGAGCCAGGGTGGTTTCGCCTTTGCCCGTGCGCACCAGGATGTTCTGCGTGCCAAACGGTACACCAGCTTGCAGGTCCCGCAGCGAATCGCCTACGCTGGGAACATTCTTTAAATCAATGCCAAAGCGCAGGCCAATATCTTCGATCATGCCCGGCTTGGGTTTGCGGCAGTCACAGCGGTCATCCGCTGCATGCGGACAATAAAACAGCGCATCAATGCGGCCGCCAAATTGTCCCAGGGCGCGATGCATTTTGTCGTGAATGGCATTGAGCGTAGCCATATCGAACAGCCCGCGGCTAATGCCGGACTGGTTGGTGGCGAGGGCAATGCGGAAGCCGCTTTGATTCAATAACGCAATCGCTTCCAGGCTTCCGGGGATGGGAATCCATTCATTCGGGCTTTTGATGAACTGGGCGCTGTCGTAATTGATGACGCCGTCGCGATCGAGGATAACTAGTTTCATGGTGTCAGTCTAAGTCGCCAGCTTGGAAATGTCAGCTACGCGATTCATCGCGGTATGTAGCTGGGCTAGCAGAGCCAGGCGATTAGCACGCAAGGCAGGGTCTTCGGCGTTGACCATGACATGGTCGAAGAAGGCGTCCACAGGTGCTTTGAGTGCAGCCAACGATTGCAGGGAATCAGCATAGCTCCCCCGGTCGAAGGCAGCATCGGCTTGCGGTTGGACTACCGTAAGCGCTTGATTCAAGGCAATCTCGGCAGCTTCTTTCAGCAGGCTGCGATCTACTTTGGTCTGCGACGTATCTTCAGCCTTTTTCAGGATATTGCCGACGCGCTTGTTGGCAGCTGCCAGGCTCTCTGCTTCGGGCAATGCAGAAAAAGCGCGTACAGCTTCGAGACGTTTTGTAATGTCACTTAGCCGTTGCGGGCGTTGCGAAACCACCGCGTCGACTTCTTGTGGTGAATAGCCTTGCTCACGCAAGCTGCCCGCCAGGCGCTCAAAGATAAAGTCTGTTAGCTGGTTGATGGGGTTGCTGATTTTGTCCCCGAAGACCTGGATTGATTGCTCAAGGAGCAGGTCTATGGAGAGCGGCAATTCTTTTTCAATCAGTATGCGTATGCTACCCAAGGCATGGCGGCGCAGCGCGAACGGATCTTTGTCGCCTGTCGGAACCTGACCGATACCAAATAGACCGACCAAGGTTTCCAGCTTGTCAGCCAGTGCGACACAGATACCCGCTGCATTGCGCGGTAGCGCGTCACCGGCAAAACGTGGTTTGTAGTGATCTTCGATCGCATAGGCAATGTCATTGCTGAGGCCGTCATGCTGCGCATAATAGCGTCCCATAATGCCCTGCAGTTCGGGGAATTCGCCCACCATGTCTGTGAGCAGGTCAGCCTTGGCGAGCAATGCGGCCTGGTCGGCCTGCAAGGCAAGTGCATCTCCATCCAGCTGTTTGCCAATGGCGCGAGCGATGGCTTGTACCCGTTCTACGCGGTCGCCCTGGCTGCCGAGCTTATTGTGATAGACGACCTTGGCCAAGCCCAGCACGCGAGACTCGAGCGGCCTCTTGCGATCCTGATCGAAAAAGAACTTGGCATCAGCCAGCCGTGGGCGCACTACGCGCTCATTGCCGCCAATCACGGCGCTGGCGTCGGCCGGGCTGATATTGCTGACCATGAGGAATTTGTTGGTCAGTTTGTCGTTGGCATCGAGCAGCGGAAAATACTTCTGGTTGGCCTTCATGGTGAGAATCAGGCATTCCTGGGGGACTTCCAGGAATTCTGTTTCGAACTGGCCGAGTAGCACGTTAGGGCGCTCTACTAATGCGGTGACTTCGTCGAGCAGAGCGTCGTCGGCTACAGGTTTGAGGTTTTCTCTTGCGGCTGCTGCAGCAAGCTGGCGTGCTATTTCGTCACGGCGAGCGGTAAAGCTGGCGACGACTGCACCTTCGCTCTGCATTTGATTTTCGTAGCTATCGGCATCTATAATGACGACTGGCGATACGCTGGCTTCAAACCGGTGGCCTTGTGTTGCGCGGCCAGCAGTGAGGCCAAGTGCAGTAACCGGCACTATATCGGCGCCATGCAAGGCCACCAGGCCATGTGCCGGGCGCACAAAGTTGACGCTGCTCCAGCCATCGGCCAGCTGGTAGGTCATCACCTTGGGGATAGGCAGCTTGACTATGGCTTCATGCAGCGCAGCCTGCAGGCCATCCTGCAATGTGGCGCCTTTTAACAGGTTATCGAAAAACAGGGCTTCTGCCTTGCCATCCATTTCACGTTTAAGTTTGGGTACAACGCTTGCGTCAGCGCCCAGGCTGGTGAGCTTTTTCAGCAACGCTGGCGTGGGCTGGCCGTTGGCATCCAAACCCACAGCGACCGGCATCAGCTTTTGGGCAACTGCTTTATCAGCGGCCTGTGCCGCAACGCCGCTAAGATGAACTGCCAAGCGGCGGGGCGAAGCATACGCCGTAACTTTTGCTTCTGGCAGCGCGAGACCTTGCGCTTTCAGATGGTCGGCAAGTGCACTGGCAAACGCCTCCCCCAGTTTCTTCAAGACTTTAGGCGGCAGTTCCTCGACGAATAGTTCGACGAGTAGGTTTTTAGTGCTCATGTTCATGCTGCCTTCTTGCTGTTCAGTTGCGCGAGCACTTGCTCGGCATGTGCTTTTTTTGCCATTGGGAAGCCAAGACGCGCGCGGCTTTCGAGGTAGCCTCGCGCTACGCCACGTGCCAGGTTGCGGATGCGGCCAATGTAGCCGGCACGCTCGGTCACGCTGATCGCACCGCGCGCATCGAGCAGGTTGAAGGTGTGTGCGGCTTTCAGTACCTGCTCATAGGCAGGCAGCGCCAACGCGTTTTCTATGAGGTGCAGCGCCTGCTTTTCATGCGCGCCAAATGCGGTCAGCAGGAAATCCACATCGCTGTGCTCAAAGTTGTAGGTGGATTGCTCGACCTCGTTCTGGTGGTAGACGTCGCGATACTTGAGACCATCAGTCCAGTCCAGGTCATAGACGTTGTCCACACCTTGCAGATACATGGCCAGGCGTTCAAGGCCATAGGTAATCTCGCCCGTGATCGGTTTGCAGTCTATGCCGCCTACTTGCTGGAAATAAGTGAACTGTGTGACTTCCATGCCGTTGAGCCAGACTTCCCAGCCCAACCCCCAGGCGCCTAATGTCGGGTTTTCCCAGTCGTCTTCGACAAAGCGGATGTCGTTCTTTTTAAGGTCGAAGCCCAGTGCTTCCAGTGAGCCCAGGTATAGCTCCAGAATGTCGGCAGGTGCCGGTTTCAGCACTACCTGAAACTGATAGTAATGTTGCAGACGGTTTGGGTTGTCACCGTAACGGCCATCTTTGGGGCGGCGGCTAGGTTGTACATAGGCGGCCTTCCACGGCTCCGGCCCTAGCGAGCGCAGAAAGGTGGCGGTATGCGAAGTGCCGGCGCCTACTTCCATATCGTAAGGCTGTAGCACGGCACAGCCGCGTTCGGCCCAGTAGTTTTGCAAGGCAAGAATGATTTGCTGGAAGGTGAGCGGCATTATTATTCTGAGTAGGCGAAAGGGCTTGATTTTACTTCTTTTTACGCAGCCACAAAAGGGTAAGTACAGCGAAGGAAAATATGATGACGGGCCAATTCCCCCACCTGACATAGGGTGTGGTGCCGCCATAACCCTGCGCCTGGCCTTTGAGCAGGGTGGTGGTGAAGTGTGGTGCATGCGCCAGCACATTGCCTTGCGGGTCAATAATGGCAGTAGCGCCGGTATTGGTGGAGCGCAGCATCATGCGGCCGGTTTCCACTGCCCGCATTTGCGATATCTGCAGATGCTGATAGGCGGCGAGCGAGTCGCCATACCAGGCATCATTGCTGGTGTTGACGAGCAAAGTGGCCTGCGGCAGCTGACGAATAATTTCTTCACCGAATACGTCTTCGTAGCAAATATTGACCGCGACCTTTTGCCCGGCAATCTGCAGCGGCTGCTGGTGTATGCTGCCGCGCGACAGGTCGGTTAATGGAATATGCAGCCAATCGCGGTAAATCCAGCCAAAAATGCTTTTCAGCGGGATAAATTCGCCGAAGGGTACCAGGTGGGACTTGCGGTAGGCCTGAGTAGGCGCGTTGCCATAACTCAGCATGCTGTTGTAATACGCGTCGTTTTCTACTTCTACTGCGCCCACCAGCAGATCGCCGTGATTGTTCTGGGCATGCGTTTTCAGCCGTTGCAGATAATCTGCCGGCGCTTGCTCGATCAGCATGGGCAGGGCAGTTTCAGGCAGCACGGTCAGCTGCGCGTCACTCTGCAAGGTGAGCGCCAGATATTGATCCAATGTGCGCTGCACAGTTTCTGGCTGCCACTTCATGTCCTGCGCAATATTGCCCTGCGCCAGGGCCACGGAAACAGGCATGCCGACAGGTGTGCTCCATGCATTGAGCTTGAGCAGACTGCCTGCCACCCACAGCGTAACGAGTACGAGGGTAATATTGCGGCGCATGCTTTTATTTGCCCACAGCGGCAGGATGCTTGCGGAAAAAACTGTCACCAGGGATACGCCATAGACGCCGAACACAGGGGCAAAACCATTGAGCGGGCTATATGGTACTTGCGAGTAGCCAATAGTCAACCACGGGAATCCAGTAAAAATCCAGCTGCGCACCCATTCGGATAGCACCCACAGCAAGGGCACGGCAATAATCGTGATTGCCGGTCTATTTAGCCCATCCTGTTTGCCAAGCCAGCCTACAGCTGCCGGGAATAAGGACAGGAATGCGCATAAAACGAAGGTAGAAAACGCGGCCATCCAGAAAGGCATGCCGCCAAAGTCATGCAGGCTGATATAAATCCAGTAAACCCCTGCACCAAAAAACCCCAAGCCGAATGCAAAACCCAGCCAGGCGGCCTGTTTTGCGCTACCGGATTTTTGCCAGTAGTAAAAAAGCCCAGCCAGCGCCACGATAGGGATGGGGTAGAGGTAAAAAGGCGCAAATCCGGCGACGGTAATGGCACCTAATCCAACGACGATCAGGGCTGTTTTAAGAAAGGGCGGGATGGCTGCGAGCAATAGACTTCCTAGATGATTGATTAAATAGATGACTGATTAAACTGTTTGCATTATAGCGATTAGCAGCTACCTACGCTGAGCTGAGCGCCTGCACTGCGTCCTTAAGCGCTTGCATCCCAATATCCTATAAGTTACAACCGGCCATTATGCGCAAGCTTTGATCAAAATGATCAATTTGCAAACAATATGTTGCATATGATACGCATGTTATAATTAGGCCGTCTTTAATGTGTACCAGACCCGATATTCCGAAATGCATAAAGAGTTTATGACTTTTTACAGCAAACAATCAGCTAGTTAGAAATCGAAATGAGCAGTCGCAAAACTGCTCTTTTTTTAATTTAAAAGATGCATATTTTGTATATATTAAGGAGTATTTATGCTTTCAGCAGCTGCTAGACCATATATTGACGCCAGTGTCCCTGTCTTGCGTGACCACGGCTTGGCGATCACAGGCACCTTTTACCGCAATCTTTTTGGCGCGCATCCTGAATTGAAAAACCTTTTCAACATGGGCAACCAGGCACAGGGGACACAACAGCAATCGCTTGCGGCCGCAGTCTTTGCGTACGCCGCCAATATTGATAATGCAGAGGTGCTTGCTCCTGTGATTAGCCGTATTGTTCATAAACATGCTTCTCTGGGTATCAAAGCTGAACTCTATCCGATTGTTGGCCATCATTTAGTAGGCGCAATCAAGGAAACGCTGGGAGATGCCGCCACAGCACCATTATTGGATGCCTGGGCAGAAGCCTATTCTTTGCTAGCGGATGCACTGGTTGCTGAAGAGCAGAAGCTCTATTCTGATGCAGGGACAGCGGCAGGGGAATTGAGAGAGCTGCAAGTAACGCAAATACGCCAGGAAAGCGAACATGTCAGATCGTTTGTGCTGAATCCGACGGATGGTAAACCGTTGCCAATTTTCCATCCTGGGCAATACATCAGTGTTGCCGTAACCTTCCCGGATGGCACGCGCCAGCTGCGTCAATACAGCCTATCTGACGCACCTGGTAGGCCCCACCTCAGAATCTCGGTAAAGCGCGAGCTAGCAAGAGATGGTTCGCCCTCTGGCCAGGTTTCTAATTGGTTGCATGACAATGTAAGAGTTAACGACAGGATTCAGGTGGGTCAGCCATTTGGGGATTTCAGACCGGATATTGCTGTCGACGATCCTTTAGTCTTAATCTCCGCCGGTGTCGGTATTACACCGATGATTTCAACGCTGAATCAATTGGCGCTTACTCGTCCAGAGCATCAAGTGATTTTTGCACATGCTGCACGAAGCAGGTCTCATCATTCGCATACCAGCGATTTGGAAGGGGCTATAGATAGCATGCCCAATCTTAAAGTGATTACCTTTTATGAGTCGCCACATGCATCCGAGAGACTGAATGAAAATACGATCAAGGGAGAAATGCAGTTATCGAGTTTGGCACAATGGCCACGCGAGACAGCTAATGTTTATTTGTGCGGCCCTCTGGGCTTCATGAATAAACAGTGGAGAGAGTTATTAGATGCCGGAGTGCCTAGAGATAGATTGCATAGAGAGGTTTTTGGCCCGGATATGCTGGAAAACCTCATATGATTTAAAAACTAATTTACCACTATATTGGGATCGCATTTTTCTGTATGCCGCACTCGCGGCTTTTGAGAGTATCAAGGATTGCAGCTGACTAAGTATTGCTTACAGCTCCTGTAATCCTTGATTATTGAAGTAATAGATATTTTCGTGCTTGAAGCCATAGCGCCCCCCTATGAGGCGTATTTGCGGCT
>JBDTOX010000017.1:0-12044 GCA_039933015.1 Methylophilaceae bacterium
ATTTTTCCGTGCGCAAATTCATGATCTGGAAACCCAACACCACTGTCGCCGCTATCATTGAACAAGATGGTAAATTTTTACTGGTTGAAGAAGAAACCGCTGCCGGCGTGCGTCTCAACCAGCCTGCCGGTCATCTGGAAGATGGTGAAACACTGCTGGAAGCCGTGGTGCGCGAAGCCAACGAAGAAACTGCTTATCGCTTTACACCAGAACATTTACTCGGTATTTACCACTGGCGCAACCCGGGCAAGGACATTACTTATCTGCGCTTTGCTTTCATTGGCCCGGTTAGCGACCACAACGCCAATCAGCCATTGGATCACGGCATACTGCGTACGGTATGGATGACGCCGGATGAGATCCGCACCAGCCAGTCCATGCATCGCAGCCCACAAGTACTGACTTGCGTTGAACACTATCTGGCGGGACAGCGCTTCCCCCTTACTGCGCTTACCCACCTATAACCACGGCCATATAATCACATCATGAAAAAACGCGTAGTAGTTGGCATGTCCGGCGGGGTAGATTCTTCCGTTGCAGCCTTGTTATTGAAAGAGCAAGGCTTCGACGTCGTCGGCCTGTTTATGAAGAACTGGGAAGACGACGACACCGATGAATACTGCTCTTCCAAGCAGGATTTGATCGATGCCGTGTCCGTGGCTGACCGTATCGGCATTGAAATCGAAGCCGTGAATTTTTCCAGTGAATACAAAGAGCGCGTATTCGCCAACTTCCTTGAGGAATATAGCGCCGGGCGCACGCCCAATCCGGATATTTTGTGTAATGCAGAAATCAAATTCAAAGCCTTCCTGGATCACGCCATGGGCTTGGGTGCCGACCTCATTGCCACTGGCCACTATGCTCAGGTGCGTGAAGTGAATGGCCTGTTCCAACTGCTAAAAGCCGAAGACGGCAGCAAAGACCAGAGTTATTTCCTCTACCGCCTGAATCAGGCGCAGCTTTCCAAAACGCTATTTCCCTTAGGGCATCTGCCCAAACGCGAAGTACGTGAAATCGCCAGGAAAGCCGGCTTGCCCACCAGCGAGAAAAAGGATTCGACAGGCATCTGTTTCATTGGGGAACGGCCTTTCCGCGAATTTCTCAATCGCTACCTGCCGCGCAAGCCAGGCGCAATACAGACGCCTGAAGGTGAAGTTGTCGGCCAGCATGAAGGCTTGATGTACTACACCTTGGGACAGCGTCAGGGCTTGGGTATAGGTGGCTCCCGAACCGGCAACGGCGAGCCCTGGTTTGTCGCTGCCAAAGACATGCAGCGCAATGTGCTGGTGGTTGTACAGGGGCATGAACATGCGCTGCTGTTAAACGATGGGCTGGTTGCCAGCCAGCTACACTGGATTGCCGGGCATGAGCCGCGAACCCACTGGGTATACGCCGCTAAGACTCGCTATCGTCAGCCAGATGCGCCGTGCGAAATCGACCGGCTGGAAGGTGATATTACCGAAGTCCGCTTTGGTCAGCCGCAATGGGCTATTACGCCGGGCCAGTCAGTTGTAGTGTATGAAAGCCAGGTTTGCCTCGGCGGCGGAATTATTACGCACGCAATATAAGCCTAGAGCAAGGTCCAGCTGATAGCCACTGGTAATATCTGCAAGCCATCTCACCCATCAAGCAACAGGCGGGACTGTTTCCTTGAAGGAAGCGCGCTTCATTAATGCAGTGTAGTGTCGTGCCAGATTGGGGTACTGTTGCTGCCAGTTGATATCCTGGTAACGTAGCTCAAGGTAGCCAAGCAAGCAGCCCAGCGCGATATCAGCCAGACTAAAGGTTCCGTCCACGCACCACTTACTATCGCCCAAATCCTCACTGAGTGCTTTTAAACCGCGCTGCACTTTGCCTAGTTGCTTGGAGATCGTGACTGGATCCTGCAAGTTCTCCGGGCGGCGCGACTCCATCAAAGCCGCTACTGCTGCGTCACAAACACCATCCGCGAGAGCTTCCCAGCGGCGCACCCAAATTTTCAAGCTGTGATCTTGCGGAATCAAATGTGCCAACGGTGTACGATTGTCCAGATATTCGACAATAACGCGCGAATCAAACAGGCTCTCACCATCGCCCAGTATCAACACTGGAATTTTGCCCAAAGGATTGTGATCGTTAACCGTGCAATCTTGCGCAGACAGCACCACAGCAACCATTTCAATTTCAATGCGCTTTTCTGCAGCCACTACGCGAACTTTGCGGGCATAAGGGCTAGTTAAAGAATACAGAAGTTTCATAGAATTTAAGCACCGATATTGACACTGCTATTTGATAGCACTGCATTATAATGGAATTTATGGGTTCAACCTTATCCAACAAAAACATATCTCGCACGATACAGGATGCAATTGTTCGCAGCGTGAGCATAGCGCTAGAAGAAGATATCGGCGATGGCGACCTGACTGCCCAGCTGATCCCTGCATTGCAAACGGCCAGAGCAACCATCATCAGCCGCGAGGCTGCAATCCTCTGCGGCATTCCCTGGGTGGAAAGTTGTTTTCAGCAGGTCGCCCTTGAAACTGAAATTCAATGGCGCGTCGCTGAAGGCGAGCGCATCCAACCCAATCAAATTCTCTGTGAAATTAGCGGCAATGCCCGCGCCATGCTTACCGCCGAACGCAGCGCATTGAATTTTCTGCAAACGCTCTGCGCTACCGCAACGCTTACCAGACGCTATGTGGATGCAATTGCCGGCACCAACGCGCAGATTCTGGATACGCGAAAAACTTTGCCCGGCATGCGCCTGGCACAGAAGTACGCAGTAGCCTTAGGTGGCGGCATGAATCAACGCCTGGGGCTATACGATGGCATTTTGATTAAAGAAAATCATATTGCTGCGGCCGGCAGTATTGAAGCCGCGTTAAAAGCAGCGCATGCTATCGGCGCAGGTAAATTGGGCCAGCGAGTTTCCATCCAAATTGAGGTGGAAACGCTGTCCCAGTTACAAACTGCACTGGAAGCCGGCGCAACGCTTATTCTATTGGATAATTTTAGCCTGCAGGGCATACGCGAGGCGGTAAGCCTCAATGCAGGCCGCGCCATATTAGAAGCCTCGGGCAATATTAATCTCGACAATGTGCGTGACGTTGCCCTGACCGGTGTTGACCGTATTTCCATAGGCAGCCTAACTAAAAATGTGCAGGCAGTTGATCTATCCATGCGATTTGCCGCCATGCACTTTGAGAAATCATCCCAAGCATCCATATGAGCAATTCAGACTCCCTCGTTAAGCCGTCAGGCCGCCTCACACTTGGTGACGCGCTACGCATGCTGGTGAATGACGGCATGTTGGATAGAAACCAGGCGGAGAAACTCTATAAAGATCGCAAAAAGGATAGCTCCAATCTGCATCCACTGGTTGTGATTGGTGAGCAAAAATGGCAAAACCTGCTCGCTCCCGGCAAGCAGCTTACAGTAGAAAACCTGACGATCTGGCTCGCGGCCAGAGTCGGGCTGGATTACTATCACGTTGATCCATTAAAACTCGAATTCGGATCAATCGCGCAAGTTGTTTCCCAGGCATACGCTGGGCGACTCAGGATCATGCCGGTTAAAGTCAGCACTAGCGAAATAACGATCGCTACCGCTGAGCCTTTCCAGATAGAGTGGGTGCCAGACCTGGAGCGCGCTTTACGCACCAAGATCAAACTGGTGCTTGCCAACCCGCTGGAAATCAATCGCTACCTACCAGAAATATATAACCTGACTGATTCCATCAACCTCGCCAATATTGCCAAGGCTGGCCAGATAGTCGGCGTGCAGAATTTTGAGCAGCTGGTTGAGCTCGGCAAGGATAAAAACCTTGATGCCAACGAGCAGCATGTCGTCAATATTGTCGATTGGCTGTTCAAGTATGCGTTTGAGCAGCGTGCCAGCGATATCCATCTGGAGCCGCGCCGCAATGTTGGCATTCTGCGTTTCCGCATTGATGGTGTGCTCCATCAAGTATATCAACTACCCTCCAATATCATGAACGCCATCACCAGCCGCATCAAGCTGCTGGGCCGCATGGACATGGTGGAAAAACGTCGCCCGCAAGATGGCCGTATTAAAACGCTCACGGCCGAAGGTGCTGAAATCGAATTGCGGCTTTCTACCATGCCTACCGCTTTCGGCGAAAAGATGGTAATGCGGATATTTTCACCCGACATTCTGGTCAAGGATTTTATCGAGCTAGGCTTTGCGCCACTGCAAGCGCAGCAATGGAACAGCTGGACGCAAAGTCCTAACGGCATCATCCTGGTGACCGGCCCAACCGGGTCCGGCAAAACCACCACGCTTTACTCCACACTCAAACATCTCGCCACGCCGGAAGTGAATGTCTGCACAGTGGAAGAACCGATTGAAATGATAGAGCCTGCTTTCAACCAGATGCAGGTACAGCACAACATTGGGCTCTCGTTTGCTGACGGCATCCGCACTTTGCTGCGACAGGATCCGGACATTATCATGGTGGGCGAAATCCGCGATGTGGAAACCGCCGACATGACCATTCAGGCAGCGCTGACTGGCCATTTGGTACTCTCCACCCTGCACACCAATGATGCCCCAGCGGCCATCACTCGACTGCTGGATCTTGGCGTACCGTCCTACCTTATTCATTCAGCAATGCTCGGCATTATGGCGCAGCGTCTGGTACGCACCTTATGCCCGCATTGCAAAACGCCCGCTCCAATTGAACAAGCCAGATGGGACGAGTTGGTAGGGGCATGGAAACTACCCAAACCCAAACAGATACAACTCGCAACCGGCTGCGTGGAATGCCGCATGACAGGCTATCGCGGCCGTAGCGGTATTTATGAAATGCTGTCCATTAGCCCGGCGATTAAGAAACTCATTACGCAGGATGCCGACCTGGAGAAAATCAGGGCTTTGGCTTATCGAGAAGGCATGCAGCCGCTAATGATTAATGGCGCCGAAAAAATCGCCGCCGGGTTAACAACCATAGAAGAGCTGACCAAGGTTGCCCCGCCCCTGGAATAACTCTACATTGCAAGCCTAAGGCTTGCCCAAGCCAAATCACCTTGACCAAATACATTCAAACAGTTAGTGTTGAGGGTTCTCAATTATCAGCATATAAAATAAAGCCAGCGCTATGGAATTAAACGGGGCCGAAATCGTCATCCGCTGCCTGCATGAAGAGAACGTCAAATTCGTTTTTGGCTATCCAGGCGGCGCGGTGCTCAACATTTATGACGCAATATTCAAGCAGGACAAGTTCAAGCACGTTCTCGTACGCCATGAGCAAGCCGCTGTCCATGCAGCCGATGCTTACTCACGCTCTACTGGCGAAGTAGGCGTAGCGCTGGTAACGTCAGGTCCAGGTGCCACCAATGCCATCACTGGCATTGCGACCGCTTATATGGATTCGATTCCTCTGGTTGTCATCAGCGGCCAGGTACCTACACCTGCGATTGGCATGGATGCCTTCCAAGAAGTCGACATGGTCGGCATTACCCGCCCCTGTGTAAAGCACAACTTCCTGGTGAAGGATGTCAAGGATATCGCCGTAACCATCAAGAAGGCTTTCTACATCGCAGCCAGCGGGCGGCCAGGGCCGGTCGTCGTTGATATTCCCAAAGATGTAACTGCACATTTGGGTACTTTCAAGTATCCAAAATCAGTCGAAATGCGCTCTTACAGCCCAGTGCTGAAAGGCCATTCCGGTCAGATTAAAAAAGCCGTCAAGCTTATTCTGGAAGCCAAGCGGCCCATGATATACAGCGGCGGCGGTGTAGTGCTGGGCGACGCTTCTGCAGAGCTGATTAAGCTTGCCCGTAAACTCGGATGCCCGGTCACGAACACGTTGATGGGACTGGGTGGCTACCCCGCTACGGACAAACAGTTCGTGGGCATGCTGGGCATGCACGGCACGCTGGAAGCCAACATGTCCATGCAGGATTGTGATGTGCTAATTGCCATAGGCGCGCGTTTTGATGACCGCGTCATCGGCAACCCGGAGCATTTCTTCCGCAAAGACCGCACGATTATTCACATTGATGTAGACCCTTCATCCATCTCCAAACGCGTCAAAGTGGATGTGCCTATTGTCGGGCATGTACAGACCGTGCTCACCGAGATGAATGAACTGCTGGATGCTGACGACGACAAGCCTGATGCCGTAGCCTTGAAAGCCTGGTGGACACAGATTGAGACATGGCGCAGCAAAAATTGCCTGAATTATGACCGTAAGAGCGACATCATCAAGCCACAGTTTGTAGTGGAGAAGCTTTGGGAAGTCACCAAAGGCGAAGCCTATGTTACCTCTGACGTCGGGCAGCACCAGATGTGGGCGGCACAGTATTATAAATTTGACAAACCACGCCGCTGGATCAACTCTGGCGGCCTCGGCACCATGGGCGTCGGCCTGCCTTATGCGATGGGCGTGCAATTGGCTCACCCCGAAGCGCAAGTGGCCTGCATCACAGGCGAAGCCTCGATCCAGATGTGCATACAGGAGCTTTCCACCTGTAAGCAGTTTCACCTGCCAATCAAGGTAATCACACTGAACAACCGCTACATGGGCATGGTGCGCCAATGGCAGGAATTCTTCTATGGCAATCGCTACTCAGAATCCTATGTGGACGCCCTGCCTGACTTTGTGAAGCTGGCTGAAGCTTATGGCCATATAGGCATGAAAATCGAAAAACCATCCGATGTTGAGGGTGCATTGAAAGAGGCTTTCAGCCCAAAACTGAAAGAGCGTCTGGTATTCATGGATTTCTTGACAGACCAGAAAGAAAACGTGTTCCCCATGGTGCCAAATGGCAAGGGCCTGTCTGAAATGATCTTAGCAGAGGAGCTGTAAATGAAGCACATTATCTCCCTGCTAATGGAAAATGAATCTGGCGCGTTGTCCCGCGTCGCCGGCTTGTTCTCGGCACGAGCCTACAATATTGAATCGCTGACTGTGGCACCCACCGAAGATGCCACGTTATCACGCATGACCATCGTCACCTCCGGATCGGATGAAGTGATAGAGCAAATCATCAAGCAGCTCAACAAGCTGATAGATGTGGTCAAAGTGCTGGACCTTAACGACGGGCGCTATATCGAGCGTGAGCTGATGCTGGTCAAGGTAAAGGCAACCGGCACGTACCGCGATGAAATGAAACGCATGTGCGACATTTTTCGTGGCAGCATCATTGATGTTGCCGATGGCTGCTATACGATTGAATTAACCGGCTCCGGTTCCAAGCTGGACGCTTTCCTGGAAGCCATAGACAAGGCCGCTATTCTGGAAACCGTGCGTACTGGCGCCTCCGGCATTGGCCGTGGCGATCGCATTCTTAAACTCTAAAATTAAATCGTTGCAATTTAAAAAGATCTGTATTGAAAGGTAGAAAATGAAAGTTTATTACGACAAAGACGCTGACCTCTCCATCATCAAAAAACTGAAGGTCACCATTGTTGGCTACGGCTCGCAAGGCCATGCGCATGCGCAAAACCTGAAGGACTCTGGCGTCAAGGTCACCGTTGGTCTGCGCAAAGAAGGCAGTTCCTGGTCCAAAGCAGAAAAAGCTGGCCACAACGTGGAAGACATTGCCAAAGCCGTTAAGGGCGCAGATGTAGTGATGGTCCTGCTGCCAGACGAAAACATGGCTCAAATTTTTGATGCTGAAGTTGCACCTAACTTGAAAAAAGGCGCGGCGCTGGCTTTTGCTCACGGCTTCAACATTCACTACAACCAGATCGTGCCGCGCAAAGACCTTGATGTCATCATGATTGCCCCTAAAGGCCCGGGCCACACCGTGCGTTCAGAATACCTCAAGGGTGGCGGCGTACCATCACTCATCGCCGTATATCAGGATGCTTCCGGCAAGGCCAAGGACATTGCCCTATCATATGCTGCAGCCAATGGCGGCACCAAGGGTGGCGTAATTGAAACCGATTTCCGCGAAGAAACCGAAACTGATTTGTTTGGCGAGCAGGCCGTACTCTGTGGCGGCGCGGTAGAATTAATCAAGGCAGGCTTCGAAACACTGGTAGAAGCCGGGTATGCGCCTGAAATGGCTTACTTTGAATGCCTGCACGAAATGAAGCTGATTGTGGACCTCATGTATGAAGGCGGCATTGCCAACATGAACTACTCCATTTCCAACAACGCGGAGTATGGTGAGTACGTGACTGGCCCCAAGGTCATCAATGATGAATCTCGCTGGGCAATGAAAGAAGCCCTGGCTAACATTCAGAATGGTGAGTATGCCAAGAAATTCATCCTGGAAGGTCGCACCAACTACCCGGAAATGACAGCACGTCGTCGCTTGAATGCTGCACATCCAATTGAGCAGGTAGGCAGCAAGCTGCGCGCGATGATGCCATGGATCAGCAAGAACAAGCTGGTCGACCAAACAAAGAACTAAGCTCATTAGTCTGCATGAACTAATTTAATCCAACATCGGCTGGTTAAATACACAAAGGGGTAAGACGCGCAACGTCCTGCCCCTTTTATTTTGCTGTTGTTTGTAATGGCTATAATTCCACCACTTCATCAATAGGGGCCGGCGTGTCCAATCGTCTCGCTGTAATAGCGCAATACTTTTTACCAAAACAGGCGATTACCGTTCTTGCCGGGAAATTTGCCAATGCCCAGGCTGGTGGCCTGACCACGGCAGTCATTCGCTGGTTCATCAGACGCTACGCTGTCAACATGCAGGAAGCCACTGAACCCAATCCCGAAAACTACCAGACTTTTAACGATTTCTTTACGCGCTCGCTGCGCAATGGTGTGCGCCCCCTCGCCCAAGCCGACTTTATTTGCCCAGTTGATGGTGCCATCAGTCAATTCGGTCGCGTACAATCCGACCAGATATTTCAGGCCAAAGGTCATAGCTACTCGACGCTTGCCTTGCTTGGCGGGGACAAGGATTTGGCAGAGCAATTCAGGGACGGCAGTTTTGCCACTTTGTACCTCAGCCCTAAAGACTATCACCGCATTCACATGCCTTGCGATGGCCAATTAAAACGCATGATCTATGTACCGGGGTCGTTATTCTCAGTTAATCCGGCCACGGCACAAGGGATTCCGAATCTGTTTGCTCGTAACGAGCGGGTGATTTGCGAATTTGAGTCCAACGGCGGGGCTTTTGCATTAGTGCTGGTAGGCGCCACCATTGTAGGAAGCATGGCCACGGTCTGGCATGGCATCGTCAACCCGCCTCGCACCAAGGATATTCGCGTATGGGAATATCCTGCCCATCAAGGGATTGCATTAAAGAAGGGCGATGAAATGGGGCGTTTTTTACTAGGCTCGACAGTCGTGTTGTTATTCCCCAAAGACACGCTGCAATTTAACCCTGAATGGGCAGCAGCCCGTGCGGTCCGGGTTGGCGAAATGATGGCGTTGAGCACCGCTGAAAACTTGAGTGGTCGCCAGTAGAAGCATGCCAGCGATTGAACGCGACTTAGACCTAAATCTAAAAACGCTTGGATAAATCAATAGAGTCGCGGCCATACTCGCCGCGACTCTAAGTCGAATCCAGATTAAGTTATTGCCGTACTGGTCTGGCCGCGATGTCGATTACGGCCTTCACCGCCCAGATGGCTGGATAACTCATTAAGCGCCATGCGATAAACGTCACGCTTGAACTCAATCACGTTATCCATAGGCACCCAATATTCATTCCAGCGCCAGGCATCAAATTCAGGATGCGAGCTGGCACGCAGCGAAACATCGCAATCACGTCCCACCATGCGCAACAAAAACCAGATCTGCTTTTGGCCTTTATAGCTGCCGCGCCATTCACGCTTGATCCAGCTGCTAGGCACTTCGTAACGCAGCCAATCACGGGTGCGGCCCAAAATCCTGACATGTTCCGGGCGCAAACCTACCTCCTCCATCAGCTCACGGTACATGGCTTCCTCAGGGCTTTCGCCTTGCTTGATACCGCCCTGCGGAAACTGCCAGGAGTGCTCGCGGATGCGCTTGCCCCAAAACACCTGATTGTGGGCATTGCAAAGAATGATCCCTACGTTCGGGCGATATCCATCGCGATCTATCATGACAAAAAACCTAATTAATTTAGTATGATTTTTTCATACTTCAGCATTGATTGAAAGGCTGGATTGCAAGGGATGGCTTTATTCCATCAAGACTTCGGGCTTCCTTGACGCTATTTGCGCCAGCCACATATACTGACATGTCAACCGCAGACCGTTGCCACACGTTTTCCATCCGTCATCAATCACATAATCCCCTGGCCCCAAGACCCTTGAAACCGATTTTAATCATTTCCGTCGGCTTAGCCTTATTTGCCAGCATGTCCTTGACATGCCAAGCCGGTGGCCACGCCTATATTACCAATCAAGGCGGCAACAATGTGTCCGTGATTGATCTCGAAAACAATCAGGTAATTGCGACCATCGCCGTGGGCAAGGCGCCAGTAGGCGTAGCAGTATCAGCAAAGCTGGCAAAAGTTTTTATATCGAATGTTGATGGGCAATCGATTTCAATCATCGACAGCAATAGCAATCAGGTTATTGAGGAGCTCCCGATCAAAGGCTCTCCAGTGGGCTTGGCGTTATCCCCCGATAGCAGCGTGCTGTACGTCGCGGATTGGTTTGATGATCGCGTGCTCGCCATTAATACCGGCAATCTGCAGCAACAACGCGTAGTCGCCATAGGCAAGGCACCAGCAGGCATGGTAGTGAGCCCTGATGGGAAGCGGCTCTATGTGGCCAATCGCGATAGCAACGACGTTGCCGTGATTGATACAGTCGCTTTGCACGTATTATCCCGCATCCCTGTCGGCGCACATCCGTATGGGCTTGCACTGAGCCCGGATGGCATACAGCTTTACGCGGTCAATGTACATGCCGGTACTGTTTCAGTGGTCAATACCTCCAACAACCAAAGCCATACCGTTAAAGTCGGCGAGCACCCCTACTGCGTTACTGTCAGCGCCGATGGCCAGCGCGCCTACGTCAGCAATACGCAAGGCGATAGCGTCTCGGTAATTGATGCCGCGCAGAAGAAAGTGATCGCGACTATCGCGGTAGGAGCTTTCCCGGAAGGCATTAGTTTTGACCAAGCCAAACAAAGAGTTTATGTTGCCAATTGGTTCGACAACACGGTTTCAGTGATAGACGCCGCAAGCAATCAACTCGTCGCCAGCATCCCTACCGGTGACAAAAGCCGGGCTTTCGGCCAATTTATTATTGAGGCGACGCATTGATTAAGAGGCCGCTGGTATTACACTTACAGCAGATTCAGCTTTTACCCGTAATTTATTCACAACTGGAGAAACTCGCATGAAAAAGCTATTGGCACTGATTGCTATTGCCATGCTGCCGCTCACCGCAGCCGCACATGGTCCATCGTCGCAAAAAGTAGAAAAGTCTGTCGTCATCAAGGCTGATCCAGCCAAGGTATGGGCACTGGTAAAAGATTTCGGCAACATGCAAAAATGGCATCCGGCAGTTGCCAGCGACAAATTGGAGACCAAGAAGGATGAAAATGGTGACAATGCCACCTTCCGTTTGCTGACGCTGAAAGACGGCGGCACCATCTACGAAAAACTGCGCAATGTCGATGACGCTGGCATGCAACTCAAGTATGAAATTGTAGAAGGCGTGCTGCCTGTCAACGACTACTACTCCATCATGACGGTAAAGGCTGGCCCTGGCGCTGGCGAGACTACCGTAACCTGGATGGGCCGCTTCTATCGCAAGTACATGCTCAACCCGCCAATTCCTCCTGGCCAGGATGACAAATCAGCCGTTGATGCCGTCACCGGTGTTTACGATTCCGGTCTGGCTAACCTGAAGAAAGTTGCTGAAGGCCAATAATAGTCATTAAGTGACAATTTCTGTCACTTAATGCGAAAAAAAGCGGAACATGGTTCCGCTTTTTTATTGCCAAAGCCCAATCTACGCCGGACAAGCAGGAATACACAAGATGGCACAGGCCTTGCTTACCTATCAGTACGCATTGATCAATAATGCAACCAACAACCTAAACTTTGCATAAGGGGTTCTAAAATGATTAAGAAAGCGCAACAGGGTTTTACCCTGATCGAACTGATGATCGTGGTCGCGATTATCGG
>JBDTOX010000018.1:0-22146 GCA_039933015.1 Methylophilaceae bacterium
CATAAGCAGAATACCGGATGCGCCTGCGAGCCGGTTTTTGCTACAGCCAAATCCGCATCACGTTCAATCAGCCCATTCATGAGGCGGCCAACCAGATTCATTGGTAGCAGGGGGGAGTCGCAAGGCACGGTCAGCACATAAGGATGGCTGGCTATGCTCATGCCCTTATGCAAACCCGCTAGCGGTCCGGCAAAGCCGGCAATATCATCCTGAATTACGGGATGGCCAAACGCCGCATAACGCTCAATCTCACGATTGGCATTGATCAGAATCTCATCCACTTGTGGATTCAGGCGTTGAATTACATGCGCTACCAAGGGCTTACCCAGGAAGTCCACCAAGCCTTTGTCTACGCCGCCCATGCGCCGCCCTTGTCCACCGGCTAAAACAATTCCTGTAATGCTCATGCTTCAAAAACCTCAGATGGGGATGGAGTGCAATAGCGAAAACGCTTTGCACCCGTGAAAATTAAAAAATGCTTGCCTTGTGAGCGGCCTATCATGGTCATGCCTACGCGGTTGGCTATTTCCCAGCCCATGCGGGTAAGGCCGGAACGCGATACCAGAAATGGCACGCCCATCTGTGCCGCTTTAATCACCATTTCGCTGGTTAGGCGGCCCGTGGTGTAAAAAATTTTGTCATGCCCGGCTATGCCATCCAGCCACATCATGCCGGCAATTGCATCTACTGCGTTATGGCGGCCAACATCTTCCACGTAATAGAGAATTTCGCCGCCTTGAGCGAGCGCGCAGCCATGCAAGGCGCCTGCTTTTTTATAGAGGCTGTCGTATACGCGCACATTATCCAGCAAAGTGTGCAGGGTGCTTTCATCCAATACGGCATCATGCGGCAGATGGATATTATCGATATCTTCCATCAAGTCGCCAAACACCGTACCCTGGCCACATCCGGTAGTAACGGTGCGCTTGCTCAAACGCTTATTCAGGGCGGCCACGCCGTTGCGCGTAGTGACTGCCACCGCGTCGGTTTCCCAATCGACTTGCACAGCAGTAATTTGCTCTATGCTGGTGAGCAGGCGCTGGTTACGCAGATAGCCAATTGCCAGTGCTTCTGGTGCGGCACCCAATGTCATCAAGGTGACAATCTCGCGCTTATCCAGATACAGCGTCAGCGGTCCTTCGCCTGCGATTTCTGTGTCTATGGTTTCGCCATGCTCATTGATTGCCGGCACGGTAAAGGTGAGCGGGCGGCTGGCATGGCTGATTTGAGGGCGATACTGCATGAATGGGTATGGGAGTTAGATGAAAGGCTAACCGCCAGTGACCGACATAAATCTAACAACCGCTGGCTGAGCGCGCATTAGGTCGAAATCGTGTCCTTTGGGTTTGATTTGCATCGAGCCCAAAATGGCTTCGATGAGCGGCGTATCGTCATTGGGGAATGCTCTCAGCAAAGGCATCAGGTCGACTTTGTCATCCTGCCCCAGACAGAGGTACAGTTCGCCCTTACACGTGATGCGCACCCGGTTGCAGGATTCGCAGAAGTTGTGGCTGTGCGGTGAGATAAAACCTATGCGGGTTTTAGTATTGGGAACACGCCAGTAACGTGCGGGACCACCCGTTGTCTCTGAGCTGCTAATCAGGGTGTGATGGCTTTGCAGCAGTTTTAACGTAGTGTCGTTGCTGACAAACGTGGAGCCGCGGGTATGATCGACTTCGCCCAGCGGCATTTCTTCGATAAACGAAATATCGATGCCTTGCTCAATCGCAAAATCAACCAGGGATAGTGTCTCGTCATCATTAAAGCCATGCATGACGACCGTATTAAGCTTGATATTTTCAAAACATGCCTGCTTGGCTGCCGCGATGCCGCGTAACACTTTGTTTACATCACCGACGCGGGTGATTTTGCGGAAGCGCTCGGCATTGAGGCTGTCGAGACTGATGTTGATGCGTCGCACGCCAGCATTTTTTAATGCTTGCGCTTGATGTTCCAGTTGCGAACCGTTCGTGGTCACCACCAGCTCACGCAAACCGGGCAGCCGACCGATTTCTTCAAATAACCAAAGCGCATTCTTGCGTACCAGCGGCTCGCCGCCGGTGATGCGCACCTTGCCTACACCCAGCCCGACAAATGCTTTCACCAGTCGCGCGCACTCTTCAAGGCTCAGTACTTCGTTGCGCGGCAAAAAGGTCATGTCCTCAGACATGCAATAGACACAGCGAAAATCGCAACGATCGGTAATGGACAGGCGAATATAATCCACCGTGCGGCCATAGCGGTCGATCAGGGTGGGGTGGGACGTGTTTTCTTGAATAACTGGAGCTAACATTGCAGTGGCGTTTTATGCCTTGCGTCATATTACGTTAAGATACTCAATTCTAAGTCTTTCGGCAGGCTTTAACAATGCTGAAGCCTGTAGGGTTATCCGTAAGTTAAGACTTGGCAAAATAGGCATAAATTCAACATGACCGCAAAAAATATCAAGATCCATATTCCCTACGGCGCCGTTTCTGCTATTGGTCCAGGTAAAGCTGATCTACTTGAAGCTATTGATCGCAGTGGCTCGATTTCTGCAGCTGCCCGTGCTATGGGCATGTCATATAAGCGCGCGTGGGATTTGGTGGATACTATGAATAAAAGCTTTCGAGAGCCTCTGGTAGCAACGGCTACAGGCGGCAGTCATGGCGGCGGTGCGCAGGTTACTGAATTCGGCTATGAGGTTTTGCGCCGTTATCGGGATATGGAGGCAAAAGCCGGTCAAGCCGTCAGCGTTGAACTCGGGGAGTTGCTGACTATGCTATCTCCGCAGGATGATTTGTAATAAGCCTTAGCCATTGTTGTAACTATTCAGCTTGCCTGATAGTACAAATCTCGTGTGGCGACTCTTTAAGGTAAGAAAGAACTTGAAAGTGCAATGTGCTTTTTGATTGCGCCATCAGCGATGGAATAAAGGCCTAGCCCTTTCTTGTCAGTGACATGCGCCACTAACTGTTTGCGCATACGCGGCCCCCAGAAATGATTGAGATGGTGTGTGATGTCTTTTTCTGCTCGCTCTGCATCTGGGTAGGAGCGAAAAACTGCCGATCTGGTTGGCCGTGGTGACCAGATGTTCGATGTTCATGCTGTTTCCTTATGCAAAATTCTTACTGGGCAGCTGTAGACCACATGCTGATGATTCGGGGCAAAGCCTATCAGCGTGATGCCGCAGTTCTGTGCGATATGTACGGCTAAACCCGTTGGTGCTGACACAGCGACAAGCATAGAGATGCCTGCGCTGGCGACTTTTTGCACCATTTCATAGCTGGCGCGGCCCGTAATTAATACAAAGCCTGGCTGCTTATTACGTTGAGATGCTGTCGCGCCCATGAGTTTGTCGAGTGCATTATGGCGGCCTATGTTCTCACGTATCATCGTGATAGCCCCATTAAGCTGCCTCAGGCACAGGCATGGGTGCGCCTGTTAGCGTCTGTAGTTTTTGTACACTGAGAATTTGCTGATGCGCCAAGTAGATCGCCCGGCTTTGGACACGGTCAGTAATGCGCATGGCCTGATCCAGGCTCTCAGCCCCACATAAGTCACAACCAGCGCAGCTACTCATGAGGTGTTGTATTTTTTTGTATATATAGAAAGCATGCCAAACTATAATATACGCATAAATATAGCGCATCTTGGCTAGCCATTTTTTACAGCTTAATTTTGGAGATTTCCCATGTTGCAACGATTGACCCCCACACTCCTAACCGTGGCGCTAGCTGCGATATTTCCATATTCCGCCTATGCAGAAAGTACAGATGCTGAAACTCGTATCAACGAACTGCAAAAGCAAATGCAGGCACTAAGCCAAGAGTTGCAGGCGGTGCAGCAGCAATTGGCACAGAGCAAAGAGGCCAAGATTGCCGAAAAAGGTAAAAGCCAGGGCAATCCTGTTTATGCTTCATTTAAGGATGGTGTAACGTTGGGAGATGCAAGTGGTAATTGGAGTCTGGCGATTAATGGCCGGGTGCAGGCTGATTACCGAAATTTTTCTCCGGATGTTGATGCGGCAGATACGTTTAGCCTGCGCCGTGCCCGCTTGGGCGGTACGCTGACTTTTTACAAGGATTACGTGGTGCGCGTGGAGGGTGAATATTCGGGCAGTAGCACTACGCTGACCTACGGTTATATTGATGTGAACAAGTTTGCTGCGGCAAAAGTGCGTGTGGGCCAATTCAAACCGTTCTATGGGCTGGAACGCGCCATGAGCACCAATTTTACCGATTTTCAGGAGCGTTCGATGGCCGATGTGCTGCTCGGCAGTACATATGACAGAGGCGTAATGGTATTTGGTACGCCGACAGCCGGTGTCAACTATAGCCTTGCTTACATTAATGGCACGGGCACGGTTGATGAGAATAACGCCAAGAATGATGGCAAGGATCTAACCGTACGATTAACTGCCAACCTGGCTGAAATCCAGAATTGGCAAAACACAGTAGTGCATTTGGGTGGTTTCTATGCGGACGGTAACGAAGGTTCACGCCGCCAGGCAAACTTTATCCCGACCGAGCAAACCGAAGCTCGTGGAGCACAATTTTTCTCGACTACTTGCTCTGCAGCGGCTTGTGGATCAACTACTGCGAATGGCTTTAAAGATAATGTGAACCGTACGCGCGCTGGCTACGAGACAGCTTTGGCATATGGACCTGTTAAATTCCAGGGAGAATACATCAACACCAGCTTCGATGGCTCTGGTTATAGCCGTGGCATCAATGCCTGGTATGCCAGCACCATGTGGAATGTGACGGGTGAGAGTTTTGCCGGCATGTACAAAGAAGGCGTATTTGGCCGCCTCAAACCCAACAAGAACTACAAGGGCGGTGGCGATGGCTGGGGTGCCTTGCAGATCGGCGTACGCTACAGCAAATTTGATGCGTCTGATTTCAAATCAAGCAATAGCGCGGGTAAGGGCGTATTGCTGAATAACGGCGGCGCTACAGCAGATGGGGTGCTTGTTGCTACCAATGAGGCGCATGCTTGGACAGTAGGCGCTAATTGGGTACTTAATCCAAACTTCAGGATTGTCACCAACTGGGTAAGAACCAATTACGATACCCCCGTGGTAGTACGCGTAAATAGTGTCAATAAGAGCATAGATAAAGAAGATGCGCTCACCATGCGTGCCCAGTTTGATTTCTAAGGATAACGAGAAAACATGATGCTACGATTTAAACAATTACTCTCGATAATAGTGCTGGCATTGCTGTCAGCAATGCCAGCCATTGCAGCGGATAAGAGTGTGGTCCGCCTGGCTACTACCACCAGTACTGCGAATTCCGGCTTGCTGGATTATCTTTTACCCAAGTTTGAGGCCAAATGCACATGCAAGGTACATGTAATTTCGGTCGGTACCGGCAAAGCGCTCAAGCTGGGTGAGGATGGCAATGTGGATGTTGTCCTTGTCCATGCGCGGCCGGCTGAAGACAAGTTTGTCGAAGCTGGTCATGGCATAGACCGTCGCGATGTGATGTATAACGATTTCGTATTGGTCGGACCCTATAATGATCCAGCCAGGATCAAGGGTGAGCAGGATGTGATTGCGGCGATGAAAAAGATTGCGCAAACCCAATCCAGGTTTGTCTCGCGTGGCGATGATTCGGGCACCGACCAGATGGAGAAGGGCTACTGGAAAACTGCCGCAATTAAACCTGAAGGCCGTTGGTATTTATCGGCCGGACAGGGCATGGGCGAAGTGTTGATGATGTCGGGTGAGATGCGCGCTTATACGCTGACAGATCGCGGAACCTATATCAGCTACCGGGATAAAATAGGGTTGCCGATCTTGGTCGAGGGCGATGCGCGTATGTTTAATCCCTACGGAATTATTGCCGTCAATCCGAAAAAATATCCTGACGTGAATTATAAAGGCGCAACTGCATTAATTGACTGGATTACTTCAAAAGAAGGCCAACAACAGATCGCATCGTTCAAAGTGCATGGCGAGCAATTGTTCGCGCCATCCGCCAAATAAGAACGCTGATTAAGTAACTGACCCATGGAACTGCTGCATTCTACGCGGGCCGCGCTAAACCTTTTGTGGGCAGGGGATGCAGCACTTTGGGGCACAATTTTTGTCTCGGTTAAAGTCTGTTTTCTGGCTTTAGTTTTAGCCTCGCCACCAGCAATTTTTCTTGGGTTTGTCCTCGCCAGCACAAATTTCCCTGGGCGCCGGGTACTTATTATTGCTGTGCAAACCCTGCTGGCCTTGCCTACCGTGGTTATTGGTTTGCTGCTCTATATGTTGCTTTCGCGTCAGGGGCCTTTCGGCGAAATGCATTTGCTCTTTACCCAAGAGGCTATGGTCATAGGCGAGGCCGTGCTGGCTTTTCCCATCCTCGCTGCTTTGACTCTGGCGGCCGTGCAAGGTGTGGATAGCCGTGTTGCTGAAACCGCGCGCACTTTGGGTGCCGGGCGCCTACGTACTGCAATGACTATGTTGCTGGAAGTGCGTTTTGCCGTCATGGCTGCCATGGTGGCTGGTTTTGGTCGCGTTATTTCCGAAATTGGGTGCGCCATGATGGTAGGCGGAAATATTGCAGGCGTTACACGCAACATCACTACGGCAATTGCCCTGGAAACCAGCAAGGGCGAGTTTGTGCAGGGCATTGCGCTGGGCATCGTGCTGGTCATGATTGCACTGGGGATCAACTTTGGCCTGGCGTTGCTGCAAGGCCGCGGAGGCTTGCGATGAGCCTGATCCAGGTGCATGGTTTACGCAAAACCTATAATGAGCGGCTCATCGTGGATATCCTGGAACTTACGCTGGAGCGCGGCTATAGTTATTTGCTTACAGGCATTAATGGTTCGGGTAAAACCACTTTACTGAGAGTGCTGGCCGGGTTGGAATCAGCCGAAATCAAGCAATTAAGTTTTGAGGGTGTGGCAATTTCCATGCAAGATATTTGTCAGCATTTAGCACCGCGGGTAATCTATCTGCATCAACATCCCTATCTGTTCAGTACCAGTGTGGCAGCGAATATTGCTTTCGGACTTAAGGCAGCGGGAATCCCACATCATCAACAAGCCACCGTGGTGGATGAGGCCATGACCTGGGCCGGTGTGCACCATCTGGCCCATATCGCCCCGCATAAACTTTCTGGGGGCGAAAAGCAGCGTGTGGCACTGGCAAGGGCGCGCGTCTTGAATCCAGATGTATTATTGCTGGATGAACCTACGGCCAATCTGGATGAGGAGGCACGCGGACAGGTGACTGGGCTTATTCGACGGATGTGCGACAACAACCATTGTGTAGTGATTGCTACGCACGATCCTGAATTGATGATGCTGGAAAATGCAGTGAATCTGCGCCTGGAAAACGCAAACTTACAGATCAGTTAGTGCCTGTTTATAGCAGATCAGTTTCTGTACCGATAAAGACGGAAACTCTCGCGTCTATCGGACTTGCGTTCGCCGTGCCAAATCAGCTTCCAGTCTGAGCCTGGCTTGATTTTCTCGCGTCCACGGTCATCCTGAATTAAATAAAAATCGCAATCCAGACGTTGCACCTGTTCAAATGCTTGGGTACGGATATCCGTGTAGTAATCCAGCAATGCGGTTTGCGCATCGCCCAGATTACGGCTGGTGACGCAAGCATAGTGCTTGGGCATTGCTTTTTTCAAGCTGAGCATCATGGTTTCGTAACTTTTAGCCGAATCAATCCAGGGCAGCCATAAAATCATGAGCAGGCTCCACGCCATAGTGATGCCCACAGCCCAGTCAGTTACCGCGGAACGGTTGGAGCGCTTGGCTTTGATGACTACTAACAGCCAGATGCATGTTACCGTTGCCGCGGCGAGAAATGCCACCCAGCTGAAATGCCCCTCCGCCGTGGCCGAGAGAAACTGCATGCGTTCCGCAAGTTTTGCTGGCCACTCTGTCATCATGGCGAACCAGCCGAGCCATATGAGAAAGCCCATAATGCCAAACAGAATTAGGCCAAACCAATCTAATGCGCCTGCAGCCCCGCGCTTCAGGGTTTCTATGCTGCCGCCTGCTAATATCGCGAGCGGCAGCAATAAAGGTAAAGCATAAATTTCCCGATTGTTGTTACCAAACCCAATGAGTAAAACACTGACTATAAAAAATACGATCAATAACTGAAACTTGGGTTTTTGCAGCAACTCAGCGCGATAATGCCATAAGCCCCAGAGTGTTAATGGGAAGGCCGGCCAGGCATACCAGGGCAGGATTTTTAAAAAATATCCTAGATTGTCATTATGGTATGCGTTGATGCTAGCCAGCCACCAGGCATGGAATAATTCGGGTGCAGCATGCCAGCATAGCGCTGACCACAGAATGAGCGCCGGGCTTGCGATTACAGTGCTCAAGCCGAGCACAATGGCATAACTTTTGGTGCGCCAAGCCGAGAATAATACGGGAAGCAGTAAGGCGCTAACTACTATGATTGTTGCGGATAGAAGCCCGGTGGCTAAAAAGCTGATAACTATGCCGGCACCCAATAAAGCACTCGCGCGGAAAGGTCGGCGTTTTGCCAAAGCCAGTGCATATAACCCCATAGCACTGCCGGATAACGCCGCAACCTCTGGCATGAGCAAATGCGCGGTGACCGTGAGTCCAATCGAGCCAAGAAAAATGAAGGTGGTCTGACGGCCTGCCCCTGTGCCCCATAGTTCGCGGCCTGCCATGCCAACCATCAATAACGTGATCGCCATCCAGAGGCCGGTGGCCAGCCGTGCAGCGTCATGCATAGGCAATATAGGCGCAAGCAGCTTTGCCATGCCAGCCGCGCTGAGGTAATACAGTGGTGGGTTTTCGATAGAGGTTTGACCAGCAGCTATGGGGGCAAGCAAGCTGCCACCATGCAGCATGGATTTCACAATGCTGATGCTTTGCGACTCATCTGGCTTCCACGGCGCGTGGCCAATCAATCCTAAACAAATCCAGATCGCGCATAACATAATCAGTAAGCGGGTTTTAGCCCTTTCACCAATGCGCGCACGTGGCGTAGCTAAGCTCTCTTGCCAATCATGTTCAAGCTCAAATGCCACGTGCTAGCCTTTTTTCTGGGTTGCCGCCGCTGCAACACGGAGTGGAATGCGTTCGATCAATCTTGGGTCGAACGGTTTGGGAATAATATAGTTTTTGCCGAAGCTAAGCTCAGTAAGATTGTAGGCCTTAAGAACGGCCTCAGGTACGGGCTCGTGTGCAAGCTCGGCTAGCGCTTCGGCAGCGGCAATTTGCATTTCCACGGTGATCTGCTTTGCGCGCGCATCCAGAGCGCCCCTGAAGATGAAAGGAAAGCACAACACATTATTGACCTGGTTAGGGAAATCAGAGCGGCCAGTTGCCATCAGCACATCATCACGCACAGCCAATGCCATAGCAGGCAAAATTTCCGGATCAGGGTTTGCCAGCGCAAATACGATGGGCTTGGCGGCCATTCTCTTTAATAGCTCCGGCGGCAGCGCATTGGCTGCGGCAACGCCGATGAACACATCGGCATCAAGCATGGCATCAGCCAGCGCGCGTGCTTGAGAGACGGTAGCAAGGTCACGATTGTTATCGTGCAAATCATTGCGCTGATTATGCAGCACGCCCTTTTTATCCACCAGGGTGATATTGGTCGCACCCATGGTCGTCAGTAGGCGCGCGCAAGCGCAGCCCGCAGCGCCGGAACCAAGTAATACGATTTTTGCCGCGGCTAAGGATTTGCCCTGTATTTCCAGGGCATTCAGCAAGGCTGCACTCACAATGACTGCGGTGCCATGCTGATCATCATGAAACACTGGAATATCCAGACGTTCACGCAATTCTTTTTCAATACGGAAGCAATGCGGAGCGGCAATGTCTTCGAGGTTAATACCGCCAAAAGTAGGGGCGATGTTCACTACGGTTTCGATGAAAGATTCTATCGAAGGTGCAGTGATTTCGATATCAAAGACATCAATGCCGGCAAAGCGCTTGAACAATACGGCTTTGCCTTCCATGACCGGCTTGCCGGCCAATGCGCCTACATTACCCAACCCCAATACCGCGCTGCCATCAGTAATGACGGCAACCAGATTGCCCTTGTTGGAGTAGCGATAAGCATTCTCGGGGTCGCGGAGAATTTCGCGCACCGGCTCGGCAACACCGGGCGTATAAGCTAGAGAGAGATCCTCTTGTGTCACGCAAGGCTTGGAAGACTCAACGGAGAGTTTTCCGGGCTTGGGGTATTCATGGTAAGCCAATGCGCGAGATTTAAGGGAATCCATAAACTTGATTGTATGACCTAAATTTATTGGCTAAGCGAATATTTTAACGGGCATTGCCCGGCAGGCCAAATAAGGAAAGCTGTAAAATAAAAAAGGCAGCCTGGGCTGCCTTTTTGTATAACAACGCAACGCTTTTACATGCCGTATTTTTGACGGAACTTCTCAACGCGGCCAGCTGTATCTAAAATCTTTTGCTTGCCGGTATAGAATGGATGGCACTGTGAACATACTTCAATGTTGAAGTCGCGGCCAGATGTGGAACGCGTTTTAAACTTGCTGCCGCAGCTGCAAGATACTGTAACTTCAGGGTAGTTCGGATGAATATCGGCCTTCATGCTGATGTCTCTTTCAAAAGCGGTCGCAGAAAACCGATGATTATCAAGCAAATTTGAGAATTAATCAACCATTAAGCGCGAATGTATTGGCTGTGTCGCTTCCTTAACCGCGGCGCATGGAGTCGAAGAAGTCGGCATTATTTTTAGTGGCTTTGATTTTATCCAATAAAAACTCCATCGCTTCGAGGTCGTCCATGGGGTAGAGCAATTTGCGCAATACCCAGATCTTTTGCAGTACATCTTTCTCGATCAGCAATTCCTCGCGACGTGTGCCGGAGCGGTTGACGTTGATTGCAGGATATTGACGTTTTTCAGCCATGCGGCGGTCAAGATGGATTTCCATATTGCCGGTGCCCTTGAATTCTTCATAGATCACGTCGTCCATGCGTGAGCCGGTATCCACCAGTGCCGTAGCAATAATGGTAAGCGAGCCACCTTCTTCAATATTACGTGCAGCGCCAAAGAAGCGTTTGGGGCGTTGCAGAGCGTTGGCGTCTACACCACCTGTGAGTACCTTGCCGGAGGCTGGCACTACCGTATTGTAAGCGCGTGCCAAGCGGGTGATTGAATCCAGCAGGATCACTACATCTTTTTTGTGTTCTACTAGGCGTTTGGCTTTTTCCAGCACCATTTCAGCGACTTGTACGTGGCGGGTGGCAGGTTCATCAAAGGTGGAGGCTACGACTTCACCTTTTACCGAGCGTGTCATCTCGGTGACTTCTTCCGGACGCTCGTCGATGAGCAAGACGATCAGGCTGACATCCGGGTGATTGGAGGTGATCGCGTGGGCAATGTGCTGCATCATCACGGTTTTGCCGCTTTTAGGGCTGGCAACCAGCAAGGCGCGTTGGCCTTTACCGATAGGTGCAATCATGTCAATGACGCGCCCGGTGATATTTTCTTCTCCTTTGATGTCCCGTTCCAGCTTCAATGGTTCGGTAGGGAACAAAGGCGTGAGGTTTTCAAACAGAATCTTGTGTTTGGAATTTTCCGGAGATTCCCCGTTAACCGTATCTACTTTTACCAGGGCAAAGTAGCGTTCGCCTTCTTTCGGGGTACGGATTTCACCAGTAATGGTGTCGCCAGTGTGTAGATTAAAGCGGCGGATCTGACTGGGGGATACATAGATATCATCTGGGCCCGCCAGGTAGGAAGAATCCGGCGAGCGCAAGAAGCCGAATCCATCTTGCAATACTTCTAGCGTGCCGTCTCCATAAATGCTGTCACCTTTTTTTGCCTTATTTTTCAATAGGGCAAAGATGAGATCCTGCTTGCGCATGCGGTTTGCGCCTTCGATCTCATTGGTAATCGCTATTTCGACCAATTCGGTGACGGGGAGGTGTTTTAAGTCGGATAAATGCATAGAGTGAGGACTCGCTGAAGATCGAAACTACAAGGGAACTTGGAACTGCTAGGGGATTTGCGCCTGATTCCTTGTGACTGTATGGCGCTAAACTAAATAGCTGCTTTATTAGAGAAACTTAAATACTAGGGAATCAGGCTCAAGCGTAGCTGTATTAAATATTGCTGTCAATGAATGCTGTTAATTGAGATTTGGACAGCGCGCCAACTTTGGTCGCTTCAACATTTCCGTTCTTGAATAACATCAGCGTTGGAATGCCGCGAATGCCATATTTGGGTGGCGTTTGCTGATTCTCGTCAATATTTAGTTTGGCAACCTTGAGGCGGCCCGCATACTCTTTGGAGATTTCATCCAGAATGGGTGCAATCATCTTGCACGGGCCGCACCATTCGGCCCAGTAATCTACCAGCACTGGCACCTGGGACTGCAGGACTTCCTGTTCGAAGGCTTCATCACTAAGATGGGTAATATGTTCGCTCATTGTGAACCTCTATATGAAAATTATTGTTCGGTGGAGATGGTGAAAACTGCTATTACGCTATCCTAGCGAAAAATTTGGCTTAAGTGAAGCACTCATACGGGTACGGCTATCGTATGGCAGGATAACTTTTCTCCCATCGACATTGGTTAGCATCCATAAGGAGATATTTCTGGATGAATAAGCAATGGCGCTGCATCATGACATGATGCTATGGATAGTGTGTTCAAGGAACAACGTGCCATTCCCATGAACTAAAGATGACTGTATTGGAAATGCTCAAAGCTGCTGGTGCGTTTGATTAGCTTGGTTACCATTACGCGTGAAATTTTTCCGCCTTCGTCCAGATCAAGCATGCGTGCTGGGCTATACATGCCGCATGCTGCAATGATGGATGCCGGTTGTTTGAGTGTAGGAACCCCGGCTAATAGCAGTACGGGTTCAAATTTGTTTTGATGGCTTGCGATCAGTTGAGCCCCTATTTCAAGCTGATGCTCATTGCTAACCCAGCATAATATCCCTACAGACCAATGCGATGCTCCGTTGTCCTTAAAACTGAGTAACTCTCCCACCCGGATATTGCCTCTGGCTTGGGGAAATTTGCGTAATGCCATGCCACCCGCGCTTATATTCAGTACTTGCCAGCGCGATGGTTTGAATTTTTGTAGGCTGAAGTCTGGCGCAGGCGAGGCGCAGGCTGCTATTTCAGTAACATCATGTGCCTGCGCTGGCGCAACATAAGTTTGCTCACCATTCACAAAATAGTGGGCCGTTGCGATGCCTATGCCAAGCTCAACGGTATTAGTTTTACGCGAGCGGTTGAAAATCCGCTGGGGCGAGGCACCCCAATGCTTGATCAGATAAGTCAGCATATCCTGATAGCGTGGGTCAGTCGCATTTTCCGGCAAGTTGCCATTACCGGGTAGGGTGCCGGATTGTAATATCTTCAGGTGTTTGTGCGCCAAGCGGGCAAGATCAACGGTAATAAAAAGAACATCGTTGTCAGCGTCGGTTTGCTCGATATTTTTGATATACGGAATTGGCGGTTTGTCCTTATCCAGGCTTATCAGAAAGATACCCGCCGGGTTTTTCAGCAGGCCGAGGCCTTGGATCTGCGTATGCCGAGCATGGCGCGCAATATAATCCGCCACTTGTTGGATATCGTTGGGAGTCAGGTGCTGTGGATCAGCCAGAGCCATCAGTAAAGCCTGTTTATAGCTTACATCAACTGTGGTCGTCTGGTTGAGGCCAGTGCCTGTGGGAACCTCTATGCCCTGTAATGATTGTTGCGCAGCATAAATATAGAGCTGATGCAAATCGCCCCAAATGCTGCCTGGGGCAGGTACATAAGTCTGGTAATACACCATCGCCAGTTGACTCATGGCCTCTATGGCACGCTGCAGCACAAGCGAGGTGGACTTGCTGGCGCCAAGGCTAAACAGCTTGTTTTGCTGGTCAACCAGCGCCAATTTATAACCGTAGCTCAGTTCCAGCCAGAGTGACTGGGCCGCACCAGCATATTTTTTTGCCAGTTGCGGCAAAGGCAGCGGCGTATTGCAATACTGGACAGTGAGCATCTCAACAAGATTGGTGAGCGCTGGCCGGTAGATTTCCAGCGTTTTCACCCGAATGTTCGGCGTAACCTTTTGCCGATTAAGTATCTGCATTTCTTCCAGCAGTACTGATGCAGCCTCCAGCGGGTTCGAGATAGGCAGATTGTTAATGAATTGAGCTATTTTTTGCGGGCGCCTTTCGGCCAGAAGCAGTGGCTTATCTATTAATGCTGGAATCTTTAGGCTTAGAGGCATCGCGCTTTGCTCACATGAGAAGACGCTGATGGTAATTATCCGCGTGATATTTGTCGGGGTATAAGCAGCTAAATAATAATCAGGCAGTCAGAATGTTAGAATTCAGGTATTAAATCTAATGGAACGCAATAATGAAGTGGATCGAACAATTCTTTGAACGCTTTCTCTGGAATAGTCGTTTTATTATCTTATTGGCAGTGTTATCCAGTCTGGCGGCAGGAATAGCCGTGTTTTACATTGCCACCGTGGATGTTTTTTTTCTGATACAACATGCCCTGCACTATGCTGACGCTGACCTTACCAATGAAGCTCGTAAAATCCTGCATGACGACACTATTTCACATGTTGTGGAAGTCGTTGATGGATATTTATTGGCAACCATCATGCTGATTTTTTCTTTGGGGCTATATGAGTTGTTTATCAGTGATATTGATGCGGCTCAGGGCAGCAAGGCTTCCAGCCGTGTGCTGGTGATACATGATCTGGATGACCTGAAGAACCGTCTGGCCAAAGTGATTGTAATGATCATGATAGTGACGCTGTTTGAGCATGCCTTGAAAATGAAAATGGTTGATACGGCTGATCTGCTGTACTTTGGCGGTAGCATCGCCCTGATCGGCCTGGCCTTATTTCTCATGCATAAGGGTGAAAGCCATCCGGCAGAGAAAAGCCAGCCTGTAGAGGAGAAACGCTAGTGCTACGTCAGTGCCTGCTAGGCTGGCTTTTGCTCCTGGGGGCAGCAACGGCTGCGTTTGCTGACCAGGGTTTTTCGGTCATGGATATGAACGGTACACAGCACCATTGGGCTGATTACAAAGGCAAGTGGGTGCTGGTAAATTACTGGGCGACGTGGTGTGCGCCGTGCCTGGAGGAAATTCCGGATTTGGTTGCGCTCTACGACGCTCATAAGGACAAGGATCTGATGGTGATAGGCGTGGTGCTGGAATATAAGAGCGCTAAGCAAGTCGCCGATTTTGTGGATGACATGCTGATGTCATATCCGATTGTATTGGGCGATGAAAAGGTGATGGCGCAGATAGGCCCGGGCCAGATACTACCGACAACTTATATCTTCAATCCGCAGGGCAAGCTGGTAAAAACCAAGCATGGCGTGATTACCAGGCAGTACATTGAAAAATTGATCTCAGGCAATTAGCAGGAACTAATCCCCGCCCGCTGGATGAGACAGCTAGCTCAGACTGGCACGGGAATGCTGTTGCCTTCAGCGTCCAGTATATTCAACTGGTTTTCATCAGCAAAATGCATGAGCTGGCTATAGCCTTCCGGATTCACATCCTTCAACTTCAAGTCTACGGCCAGGCAACGTACACCATTGACCACGCGCGGTTTCAGGTAGGGTGAATAGCGCAGTTTGCGGTCTGCACCGAAACTGGCATAAGTGCTACACATGCGATCCACCCAGTCGCTTGGGCGGAAAGGCTTGCCAGCGCGGGTCCGGCCTTCAATGATGATTTCTTTTTCGCTGGTGCTCATGATGTTGTTGCCATTTGTGTCGGTTTATATCAGGCAATTATACAGCTAGCCGTTTAGTCGAGATACTCAAACACTTTTACTACTTTTTGTACACCATCAGTACCACGTGCAATTTCAACGGCATCATCCGCTTCTTTATGCGTGACCAATCCCATTAAGTACACGGTAGCGGCTTCGGTGACTACCTTGACATAGTTAACCGGGAAGCGGTTTTCCTTGATCATGCGCGCTTTTACTTTAGAGGTAATGAAGGTGTCGTTGTTGCGTTCAGTCAGTTGGCTTTTTGTGTCGATGATCAGTTCGTTGGTCACGCTCCTGACATTCTCGATATTCTTTACAATCGTCTCAGCCTTGGTTTTGCTTGCCTCGTCAATGGCTTCGCCGGTAAGCAGTACATTGCGGTTATAGCTGGTGACATTGGCGTGAATATTGTCGCCTACTTGCTCGATAATGTCCTTTTCACCTTTGATTTCTATGCGCTGGTCTTCAATATAAGTACCTGAAGTGCGGCGGTCTGCCGCCATGGCTCCGCCTACAGCAACACCGCCGGCCACAATCGGAAAGCAGCCCGCTAGCTGGGTGGAAAGAATGGCGGCGGCCAGCAATTGGGTAACTGTTAACAGCTTGATGTGGCGCATTTAATTTACTCCTAACAAAAGACAATCGATCGCATCACAAAGGCAATGCAGAATAAGAATAGATACTTCCTGAATACGGGATGCATTATCGTGCGGTACCCCGAGATGGATATCTTCATCTCCCAGAAGTTCAACCAGGTTGCCGCCATCGCCCCCGCTTAAGGCAATAATATGCATGCCGCGTTCGAGTCCGGCCTCGATGGCTTGCAATATGTTGTGCGAATTACCACTGGTGCTCATTGCCAGCAATACATCGCCAGCCTGCCCCAAGGCCATTATCTGCTTGGAAAACACGTGATCAAAATGATCGTCGTTGGCAATTGTGGTCAATGTGGAGATATCTGCAGAGAGCGCGATAGCAGCCAGGCCGGGCCGTTCCATCTCATAACGGTTGAGCATGCGCGAGGCAAAATATTGTGCGTTGGCCGCCGAGCCGCCATTGCCGCAGGCGAGTACTTTTTTCTCATTGAGCAATGCCTGCACGATAATTTCAGCGGCTTGGACAATCGGCTTTGCCAACAACTCAGACAGTTCCAGCTTTAAGCGCCCGCTTTGTTCAAAGTGGGCAGAGATGCGGGCGGTTAATTCCATGCGTTTGGGCGCAATGCTACAGGGCTAAACATCAAAGGCATTCTTTATCCATTCAATATCTTCTATACGGGCTTTGCTCATGAGTATCGCGTCAAAGCGGCAAGCGGCGTTGCCGTGTTGTTGTAAGTAATACTCTGCAGTGCGCATGAGTTTTTGTTGTTTTGCCGAGGTGATGCTCATGCCTGCGCCACCAAAGCTGGTATTGCTGCGCAACCGTACTTCGACGAATACCAGTGATTTTCCATCGCGCATGATCAGGTCAATTTCGCCAAAACGGCAGCTATAGTTATTGGTGACTAGTATTAAGCCTTGTTGTTGCAGATAGATGGCAGCTATTTGTTCTGCGTTGCTACCTAGATTGTTCACGGTAATTTTTCTGTCACTATGCCGTCAGCACTGAAGCTTCCCAGCGCTAATTCGCGCGTGATTTCGCCAGACGACTCAATGCGTATTTTCCCGGTTAATCCACGTATGGTCGCGGCTTTATTGGGTTGCTGAGCCAGCGTCAGCAAGAGCTGGTAGGCATCCGCGCCGAGCGCAAACCAGCGCTGCATTTCGCCAGGCGGTAAATCAGCGGCTGCAGCTTTGTAAGAAGCAAAAGCGGGGTCATCCGGATTAAGCAGCCAAGGCAGGTCTACAAAACGCACTGCGGAAAGCGCTGTATCCAATGGGTCGTGGGTACTGCCAGCATAAATGTGCGAGAAGCCAAAAGTAGGGGTGGCCAAGTCGAGATAAGGACGAATGGCTCGCGACTCTTCCGCGTTGCCGGCTATCAGTATCATATCTGCGGGGTGTCCGGCGACCTGCGCTTTAATATCGGCCAGCTCGCTTTTCTCTGACAGATCAATTTGTTGGACGATTTGACCACCCTCTATCACCCAGGCGTCATTAAAGGCTTTTGTCATATGGCCGGAAATACCACTCGTCGTAGTGACGATGGTCGCGGTTTGCATGCCGTAATCACGCGCGATTTTGGCGATTTGCGCTGCTTCTGCATCTACCGATAATCCAAAAGTGTATAAATTATGGACAATAGTTGCGCTATCAGGCTGATTCAAGGCCAGGGTCGGCACCGGTACTTTACCGGTGGCAAGGGCGGTCACTTCGTCGCGCGTCAAAGGGCCGACGACATACTGTGTGCCTTCGTTGATGGCTTGCTGGTAGATGGCGGCGATTTCGTCCTTATTGCCGCGCGTTGCATAAATCTTAATCGCAGTATCGCCTTTGGTTTTGGCTTCGGCAGCCAAAAAGCCGCGCTCAATGGCATCGGCTGCCGGATAAAAAGCCTCAATCTCCAAAGGTAAAATTAACGCAACCGGTCCTTTTAACCCATTGGATGCGGCATCAGCCATAGCGGGGCTGCCCAGCTGATCGCTGATTTGCCTGAGCACAGCGGCAGATGCCTGATGGTCGGGATAAGCTTTGCGCCAATTGGCTATGTTTTGAGCTGGCTGTCCCGCTGCCTGCAATGCCAGCGCCAGATCTATCCAGCCTTGCATCGTGGTGTCCAGGCTCTCGCCGCGCATGTCCACCAATTCATTTCGGGATAGATTGGAGAGTAATTGCCAGATGTGTTGCTGATTGGCCTGGATGTCGGCTGCGTCGGATAAATTCTTTTCAGCAAGGGTGCGCTGTTCTAAAGCGCGTAACGCATCCGGCTGGTTCTCATAGGCTAGAGCCAGGCTTGCGTGTAAACTGGCATACGCCTGCGGCAACAAGCCGGCCTCGGCCTGCAATGGCAGCAATAGCCTGAATGCGCGGTCAGAATCGCCTTCAGCCATCGCAATATTGCCAGCTAATAATTTGGCGTAGGGCGATTGGCTGGGTATGCCGGTCAATGCCAACTGTGCACAAGCGCTATCGGATTGCTTGAGACAGGCAAGCCCATTGAGAAAATTGGCCTCGGGTGTTTTTCTGGCCTGAGCGACACCGCTGCTGGATACGTTGGGTGAATTGCTGACGGGTGCGGCAGTTGCAAACCCTGCCATGAATAACCATTGAATGATGAGAAGGGTAATTAATCGTTGAGTCATAGCGGCACATTATATGTGGTAGCCACGCCGATTGGAAACCTGCAGGACATTACTTTGCGTGCGCTGGAAATTCTCAAGTGTGTCGATGCCGTTGCGGCAGAGGATACGCGACACACTGCGCACTTGCTGACGCATTTTGCCATTCAAAAAAAGCTCATTGCTGTGCATGAGCACAATGAACATAAAGCCGCAGAACAATTGCTAGCGCGCTTGCAAGCCGGAGAATCGATTGCGCTGGTGACCGATGCCGGCACGCCAGGCATCAGCGATCCCGGGGCCATCGTGGTCGATATGCTGCGTAAAGCAGGCATCGCGGTTGCGCCTATCCCTGGTGCCAGCGCAGTGATAGCCGCGCTATCGGCCGCAGGTATTGCCGCCCCCGGATTTACCTTTTACGGTTTTTTGCCAGCCAGTGGCGCGCAGCGTCGCCGTGCACTGGCAGATTTGAAAACGCAAACCACTACCCTGGTTTTCTACGAAGCGCCGCATCGGGTGGTAGAGAGCGTGATCGATATGGTCGTAGTTCTCGGCACGGAGCGCCGTTTGACGATTGCGCGCGAGCTTACCAAAACTTTTGAGACCTTCCATCGCTGTGCTCTGGGTGAAGCCGCAGCCTGGCTGCAAAGCGATCCTAACCAGCAGCGTGGTGAATTCGTATTAATAGTGGAAGCCCCGCAAAATAAAGACGACGATTCAGCCGATAAAGAAGCTGAACGGGTATTGCAGCTGCTATTGGCCGAACTGCCGCTCAAACAGGCGGTAAAATTAGCCACTGAAATCACAGGCGCCAAGAAAAACGCGCTGTATGAACGTGCCTTACAGCTACAATCTCAAACATCATGAATACTATCAACAAGCTAACCATCACTCGCCCCGACGACTGGCACCTGCATTTGCGTGACGGTGCAGCATTGCAAGCCGTGCTGCCTGATACCGCCCGGCAGTTTGCCCGCGCCATCGTCATGCCCAACCTGAGGCCGCCGGTTATCGCCACGGAGCAAGCACGTGCTTACCGCGAGCGCATACTGCAGGCCTTGCCGGCAGGCATGCAGTTTGAACCGTTAATGACCTTGTACCTGACCGACAACACCCCTGCGGATGAGATCGCCACGGCCAAGGCCAGCGGTATCGTACATGGCATCAAGCTTTATCCGGCAGGAGCAACCACCAATTCGGACTCCGGCGTAACGGATATCGCCCATTGCAGCAAGGCACTGGAAGCCATGGAAAAACATGACATGCCTTTATTGGTGCATGCGGAAGTTACAGATGCCGATGTGGACGTATTCGATCGTGAAAAAGTATTTATCGAGCGCCACATGGCGCCGCTGCTCAAGCGCTTCCCTGCGCTGCGCGTAGTGTTCGAGCACATTACCACCAGGGATGCGGCAGACTTTGTAATGTCCGCGCCAGCCAATGTTGGCGCCACCATTACCGCGCACCACTTATTAATGAATCGCAATGCCATTTTCGCTGGCGGCATACGCCCGCATCATTACTGTTTGCCAGTACTGAAGCGCGAAGCGCATAGGCAGGCGCTAGTGGCAGCCGCTATTTCGGGCAATCCGAAATTTTTCCTCGGCACCGATAGCGCACCGCATCCCAAATCCGCCAAGGAGGCCGGTTGCGGCTGTGCCGGCATGTATACCGCCCACGCCGCTATCGAGCTTTATGCGGAAGCGTTTGAGGCTGCTAATGCGTTGGACAGGCTGGAAGCCTTTGCCAGCTTTTACGGCGCGGATTTTTATGGCCTGCCACGTAATAAGCAAACCATCACTTTGCTGGCAAAGGCGTGGATCGTACCTGAGGAAATTCCGCTCGGGACCGAAAGTCTGGTGCCTTTGCGTGCTGGAGAGACCATAGCCTGGCGCTTGCAGGCGGGCTAAGCGGGTAACGCTTTAAAGCTGAGTGATTCCCGGAGGGGTCGCCCGTTTTGGATGCATCTGTGGTTTGTAATTAAGAAAAATAAATTTGGGGTAATTCCATGAACAAGCCACTGCACATCCACGCATTCCATCCCCCCAGACGTATTCTTTTAGGCCCGGGGCCGTCCGATGTGCATCGGCGCGTGCTTGACGCCATGGCTCGTCCAACCATCGGTCATCTGGACCCGAAATTCTGCGACATGATGGAAGAGATGAAGACGCTGTTACGCTATGCCTTCCAGACGGAAAATCAGCTGACCTTCCCATTATCTGCACCTGGTTCTGTTGGCATGGAGAGTTGCTTTGTTAACCTGGTTGAGCCTGGCGACAAGGTCATCGTATGCAGCAATGGCGTATTTGGTCGCCGTATGGTCGAAAATGTAAAGCGTTGCCGTGGCGAGCTGGTGATCGTTGAAGACGCCTGGGGCGCAGCGGTTGACCCACAAAAACTGGAAGACACGCTGAAAGCCAATACCGATACCAGGATTGTCGCCTTTGTACACGCTGAAACTTCCACTGGTGTTGAGTCTGACGCCAAATTGCTCACCGAAATTGCACATCGCCATGGCGCATTGGTCATTGTCGACGCCGTGACTTCGCTGGCTTGCATGCCCTTGCTGGTTGATGAGTGGCATATAGATGCGATTTATTCCGGTAGCCAAAAAGGCTTGTCCTGCACGCCGGGTTTATCTCCTGTGAGCTTTGGCGAACGTGCCATTGCTAAAATCAAGGCGCGTACCAGCCCTGTGCAAAGCTGGTTCATGGATTTGAATCTGGTCATGGCTTACTGGGGCGATGCTCAAGGCGGTGCCAAGCGCACTTACCATCACACTGCGCCTGTCAATGCGCTCTATGGTCTGCATGAATCACTGGTGATGCTGGTGGAAGAAGGCCTGGAGCCACGCTGGAAGCGCCATCACAACAATTACCTGGCGTTGGTTGCTGGTCTTGAGGCGCTGGGGCTCAAGTTATTGGTCGCGGAAAAATCGCGATTGCCGCAGTTGAATTCTGTCGTCGTGCCAGAGGGCATCAACGAGCCGCAAGTACGTGCCGATATGTTGAATAAGCACGGAATCGAGATTGGTGCAGGCCTGGGCGACCTCGCCGGCAAGATTTTCCGTATTGGCCTGATGGGTACCAGTTCCAGTCAGGATAATGTAATCACCTGCCTCTCCGCACTGCAAGCCGTGTTGGCGGAGCAGAACTGGAAAATCCAGGCCGGCGTGGCTGTTACAGCAGCAAGAGAGATGTTTGAAACTAACCATTA
>JBDTOX010000019.1:0-5086 GCA_039933015.1 Methylophilaceae bacterium
AGCCCCTGCTACTCATGTTCATGACTTCGGTCAGCCTTGCGGTGGCCGCCATCCCTTCGGCATTGCCGGCCGTGGTGACGATTTCACTGGCCTTGGGGGCGCATAAGATGGTCAAACAGCATGCCTTGATCCAACGCTTGCCTGCGGTAGAGACGCTAGGATCAGTAACTTATATCTGTTCCGATAAAACCGGCACGCTCACGCAGAACAAAATGCACGCGACGGCTATTTATGCAGATGGCGCGCTTTGTAAAACCATACAAAACGAGAATACATTAGTCGAAAATAAAAGAGAACCTTGGCTCACCTTGTTTCACGCGCTGGCGTTGAGCAATGACGCACATCTGGATGGTTCTGGGGAAATACAAGGTGAGCCGACCGAAGCGGCTTTTTTGCGTGTCGCGCAGGAGGCAGGCTGGAACAAAGCAGCACTAGAGCAGGAAACTCCACGGCTGAAAGAACTGCCCTTCGATTCTGAGCGCAAACGCATGACTACGTTCCATCACACGGCACAAGGCATTATCGCTTATACCAAAGGGTCGCCAGAAGCAGTTGTTTCGCAATGCACTCGCATCCTGACTGCGAGCGGCGAACAAGAAGCCATAGACCAAACGGCATTGTTGCAACAAGCTGAAGCCATGGCGACGAATGGGCTACGCGTACTGGCATTTGCCTGCCGTCGCTGGCCTGCGTTGTGTGACAGCCAGCGTCCGGAAGCAATAGAGCGCGATCTGGTATTTCTTGGTTTCGTTGGCCTGATTGACCCGCCGCGCAGTGAAGCAAAAGAAGCTGTTTCTTTATGCAAATTGGCTGGCATTACGCCTGTGATGATTACCGGGGATCATCCCGCTACCGCCCGCGCAATTGCACACGAGCTCGGCATCCTTGCGGACAGTGCCGGCAGAGTGATGACTGGCGTCGAGTTGGCGCGGCTGGATCAACAAGCATTTGAAGCTGAAGTTGAACAAGTACGGGTGTATGCCCGCGTAGACCCGGCGCAGAAAATAAAAATCGTCCGTGCGCTGCAGGATAAAGGCGAAATCGTTGCCATGACAGGTGATGGTGTCAACGACGCCCCTGCGCTTAAAGCCGCAGATATTGGAGTAGCAATGGGCAAAGGGGGGACTGATGTGGCACGCGAAGCGGCACATATGGTACTGCTGGATGACAACTTTGCCACCATTGTGCATGCCGTGCGCCACGGTCGCCACCTTTACGACAATATCCGTAAATTCATTCGTTATGCGGTAACCACCAATTCTTCCGAAATCTGGACCATCTTCCTTGCACCCTTTCTTGGCCTCCCATTGCCGCTGTTGCCTACCCATATTTTGTGGATCAATCTGGTGACTGACGGCTTGCCCGCACTCGCGCTCACTGCGGAACCTGCCGAACAGGGCGTGATGCGCCGCCCACCGCGCCCGCCACGTGAAAGCCTGTTTGCCAACGGTATGTGGCAACACATGGTTTGGGTGGGGTTGCTGATGGCTGGGCTTACCTTGTTTGCACAGGCATGGGCTTATCACTCTGGTTCTTCGCACTGGCAAACTATGGCGTTTACAGTATTGACGGTTTCCCAGCTGGCACACGTGATGGCGATTCGCTCGGAAAGAGAATCGCTCTTCAGCATAGGGGTTTTGTCTAATCGCCCATTGGCGGCGGCCGTTATGGTGACGTTTATGCTGCAAATGGCAACAATTTATGTACCAGTGTTTAACCCTATCTTTAAAACAGAACTACTTAGCCTGAGCGAACTGGCTATTTGCCTTGCTTTGTCGAGCTGTGTGTTCGTGGCTGTCGAAATCGAGAAGTGGCTACTGCGGACAGGCTGGATATATCGCACAAATGGCTGATCATCCTTGACAGTAAATGGCGGTAAGGTGTGCTGTCCGGTGTTAGTTTAATCAAGGGCTGACATAATATACAACGCCAATTACAAGCGTTATAGATATTCAGGTTAATGCCTATTGAAACACCACCTGCGCAGCGCGAGACGACGGGGTAGATGTATCGTAAACCGCTTGCGTCGCGGTTATGACCAGAGGCTGTGAGGTGATTTTGTAAAGTCATCACGATGGCTTTTGACTCGGAATTACGCGACTTCAAAACCAATGACTACAAAAAAGATGGCGCTAATAAAAGGTTTGTGGATTGAATATTTTTTTCAGTGCATCAGGATCTAAAATACGCACATAGCGTTGTTTGACTTCAATAATGCCGTCTTCACTAAATTTTGAAAAAGTACGGCTTACGGTTTCAACCTTTAGACCAAGGTAGCTCCCGATCTCCTCACGCGTCATTCTAAGCACTAGCTCTGATTGTGAGAATCCGCGCGCATGCAGGCGTTGCACTAAGTTTAAAAGAAAAGCGGCAAATCGTTCTTCTGCGCGCATATTACCTAACAGCATCATCACGCCATTCTCGCGCACAATCTCGCGGCTCATGATTTTATGCACGTGGCGTTGTAATACGGGGAACTCGCGTGAGAGTTCTTCTACATTAGCGAAAGGCATTACACATACTTCGGCGTCTTCAAGTGCGACCGCATTGCAACTGTGATAGTCACTCACAATACCGTCCAAGCCAATGATTTCACCAGCCATTTGAAATCCCGTGACTTGTTCACGGCCATCTTCTCTTGAAATGCATGTTTTAAAAAAACCAGTACGGATGGCATAAAGCGATGTGAATGGGTCGCCATTACTAAATAGCAGACCGCCCCGCTTTACTCGGCGACGAGTGGCAACCACTTCATCTAGCTTTTGCATGTCATCGGGGTTAAAACCGACAGGCATGCAAAGCTCGCGCAGATTGCAGTTTGAGCAAGCAACTTTAAGGGTTTCTGGGTTCACTGGATTCATATGCTTAAAGAGATGACGTCATCTCTTTAAGCATACCGTTTTCGCACCGGCGTTGGAAGGTGTTGCAGCTGACGTTTTTGATTTGCATAAAATATTTTGATGTCAAATTGCCCATGAGTACATTATGTGGCCGTTTGACTTAGATCAAGGATTTTTACAACCAAAGCTGGCAAAGTATTCCTAATCTTTAGGAGTCGGTCGATGATTGCCAATTACACTGTACAAAAGCCTGCTGCAAGCTCAACTAGCGCCATAACGTCTGTGACGCCAGAGATGTTGCGGAAGTTTGATGTTTCCGGTCCACGCTACACTTCGTATCCAACCGCGGATCGTTTTGTGGAAGCATATACGGAGGATGCTTACCAGCAAGCCCTGGAGCAGCGGCGAGTGGGCGGCATGGCGTTGCCTTTATCTATTTATGTGCATATTCCATTTTGTGAGTCGCTTTGCTTTTATTGCGCTTGCAACAAAATCATTACCAAGCGTCACCAACGTGGCACTGAGTATTTGCGCTATCTCAGCCGCGAAATCGATTTGCATGTGGCGCATTTGGGTGTTGGGCAAACTATCACGCAATTGCATCTGGGTGGTGGCTCCCCCACCTTTTTTACAGATGATGAGCTATCCGAGCTTATGTCCATGCTACGGCGCAGCTTTGTGCTGGCCCCTGGTGGTGAGTACTCCATAGAAATAGACCCGCGCACAGTCGATGATAAGCGCCTCGAGCATTTAGCCATGCTGGGGTTTAATCGCTTGAGTTTCGGCGTACAGGATTTTGATGCAGAGGTACAAAAAGCGGTACACCGTATCCAGCCTGCAGAACAGGTGTTTGCGTTGGTCGAGACTGCGCGTCGCCTGAAGTTTGATTCAGTGAATGTCGATTTGATTTATGGCTTGCCCAAGCAAACACCGGAGTCATTTGCCCGTACATTGGCGCAGGTTGCAGAACTCAAGCCAGATAGAATAGCACTTTATGCCTATGCGCATTTGCCAGAGCGATTCAAGCCGCAGCGCCGTATCAGTGCGCCTGATTTGCCGGCAGCGCCCGCTAAAATCGCCATGTTATCTAGCGCGATATCCACATTTCTCAGTGCCGGCTATGTGTATGTGGGGATGGATCATTTTGCCCTACCTACCGATGCACTGGCTGTGGCTAAACGGCAGGGCAGGTTGCACCGTAATTTTCAGGGCTACAGCACACAACCCGATTGCGATTTAATCGGTCTGGGGGTTTCAGCAATAGGTCGTGTGGGCGCTACTTACAGCCAAAACGCTAAAACGCTGAATGAATACTATGATTACCTTAATCAAGGTCGTTTCCCAGTGGTACGTGGCTTGGCGTTATCACGAGATGATCTGGTGCGCCGTGCAGTTATCATGGCACTCATGTGCCAGGGCAGGCTGCAATATGAATCCATCGAACTTGCCCATATGATTGATTTTAAAAACTACTTTGCCACTGAGCTGGAAGCGCTAAAAGAGCTGGAAAGCTCAGGCATGGTGGAGCTGGAAGATAGCGGCATACAGGTCACAAGCATTGGCTGGTTCTTTGTACGCGCGGTTGCCATGCTGTTTGACCGTTATTTGCAAATTGACCGTAATCGCGCACGCTTCTCTAAAATCATCTAATACATCATGGCCATGCTAATCCTTGCTGGCACTGACCGCGCTACTCATGGCCCTGGCTGGTGGACTGTACTGCGCCTTGATGTCCTGCGGCTGTGTTCTGCGTTGTGAGTGGCATCGTTAGGAGCGGTGAAGCTGGATGCGCAGTTGGTCTCGCAACGCCCCTTTGAGTTTGATTTTTTCTAGACAAGGCCTTCCAGAACTTGCACTTGCACGCTAGCTCCGGCCGCTACATTACCTACTGTTTCATCCAGCACGATAAAGCAGTTGGCCTCAGACATGGAGCGCAAAATGCCTGAACCCTGATTGCCAGTTGGCGTCACTTTCCAGTCACCATCTTTATCCTGATACAAAATCCCACGCTGGAATTCGGTGCGCCCCGTGAATTTTTTGATGGCATCCGTGCAAATTGCCTTGAACAATGGTGAAGGTGCTGGCGTAGGCTGTCCCATGAGCACCAGCATGGCTTCGCGCACAAATTGGTAAAAAGTGACCATCACCGATACAGGGTTGCCTGGCAGGCCAAAATAATGCGCATTGCCCACCTTGCCGTAAGCCAAAGGCCGGCCAGGCTTCATGGCTATTTTCCAGAATACTAC
>JBDTOX010000020.1:0-7307 GCA_039933015.1 Methylophilaceae bacterium
TGGCGGCGCACCTGGCAGGGGAGAGTGGACACGTGATCGGCGTGGACATGAACGATGGCATGCTGGCGCTGGCGCGCAAATATCAGGGGCACATGGCGCAAAAACTGGGCGGCGACCGCACCTGTTTCCTCAAGGGCTACATCCACGATCTCGCGCTCGACCTGGCGGCGATGGAAAGCCATCTGGCCGCGCATCCTGTGGCATCCGCAATAGATCTGGCGGTCTTGCAGGCCTGGCAGGCCAGGCAGCGCCACGAGCGGCCGCTGATAGCTGATGCCTCGGTGGATCTGGTGATTTCCAATTGCGTGCTCAACCTGGTGGATGACGCCGCCAAGCCCAAGCTGGTGCATGAAATCTTCCGCGTGCTCAAGCCGGGCGGCCGCATCGCCATTTCCGACATTGTGGCCGACGAAGCAGTGCCGCCCCACCTCAAGGCCGACCCCGATCTGTGGAGCGGCTGCATTTCCGGCGCCTTTGGCGAGCATGAATTCGTGCAGGCGTTTGTCGATGCCGGCTTTCAGGCCGTGCGCATCGACAAGTGGAGTGCTGAGCCCTGGCAGGTGGTGGAAAGCATCGAATTCCGCTCAGTGACGGTGACCGCGGTCAAGCCGGCAGGCAAGGAGTGCCTGGACTATGGCCACGCCGTCATCTATCGCGGCCCGTTTGCCGAGGTGCGCGACGAAGAAGGCCACATCTTTCCGCGCGGTGAGCGCATCGCGGTGTGCGCCCGTACCTACCAGGCGTTGACCAGCGGCCCGCAACGGGATGACTTCCTCGGCATCGCGCCCTCCGTGCTGGGCGAGCCCAAGGCCTGGTGCGCCCCGCACGGCACGCGCCGGCCGGCTGCTGTAACCAAGGGCGGCGTGTTCGACGTGTCTTGCGATACGCATGGGAGTTGCTGCTGATGAATATCAAGAAACTTTCAATATGGTTATTAGCCCTCGCGCTGATGGCCTCGCAAGCCGGCATGGCTGCCGAGCCGGACTGGAGCGATTACGCGAAGCTGCTCAGCCACCATGTTTCACCTGGCACTAAAAACGGCGTCGCACTAAATGTCGTGGATTACGCCGCCTTGAAAACCAGTGGCGAAATCGACAAGGCGGCAGCGCAGTTGGCGGCTTTTCCGCTGGAAAAGCTGGCGAACCGCGAGGAAAAGCTTGCCTTCTACATCAATGCTTACAACATTCTGGCCATGAAGATGGTGCTCGACCACTGGCCACTGGAAAGCATCAAGGATGTCGGAAGTTTCTTCTCTCCTGTGTGGAAAAAACCGGCGGGCCAACTGGATGGCAAGACTGTTACGCTGGATGCACTGGAACATCGGATACTGCGCCCGATGGGTGAGCCGCGCATCCACTTCGCTATCGTCTGTGCCTCGGTGAGCTGCCCAGATTTGCGCGTGGAACCCTACACGGCTGGCCGTCTTGACGCCCAGCTGGACGATCAGGTGCGGTTGTTTCTTGGCAACTCGGCCAAAGGGCTGAGAATAGAGCAGGGCGGCATCCGCGTGTCGCAAATCTTCGACTGGTTCAAGCAGGATTTTGCCGAGAGCGGCGGAGTCGAAGCATTTGTGCGCCGCTATCAGCCAGGGTTGCCGGAAAAGTTGCCGCTCAAGGCAAATATCCCCTACGACTGGTCATTGAACGCCAAGGGCAATTGATGTGCAATCAAAGGCTATAGAACTGCAAGCTGCCATGATTTCGATCATTGTCCCCACACTAAACGAAGCCGCACAGATTGCGGCGACGCTGCAGGCGTTGCAGCCACTACGCGCTGCCGGTCACGAAGTGATCGTGGTGGATGGAGGCAGCACTGATGACACGGTGGTTCTCGCCAGGCCGCTGGCGGACGCGATCTTTCCGAGTCCGCGCGGACGCAGTCGCCAGATGAATGCCGGTGCGGTGCAGGCTGGCGGCGATATTTTGCTGTTCCTGCATGCCGACACGCGCCTGCCAGAGGATGCCGTGCCTGCTGTTCTCAATGGTCTGGCTCATACAGGCAAGGCATGGGGGCGTTTCGACGTCAGGCTGTCGGGGCGACATCCACTGCTGCGCGTGGTCGAACGCATGATGAATCTGCGTTCGCGGCTGACGGGTATAGCGACTGGAGACCAGGCCGTGTTTGTGCGTCGTGAAACGTTCCAGGCGGTGGGCGGCTTCCCGGAAATCGCGCTGATGGAGGACATTGCCTGCAGCCGTCTATTGAAAAGAGCATGCGGTGCCCCGCTGTGCTTGGCTACGCCTGTCATTACTTCCAGCCGCCGCTGGGAGAAAAACGGTATCCTGCAAACGATTGTATTCATGTGGCGGCTGCGCCTGGCCTATTTTCTTGGGGTATCGCCAGAGCGCTTGGCACAGCAATACTCCCGGCGCGAGATCTTCCATGGTCGCGCCTGACACTGCGCTGCTGATATTCGCCAAGGCACCCGTTCCGGGAGAGGCCAAGACGCGCCTGATCTCGGCACTGGGCCAGGCCGGTGCGGCCGAACTGCATGCCCGCCTGGTACGGCATACCCTGCAAAACGCATTAGCGGCGGATATCGGTCCGGTGACGCTGTGGTGCGCGCCTGATAACAAGCACCCATACTTTGCCGCATGTGCGCACGAATTTGGCATCGGCTTGCAGGCACAGCAGGGTAATGATCTGGGGCAGCGCATGGCGCATGCGCTGGCGTGCAGTCTGCGCAGCTTTCGGCATGTACTTCTGATCGGCACCGATTGTCCGACGCTGGGTGCTGTCACCTTGCGCGATGCCGCGCACAGACTGAAAGCAAATACCTCGGTCGTATTCGTTCCGGCAGAAGATGGTGGCTATGCGCTGATCGGGGTAAGGGATTGTCTGCCGTCCATCTTCGACGGCATCGCATGGGGTAGCGACTCGGTCATGGCGCACACAAGAAACCATCTGCGTTCGCGGATGCTTGATTGGCAGGAACTGCCCTCCATGGCCGACATCGATATTCCGCAAGATCTGCAAAGGCTACAGCATACCCATGCTGATTTATTACATGGGATTATCCACCTGGAGCTGACATCATGAGCTATATCGAAACCCCGCCCGGTCACCGTTTCCCTTGGTACGTCAGGCTGTTTCTCGCCAATCAGCGGCGGCGTTACGGACGCGAGCTGGAGCCTGCCCGGCTGTGGGCAAGATCCCCGAAAGTGTTTGCCGGCCTGTCGCTGCTCTACGGCGCGCTCGACCGCAATTCGTCGCCGATCGAGCCGACCTTGCGCACATTGGTCACGGTGCGCGTATCACAGATCAACTGGTGCGCTTTCTGTGTCGACATCAACTCGGCGACTGCGCTGAAACGCGGCCTGAGCGAGGCGCATCTTGAAGCTTTGCACCATTTCGAGCAATCCCCATTATTCGATGACCGCATCAAGGCGGCGCTGGCTTACACAGAGGCCGTTACCTACAGCGACCGCCAGGTTGACGGCGTATTGATGGCGCGTCTCAAAAGCCATTTCAATGACGAGGCCGTTATCGAGCTCACTGCATTGATTGCATTTCAGAATCTTTCAAGTAAGTTTAATTCGGCGCTGGATGTTTCAGCGCAAGGCTTTTGCAAATTGCCGCCAAGATTCGACGCCATTGGGCAACATCAAGAAAAGTGAACCGGCCAACCGATTTCTCTGACTAGTACTCAACATGTTTGCAATATCGGGCAGGGCTGTAATTTATGCACTGGATGTTCAAATAGGAAAAGTAATTTCAAAACGGGTCGATCCATTTGAAGAAAAGGCCTGGATCTTTCCCTTGTGCGCTTCAATGATCGATTTCGTAATTGCAAGCCCGAGCCCGGCTCCATCGCTTGCTTTCTGGCGCGAAGGGTCCGCCCTGTAAAAACGGTCGAACAGCCGGGACAGATGCTCCGTCGAGATAGTTTCACCAAAGTTCTCGACGGCAAGTTTTGTTTCTCCAGGCCTGGATTGGTCGATGACTACCTTGACCACACCTTGGCGTGGCGTGTACCGGATGGCATTTGACAGCAAATTGCTTAATGCTCGGCGGAGCATTGGCTTGTCACCGCGAACGGTACCTTCTCCGGCGAGAACCAAGCTGACCTCCTGTTCCTCTGCGAACGCTTCATAGAACCCGAACAACTCTCGCACTTCCGTGGGCAAATCCACCAGTTTGCTGCTCGGTATTATCAGTCCGTTGTCGGCCTTTGCCAGGAATAGCATGTCAGCAATCATGCGTGCCAGCCGCTCGTATTCCTCCAGGTTTGAATACAACACTTCACGATATTCATCTGTCGGTCTTTCCTTGGATAAGGCCACCTGCGTCTGCGTCATCAGATTGCTGATGGGTGTCCGTAGTTCATGGGCCAGGTCGGATGAGAAATCGGACAAGCGCCGGAATGAACCTTCCAGGCGGGCCAGCATTTCGTTGAATGCCATCGCAAGATCTACCAGTTCGGTTGGGACAGTTTCTGGCGATAAGCGGTTACCCAAGTGGCTGACTGAAATACCTTTTGCCACATCCGCCATCTCACGGACTGGAGCCAGCCCTCGACGTGCGGCAACCCAGCCTAGAACTATGGTCAGCGCAATCCCTGCGGCGATTGCCAGCCAGAGGTTATTTCGGAAAGCCTTCATGAAGGCGCGGTGGTGCTCGATGTTGATCGCAAGCGCAACCGTGGCCGGCGGCTGACCGGCGATTCCGGTGGCGGCTGTGGCGGAGATGCCGCGGTATACTTCTCCTCCTTGTTCCCACATCACGAGCCTTGCTTTCCCGGATGAGTCTCCATGAAGGCGCTGTTTAAGCAAGCTGGTGGCAAGTATCGTGCTTGGCGAAGTGAACAATACGCGACGATCAGGCCCAAGGATTGCGACCAAAAGGTCTGGATGCCCGATCAATGCGTCTGAAAGACTCCGTGGAACAGCCGCGAGATCGGATGGAGTATGCACTTTAGCCAGTGCATGACGGACAAGTTCCAGTTTGCCGTTGAGCTCCATCAGGTCTTGCTCCTTGAAGTGCGCCTCCACCAAGGTGCCGACCAATGCACCCACTACGAGCAACACCAAGGTGGAAGCCGTCGAAAAGAACAGCGTAAGACGGGAAGTGATCGACCTGGGGTTCATCACGGCTCCAGAATTTCCAGGACGTATCCCATGCCTCTGAGAGTACGGATGAGCTTAGGCTCAAAATCATCATCTATTTTTGCACGCAAACGACGCATCGCGACCTCGATCACGTTGGTGTCACTATCGAAGTTCATGTCCCATACCTGGGATGCAATCAGAGAGCGGGGCAGTACCTCCCCCTGGCGCCGTAGCAGTAATTCGAGCAGAGCGAATTCCTTGGCCGTGAGGTCGATGCGTTTTCCCGCTCGCGTCACTCTGCGCCGCAGAGGATCCAGTTCCAGGTCGGCAACCTGAAGCAGTTCCGGTTCCTTGGTCTTACCACGGCGCAACAGCGTACGCACCCGCGCCAGCAATTCCGAGAAAGCAAATGGCTTGACAAGATAATCATCAGCGCCCAATTCCAAACCTTTCACCCGATCCTCGATCTGATCGCGAGCAGTGAGGAACAGCACGGGCATATGCTTGCCTCCCTGCCGGATTCCCTGGAGTACCTGCCAGCCGTCGAGTCCGGGCAGCATGACATCAAGTACGACGAGATCGTAGTCGTCGGTCAGCGCCAGATGCATGCCATCGAGGCCATCGCGCACAATATCCGCTATAAAGCCCGCTTCAGACAGGCCTTGTTTCAGGTAATCGCCGGTCTTCTGCTCATCTTCGACTATCAGGATTTTCATATTCCCTCTTCAGACATTAATTCAGCATGTCAATTGTGCACGCGGTCAGGATTAATTTTTCAAAGATTACAAACTTGTAATGTTGCTGTCAGCTATTGGTAAAGAACCTGAAAGCAAAATGGTACCAGTCAAAAGGGTGCAAACATCAAGTGACGCATTCCCTTCTGGCTGACATCTGTCAGTTTTCGGTTTTTTTTAATGTAAAACAGGAGCCTTAACCATGAAACAGCAAACCATCAACAAAATGATCGCCACTCTTGCCGTGTGCAGTATCGGTTTTCTTTCTGCTTCGGCCATTGCCGCGCAGGATGAATTTCAACGGCAGATGACGCAGCAAGTTCTGCAAGCCAAACAGAAACTGCAGCAGGCAGAAGCTGCCAAAGGTGCTGAGCGTCAGAAGCTGATGGGCGAGCACATGAAAATGATGCAGGAAACCATGAAGAAAATGCAGGCCATGAAACCCAAGGCCGGTATGACCATGCAGGAACATGAAGACTGGATCAATGAGCACCAGAAACTCATGGATGACATGATGAAGCAGATGATGGGAGAGCATCACATGATGATGGATATGCAAAACATGCCCATGAATATGGACAACATGCACAAAAACTAGCCAGACAATTGGGCAGGCGCATGACCTGCCCAATTCAATTGTAGACAAAGGAAATGACTATGAAAAGATTTCTAATGGCCGTTATCGCAGCTTTGACAGCGGGTTTGATCGCCACGCCTATTTATGCCGCGGATACGCATGAATCCCATCATGCGGGGACCGAAGCGCAGAGGAGCTACGCTGTGAAGGGTGAGATCATTTCGGTCGATCAGGATGCCGGCAAGGCCAAGATCCGGCATGAAGCCATTCCCGAACTTGGCTGGTCCGGAATGACGATGGTATTTCTCGCTGCGGACAAGAACCTGCTGAAGAACGTCAAATCGGGCGACCAGGTTGATTTCACGATTGCAAAGAATCCGTCGAGTGGGCAATACACCATTCAGACATTGCAGCCAGTGCAATAGTCACTAGCACGAGGTACATGATGATTCAGGAGCATATCCATTCTGCTTTTTGCGTGAGTCGCGTTATTGCAGTGGAACAGTCTTCTGTTGCCAACGCGATTAATGATGCGCTCGATGCGCTCCAGTGCCAGTTGCCCGGAATTCAGGCGCTGGCACTGGACAAGCTGACGTGCAAGCTCACGCTTGCCTATGATACTGCGGTGGTTTCGTTTTCCGCCATTCTGGCACAGCTGATGCAAGCAGGCATCTATCCCGTCGACACACGATGGTTCAGGCTGAAATCGGCTTGGTATGACTACACCGACCAGAATGCTGCCGAACAAGCCCATGCCAAGCCCAAAGGCTGCTGCAACAGGGCTCCCGGAGTGTAGAGAATCGTATGACATATTCCATAATATCGGCAATGACCATGGCCGCAGTGCTGCTGGCTTCAGTCACAGGACATGCGGCCCAGCCCGATCCGCTCAATGCCAATGCGGTTGTACCGACATTGCAATATCGCCCGGCCCTCGGCGACTACCAA
>JBDTOX010000021.1:0-2849 GCA_039933015.1 Methylophilaceae bacterium
GCCAGGAAACGAAATAGCCAAAAGTGGCGCGCCCAAGCAATAGCATTTGGATTACTCCGTCATCGATAATGCGAAATTGCGCGACTGTTGTGCGCTGCGAGGTTTATGATCACGAACGGCACGTGCTGGCTCCCGAAGACTACCCCGCTAAATTAAAAATGGATTCTTACGACAACCATGCCACCCACATGGGAGGGCTCAATAAGGAGGGGTGCTGATGGGCATGCTGTGGCTAGTGGTCGTCTGCGCAGGTTTTTAAACTACGCGGGTTCAAGTGTCAAACAGTCGACCAACAGTTGAGCGGCTGTTACTGGCGTGCTTGTTGGAACATACAGCCACCTGTTGCTTTATAGCGTAGTTCATAAGGACGTGAGCGCCGGACTGTTCTATCCGTGGCATACTAAGTTATCTATACGGCCTGATCGGATGGATGAAATGGCCTGGCTATGCTTGGGGCTTAGGCTGGCTGTATTTATCGGCCTAGAGTTTCGTGGTGACGTTCAGAAGTGGGTTGGGCAAGAAGTTGGAAAATGTCCCAAGGAGTGAAATTTTCTAGGGGTGTCTTGGTAATCAAACCGTAGATGCAGACACCCACCCCCGCAGGGGTGTACGTTCAAATCAGATCAATCAAATCGCATTGGTTCGACTAATTCAGAAGCAATATCGTTTGACCTTGCTTGGATTTACGGCTGAGTTATTCGATATGAAATTGGGTGGTTCTGAAAATAATTATCTGTACATAATCCGTACAAACAAAAATGGTCTACGAAAATGTATCGCAGTCCATTGATTTTAATGGTTTCATGTACTTGGTTCCAATCAGTTACCCTTGCCGTGTGAAGGCAGTGCTCTAGCACTGAGCTAACCACCCCAATCGAGTAAAAAATTAAAGCATGTGAAGTGCTTTTGGTCAAATCGTAAGCGGTCGCGGCTTGATAAGGCGATGGCATGGTAAAATCCTGCACTTTTATTCAGCCCGCTTCCCATGACCGTCCGAACCCGTTTTGCTCCTAGTCCTACTGGATTTCTACACATTGGCGGTGCCCGCACTGCCTTGTTCTCTTGGGCTTATGCCCGTAAATATGGTGGCAGTTTTATTCTGCGTATCGAAGATACGGATGTGGCGCGCTCTACACCTGAAGCCGTGCAGGCTATTCTGGATGGCATGAACTGGCTGGGACTGAATTGGGACGAGGGTCCGTTTTATCAAATGCAGCGCATGGAACGCTATAAGGAAGTGATTCAAAAACTGCTGGACGAAGGGAAGGCGTATTACTGTTATTGCAGTAAGGAAGAGCTGGATGCCATGCGCGAGCAGCAAATGACGCAAGGCATCAAGCCGCGCTACGATGGCCGCTGGCGTCCGGAGCCAGTTAAGGTATTAACGGCAAAGCCGGAAGGGATACCTCCCGTGGTGCGCTTCAAGAATCCGCAGTCGGGCGCAGTGGCTTGGGATGATCTGGTCAAGGGTCATATCAGTATTTCCAACGAAGAGCTGGATGACCTGATCATCGCGCGCGCAGACGGCACCCCCACTTATAATTTCTGTGTGGTGGTGGACGACTGGGACATGGGCATTACGCAGGTGATTCGCGGTGATGACCACGTCAACAATACCCCGCGTCAGATTAATATGCTGAATGCCTTGGGCGCAAATGTTCCGCAGTATGCGCATCTCTCCATGATCCTGGGTGATGACGGGCAAAAGCTTTCCAAGCGCCATGGTGCTGTCAGCGTGATGCAGTATGACGATGACGGCTATTTGCCTGAGGCCGTATTGAATTATCTGGCGCGCTTAGGCTGGTCGCACGGCGATGATGAAATTTTCAGCATGGAGCAGTTCTGCCAGTGGTTTGATCTTGACCACATCACCTCATCTGCTGCGCAGTTCAATACTGATAAGCTTAATTGGCTCAATGCTCATTACATCAAGCAAGCCGATAATGCTTATCTGCTGAAAAATGTCAGCCAAAGGTTAGCTGCGCAGGGTATTGAGAACTTGACAGAGCCTGCGCTGACGGGGGTGGTTGAACTTTATCGCGAGCGTGCAAATACCCTAAATGAACTAGCTTCAGGTGTGATGTACTTTTACCGCAAACCTGCAGTAGATGCACTGGCAGTGGAAAAACACATTACTTCAGAAATTTTGCCCGTGATCAAGGCGCTGGCAGGACAGTTGGCAGAAATTGAATGGACGACGGAAGCCATACATGCCGCTATTGAGCATGCTGTGACCAGCAACGGGCTTAAATTTCCCAAGGTGGCCATGCCTTTGCGCGTCATGATTACCGGCGGTACGCATTCACCAAGTATAGACGCAGTGATGGCGTTGCTAGGTCGGGACGAAACTTTGTCTCGTATCAAAGCATATATTCAGTAATTGATTTAACAGATCGTGCCTAAATCCTCCTCGCTCAGGGGGGGGTGAATGGCGTGGATAACTACTGTGCTATCCGTTACCAAAATCAGAATCTATCCCAACGTCATTCACGCTGACAAGCTTGCTCAAGCCTTCGGTTGCGTGCGCTGGTATTGGAACAACAGCTTGGTGGAAACACAAAAGGTGTATCTATCAACCAACCGGCATGGGATTGGGCAGTTCCAGCTTGATGCACGACTGCCCAAGCCCAAGGGTGTAAGTCCTCTGCATTGCGCGTGCCGTTGAAGTTGGAAGCACGGCCCTTCAGGGCGGGGGTAGTTCACAAATGTATTCAACTATAGAACAAAAATTTAAGTGTACGGTCCTAAAGACTATGGTTATCAATCATGGTGATTAGTCAGCTTAGAATTGCGCATGATTGGTACTTAATGTTGCTGCCACTTGTGCGGCAGAAAATCGCCCCCACAAT
>JBDTOX010000022.1:0-5348 GCA_039933015.1 Methylophilaceae bacterium
CAGCAGCCAGAAGCTGCGCATCTATATGCAGCCTTAGGTAATTTATATGCCCAGCAAAGCCAGTGGCCTTCGGCACAGCAAGCCTATTTTCAGGCGCATCACTTTGCTCCCAATAACGCCGACTACGCCTTTAACTTGGGGGTGAGCCTGGATCAGCTCAATAAGCCGGCCCTGGCACTGCAATACTATAAACGTGCGCAGGAATTGCTGCCGAAATCTGGCGCAAGTGCTATAGACCGCGCCCAACTCGAGTCGCGCATAGTCCAGCTTCAGTAGCCATTGTTCAAATGTCCTCCGCCTTGTTAGTGACGCTTAAATCTGATAAACAGTCAGATGACAATAAAAGAAGATGCTAAAAATTATGGCTGAGCTATTTCATGGCTGAACAAAGACGCAAGCTGCGATTGGGCGAATTGATGGTGCAACAGGGCCTGATCAGTCAGGACCAGTTGCGCATTGCCCTGATGGAGCAGGATCAGAACAACATTCCGCTCGGTCGCCAGCTGGTGCGTTTAGGCTTTGTTACCGAGGCGATGGTGCGCGATCTCGTCGCGCATACCATCGGGCAGGAAAGTATTGATCTCACGTCGGTTATCGCCGATGCCGATGCTCTTAAAATGGTACCGGAAGATTTTGCGCGCCGTTATCATTTGCTTCCAGTTGCGTATGAAGAACCCACCAAATCAATAGTGGTGGCCATGGCCGACATGTTCAACGTGGTGGCGCTGGACCAGTTGCGCGCCATGCTGGGCGGGCAGATTCAGGTCAAACCTGTACTCGCCGCCGAAGCGCAGCTCGAAGAACATATCGACCAGTTCTACGGTTATGAACTTTCGGTGGATGGCATTCTGCGCGAGATCGAAACTGGCGAAATTGATTATCAGAGCCTGCAAGCTGGCGGCGATGAATACACACAGCCAGTCGTGCGTCTGGTAGGCGCACTGCTCATGGATGCGGTCAAGCGTGGTGCTTCCGACATCCACTTCGAGCCGGAATATGCATTTTTGCGCATTCGCTATCGTATAGACGGGGTATTGCAGCAGATACGCAGTCTGCATAAAACTTACTGGCCTGGCATTGCTGTGCGGCTCAAGGTCATCAGCGGCATGGATATCGCTGAAACGCGCTCGCCGCAGGATGGGCGCTTGAATATTAATCTAGTGGGCCGGCCCATCGACTTTCGCGTGGCCAGCCATCCGACGATACACGGTGAAAATATTGTCCTGCGCGTGCTGGATCGTGAAAAATCCATTATTCCGCTGGAACGCATGGGCTTGCGTATCGAGACGCTGGGTGAGCTAAAGCTCATGATGACGCGGCCAGAAGGCATTATGGTGGTTACCGGGCCAACAGGTAGCGGTAAAACCACCACGCTGTATTCCCTGCTCTCGCATCAGAACACCGAAGCAGTCAATATCATGACGCTGGAAGACCCGGTGGAATATCCGGTAACCATGATGCGCCAGACTTCAGTTGCTGAAGTCAACAAAGTGGATTTTGCCAACGGTATCCGTTCCATCATGCGGCAAGACCCGGACATCATCCTGGTCGGTGAAATACGCGATGCAGATACTGCCACGATGGCATTTCGTGCGGCCATGACAGGCCATCAGGTATTCAGCACACTGCATACCAATTCGGCACTAGGCACTTTTCCGCGCCTGCTGGACATAGGCATCTCGCCCGACATCATGGCGGGTAATATCATTGGTGTGGTGGCGCAACGGCTCGTGCGCGTGCTGTGTCCTCATTGCAAGGAGGCGCATGTGCCTGATGACGATGAGCGCAAGCTGCTCGGTACCAGACCACAAGCAGATGTGCAGATTTATCGCCACATTGGTTGCAAACGCTGCAATTACAGCGGTTATCGCGGTCGTATGGCTATCATTGAATTACTGCGCATCGATAGCGATATGGATGCATTGATTGCTCGCCGCTCGCATCTGGATGAAATGCGTAAGATGGCATTCGAAAAAGGTTTTGTTACTTTGGCAGATGACGGTGTACGCCGCATTCTGGAAGGCTATACCAGCTTATCCGAGGTCACCCGCGTGATTGACCTGACCAGCAGAATCAAATAGCCGCGGGATCAATAGCGCACACATGCCTACCTTTAACTACAAAGCTGTTGACCAGATTGGCCGCTCAGCGCGCGGGCAGATTGATGCGCAGAATGAAATCGACCTTGAACTCAGGTTGGAGCGCATCGGGCTTAGCCTGATTACTTTTCGCCCGACTCGAAAAATCGCGAGTATCTTTAATAGTCGCAAAGTCAGCCTGCAAGATTTAGTGATGTTCTGCTTTCAGCTGGAACAGCTTACCAGTGCGGGTGTGCCTTTACTTGAAGGGCTTAGCGATCTTAGAGATACCAGCCCCAACCCGCATTTTCAGAAGGTGCTAGGCGCACTGGTGTCAGATGTAGAAGGCGGGAAAATGCTTTCGCAAGCATTGTCTGAATACCCACGTGTATTCAGTAATGTATTTGTCAGCCTGGTGCGTGCGGGTGAGCAGACCGGCAAACTGCCGGAAGTCTTTGAGAATCTCGCAGCGACACTCAAGTGGCAGGATGAGCTGATTTCACAAACCAAACGCCTCATGGCCTACCCGCTTTTTGTCTTAGTGGTTGTTATGGGGGCCGTTGCATTCCTTATGGTTTACCTGGTGCCGCAAATGGTGTCTTTTTTGCGCAATATGGGCCAGGAGCTTCCTCTCCAAACCAAGATACTGATTTTTATCTCGAATGCATTTGTAAATTACTGGTGGCTGATACTTGCGCTACCGGTTTTACTGATAATGCTGGTGGCTTTTATGGTCAGGCAAAGCCCGGAGGCGCGCTATCGCTTTGACTATATCAAGCTGAATATGCCTATGACGGGCCCGATATTACAAAAAATCATCCTCGCGCGTTTTGCACGCTACTTTGCATTGATGTACCAGACAGGCATACCCATACTGGATGCAATCAAGACTTGTGAAGATATTGCTGCTAACCAGGTAGTGGCGAATGCGCTAAATCGTGCTTATCAGCAGATTAACGCCGGGGATAGCATGAGCGAGAGTTTTCGTAATGCGGGGCTGTTCCCCCCCCTGGTCGTGCGTATGATCAGGGTCGGCGAGAGTACGGGCGCATTGGATAAGTCTTTGTTAAAGATTAGCTACTTTTATGATCGTGATGTGAACGAATCCATAGAGAAAATGCTCAAGCTGCTGGAGCCAGCCTTGACCGTAATCCTGGGCGCTATCCTCGCCTTTATCATGTTCTCGGTGCTTGGTCCGGTGTACGACTCCTTCAGTAAACTCAAACTGTGAAATCGACACGGCCTTGATCATGCTCACCAAAATTGTCCTCTGTGCAACTAATAGCCAACTCACTGCTGGCATTTGGCGGCTAGGAAAGCTGCAGTCATATCAAGTTTTTCAAAATGACGCGCAGGGGCATCAGGATTTCAGCCATTTTTTACAGCAGCATAGTCATATCACGGTTTACCTGCTGGCCGATGCCATAGAAGAAGATTTCCGGCTGGAGACTTTGCCACATACCATAGGCAATGCGCGGCGCGAATTGGTGGAACGTAAGCTGAGCCAGCTTTATCGGGGCACTATCTACCGCGCTGCGCATTTTATCAACCGGGAAAAAGAGAAACGCAAGGACGATCGTTTTCTCTTTATGTCAATAAGTAACACGGATTTTCTTCAAGACTGGATGCAATGCATCGAAGCGCAGCAAGCATCTCTGGTCGGTGTTTATTTGCTACCTATGGTCAGCCATGCGATGGTGCGCCGCATGAAGCTGACAGCGCCGCATATATTGCTCAGCGAGCGTCTCAATACAGGCTTGCGCCAGACTTATCTACATAATGGCCGTATACGCATTAGCCGTTTAGTGCCGATCCCGCTCGCTGCTCAAGCCCGCCTCGACCATTTTTATCTGGCGGAAACCGAAAAAACGCGCTTATACCTCATGAGCCAGCGGTTTATTAGCCGAGAAACCTCGCTCAGCATGGTGCTGCCGGCGCTGGATGAGAGCAGTGCACATATCTGCCAGCTTATCCAGCAAGAGCAAGGGATAAAATGCAGTCAAGTAGACTTGGCTAAGTTTGTGCGGGGCGTGCATCTCGACCCCCAACTGCTACATGCTAATCCAGAGCTGCTGCATATGCATCTGCTGGCAATTGGCCATGTGCCAGACAACCTCGCTCCACCCAAACTTATCAGGCATCATCGGCTTAATTTTGTAAGGCAATGGATTAACGCAGCGACCGCCATGATTGTGTTGGGTGGTATGGTGCTGACGGGTGTGTATCTTAAAGACAGTTTTGATCAGGCAGCATTAGCCGAGCAAGCAACCGCAGATGCGCGCTCTCAGGAGCAGCTTTATAGCGACGTTGCGAAAAATTTTCCGGCAACACCCATTCCCAGCAATGATCTGAAAATGGCTGTAGAGCTAAAACAAACCATTACCAGCAACGCTAAATCGCCGCGGCATATGATGCAGCATTTGAGCAAAGCTATCGAGGCGTCACCCGAGATCCAGATTAACAGGCTGCGCTGGGCGTTCACCAACGATACCAATATTAAGGATGACGATAAAACATCGGCAGCGCCCATGTCTGCTGTGCCAGCGCAGCCTGGCGTCGTATCCGATCCTGCAAGCCTGCATGAAGTAGGGTTTGTGAATGGTGAAATTAAAGGTTTCACGGGCGATTACCGCGCAGCACTGGAAAGCGTTAACCGCCTGGCAGCACGCTTAAGGGCCGAAAGTGCTGTCGAGCAAGTTGTTATATTGCAGGAACCGGTCAATGTAAGCTCCCACACCAGTTTGCAAGGCAGTACAGCCGAAGAGCGTGCTGCGCAATTGGATGCAGCCTTGTTTAAATTCAAAATTATCCTCAAGCGTGAGGTACCACCGACATGAACTTCAATCAGCAAGATTGGCGTCGGTTGCGCTACCCGGTTATTGCACTGGGTGTAGTGCTCATCCTGATGACCTTGTTGGTAGGCTATGCCCAGAAGCGGAAAGATGCCGCGCAACTGGCACTGCAAACACAGCAGGATCATCTTAATCAGGCCCGGCAGCGCTATCAGGCTTCAGGGTTGGAAAAAGAAACCATCGTCAAATACCTGCCGATATATCAGCACTTGATCAACGAAGGATTTGTTGGCGAAGAGCGGCGCATTGAGTGGGTCGACAGCTTGCGGACCATACACCAGCAGAACAAGCTGTTCAGTATCAATTACACCATCGGCACGCAAGAAGAATACAAGCCCGCTTTTGCGCTCAATGTCGGATTATTTACGCTGCATCGCTCGGTCATGAAACTGGAGCTGTCCATGCTGCACGAAGGTGA